>VBNH01000072.1 GCA_005878095.1 Gammaproteobacteria bacterium | reverse complement strand
GCCTCGGCGATGCGCTGCAGGGCCGCCCGCAGCGTCCACGCGCGCGTCGCCCCCTGTATGCCGAACAGGTCGCGCAGGGTGTCGGCGAGGTGCACGCGCACCAGCGGAGTCTGCGGGCCGTCGAGCCGCCCGCGGGCGAGCGCCACGTGCACCTCGAGGTTGGCGCGGTCCTGGTAGGCATACAGACGGAACTCGCCGAGCTCGGTCTGCACGCTGTGCTCGCAGATGCGCTCCACCGAGCGCTCGGTGCGCAGGCGGTGGCGGATGAGGTCGGCGATGGTGCCGATCTTCAGCCGGTGCCGGCGCGCGAATTCCTCGAGCTGCGGCCGGCGCGCCATGCTGCCGTCCTCGTTCATGACTTCGCACAGCACGCCCACCGGCTTCAGTCCCGCCAGGCGGCACAGATCGACCGCGGCCTCGGTGTGCCCGGCGCGCACCAGCACCCCCCCGCGGCGCGAGCGCAGCGGGAAAATGTGCCCCGGCCGGGCGAAATCGCCGGCCACCGAGGCCTCGGCCGCGAGCGCGCGGATGGTCGCCGCGCGGTCGGCCGAGGACACGCCGGTGGTGGTGCCGGCGCGCACATCCACCGACACGGTGAAGGCGGTGCGCTGCTGTTGGTCGTTCACCGGCACCATCTGCGGCAGCTCCAGACGCGCCAGGTGCTGCTCCTCCATCGGCACGCAGATGATGCCGCTCGTGTGGCGGATCATGAAGGCGACCGCTTCGGGCGTCACGCGCTCGGCGGCCATGATGAGATCGCCCTCGTTCTCGCGATCCTCATCGTCCATGATGACGACCAGGCGGCCGGCGCGCAGCTCGGCGAGAATCTCCGCGACGGAATTGAGCGCCGGCGCCTGGGGTGCGGGTGCGCCCTTACCGGTCAGTGGCAGGATCTTGGACATGGTGCGCGGCCGGGTGATACGGCCCGTCAGTATACCCGAGCACTCGCCGGCGCACGGCGCGTACCAACTCCCTCCCCGCTGATATGGCCCCGCTGATATGGCGGCCCCGCTGATATGGCGCCAAGGCGCCGCCTGCCGCGGCAACAAACGGCAACATAACATTTCCGGCCGCTCTCGCAGCCACCGTCCTCGAGCCAACTTCGCGTGCACCTTCGATGGAGCGCAGGTTCTTCATCGCAACTGTGGAATTTGACGTGGGCCACTTACGGGATTTGACGCTCGCGCTTTGGCGTTTTTACCGGATTGTTCTCCTCTCGCCGCAACCGTAGGCTCACCGCAATCGCAACTGGCGGAAGAAAGCAGACGATGATCGCGACCCCGGGATACGCCGTTCAGGTTGAGTGACGATCTGCCTTGCTGCGGATTGATTCGATGTGCCCCAACGCAGCCAGGCTGGACGGCGGGCTTTGGCGCAGGCTCTGCGAGTGGTGCGACCGCGTCGGGGCTCGCCGGATCCCCTCGCCGGCGCTGGCGGCACCGGGCGCCAGCCCTCTCTCCGAGACGGCCTGCCTGGATCCCCTGGCGCTCAGGGAGCCGAGCCGCTTTTACCCGCCCCCGCCGCCCGTCCGTCCCGAAGTCCGGGAGAAACTCGATGAAGCCGACGGGCTCGCGATCGAGCAGCTGGCATTCTCGAGCACGGTCCCCTTGGGGATCGCTGCGAATGACCGGGTCGCGGTTCGCTTTTACCGTCCCGCCCATCATCATCGCTCCCGCTTTGCTCTCCTCGTCCTGCCCGGAATCTGGCGCCAGGACCGATGGTTCGAAGACCGGTTCTGCCGGGGTCTGGCGGGCCAGGGCGTGAGCGCCGCGCTCATGTCCCTACCGTTTCACTGGGAGCGAGCGCTGCGGGGGACGCCGAGCGGGGGCTGCTTCCTTTCAGGCGACCCTCTCTGGACCGCGGCCGCCTTCCGACAGGCCGTCGTCGATAGCCGCGCCGCTCTGAGCTTGCTGCGCGGGCGCGGCGCGCCGGTGGGTGTGGTGGGGTTCAGCCTCGGCGGGGTTCTCGCCCACGTCCTCATGGCCCTCGAGCCTCTGGACTTGGGAGTTTCCGTGATCGCGGGGGGAGACGTCGCGGGGATCGTGTGGGAAAGCCCGCTCACCCAGGCGTACCGTCGGGCCATGGAGGCGCGGGGGATGACGCGCTCCAGGCTCGCCGCCCTGTGGGCCGCGGGAAATCCCACCTCCTACGCCGGACGGAGCCAGGCGCGCCGCCTGCTGATGCTCAATGCCCGGTACGACCTCCTCCTGCCGCGCAAATTTACGGAGGAGCTCTGGCAGACGCACGGCCAGCCGCCGATCCGGTGGCTCCCGGCGGGACACAGAACGGCATTTCTCTTTGGGAGGACGCTGGTAGAGGAGATCCTCGCCATGATCGGCCCTTCGGTCGCCGGCGGTGCGAGCCCGCGACGAGGCGCACACGCACTCCAATGAGATCTCATCGTAGGGACGAGTGTCATCGCTTTGCGATGATATCGGCAGGCATTTGACGCTGGCCCGCTACGGGATTTGACGATCGTGCGTTCCTGTTTTCACCCGATGTTCTCCTCGTGCCGCAACCGTTAGATTGATTCCACCTCCAACCGACCGAACCCGATGTGGCCACTGTTGGCAACACGGTCACCGCGGCCTTTTCCGTGACCAACAACACCTGCGCCGACTCAAACCTTGAGCCGGACGTCACATCTACCGTGCCTGACTTGTTACCCGCAGCAGGGATCGAGCCTGCGGGGTTCCGATACGACTACGCTCCCTCCTCCCGGACGAAAGCCTCGGTCGCGCTGTTGCCCGGGCTCTTCGCCGGCGAGTGGCTCTGGGAGTCTACGAGCGCTCGCCTCCGCGCGGAGGGGTTCGGCGTCATCCGGTTGCTCGATCCGCTCGCGGTCCTCGACTGGCGTTCAGGCGGAATCGAAGATCTGCGCCCCGCCCTGTGCGCCGTGCTGGACGAACACGCGGTGGAGCGCTGCACGCTGTGCGGCAACTCCCTGGGTGGGCTCGTGGCGCTGGATTTTGCCCGTCATTACCCGCAGCGGGTGGACTCGCTGGTGGTGAGCGGCGCACCGGGGCTCGAACCGGAGATCAACCTGGCGATCGGGACCCCGCGCCAAATATCGCGGGAGTTTGTCTTGCGGCTCGTGGAGAACCTGTTTCACGATCCCAGCCGCGCGACCGAGGACATGATCCGGCGGACCGCCGACGTGCTCTCGGAGCGGCACCACTTCGCCAACGCCGTGCGCGCCCTCAAAGCAAGCCGCGAGTACCCGCTCGAGGACATTCTCCCGGAGATACGGTGTCCGGTCCTTTTGGCCTGGGGCGAGAACGACCGGGTGACGCCGGTCGAATATTGGAAGCTGTGGGCGCGCGCGCTCGACACCCTCCACCTCCAGACGATCCCGCAGTGCGGACACTCGCCGATGCTCGAGCGCCCTCGGGTGTTCAACGAGCTCTTGCTGGGCTTCCTGCGGCGACGCAGAGAGTACGGCGACGCAGAGAGTACTAGGCGTCGGGATCGGGTGACCGGCTCGATCGGGTAGTTGCCCCTCATATTTTGCAGCATTTGCCCGATTTTTCTTGATCGCCATCTCGTCTCTAATTGAGCGCGTAGACGAGCTCGGAATTTTTCTGATGCCTGCAAAGCCAGGATACGTTTCGTCCCCGACTCAATCTTTCCGGGAGGCCGCGTTGCGAGAGCCTGCTCCCAGGGTGGAAAAGAACGGCAAGAGGGTCATCGGCTTCTCCGAGATGAAGGAAAAGTACTTGGAGCACCGATATCCGCTCATCATGCTCGATCGGATCACCGACTACCGTGAGGGGGAATACATCGAGGCCATCAAGTGCGTGACCGGCAATTCCCCCGAGTTGGTCGGTCACTTCCCCAAGCGGGCCATCATGCCCGCCACCCAAGTCGTCCAGGGCTTCGCTCAATTGGCGATCATTTTCTTCAAGCTGTCCATGGGCCAGATCACGGACGACGAGATGACGCTGATCACGTCGGTGAAATTCCGGTTTCTGGCGCCGATCTATCCCGGCGATACCCTGGAGATGGCGATGAGGCCGAAGAAGCTCGAGGAAGCGATCGGTATCTTCGTCGGAGATGCCGCCGTCGGCGATCGCAGCGTCGTCAAGGGCGGGCTGACCTTGGCCAAGACCCGCGTCGCTCGCTTCGCGGACGCCCCGTGGTAGGAGGCGCGATGTCGGCACCGGACAACTCCGGGTTCCTCCACGAGCTGCTATACCAGCACCGGGGCTCGAGCAGAGTCGCCCTGGTATCACCGGAGGACGGCCTCGAGCTGAGCTACGCCGAGCTCTGCCGGCACAGCCGGGCTCTGGCGGCTCGCCTCAGGGAACGGACCGCCGTGCGCCGGCAGCGGATCGTCCTCCTCCTGCCGGGCTCTCCGGAGTTCGTGGTTGCGCTCTTCGCCGTCTCCGAGGTCGGCGGGGTGGCTATTCCCCTTGACATCTACACCAAGCCCAGGGAGCTGCGGGTCATCCTCGGCTTCCTCAAGCCCGCGCTCATCATTACCAACACGAGCCTGCAGCGCAGGATCAAGGCAGCGTTGAGCGGCACGGCGTGCTGCCTCGTGGAGGTGGACGGGACCGGCCTGCAGGTCGCCTTCTGCGGGGACGTGCCCCGCGCCGAGTCAGTCCCCGATGCTCGCCCGGTCGCCGATCCTGAGGAGGATGCGCTGTTCATACTGACCTCGGGTACCACCGGGCATCCAAAGGCGGTCCGGCTCAGCCACCGGGCGATCCGCCGCAACATCGACATGCACCTGGAAAGCCTGGCCCTCCAGGGGGAGATCATTTCCCTCCAGGTCTTGCCGGTGAATTACAGCTACGGGCTGAACGCCTGCCTGCTCAGTACCCTGCGCCTGCATGGCACGACCGTCCTGACACCCCATGTCATCGAGCTGAAACTCGTCCACACCCTGGTGGAGCGCTACGGCGCCAACCTCTTGATGGGAAGCCCGGTCATCTTCCAATACCTGCTGCAGAACCGTGGCGGCGACTTCCGGGCCCTGCGCTCGCTGCGCTATCTCACCGTGGGTGGCGACCGCTGCCGGCCGAACGTGGCCAATTTGATACAGGGCTGCCTGCCCTGGACCCGTTGCTACATTACCTATGGCTTGAGTGAAGCCGGCCCCCGGGTGTCCACGCTGGCGCCGCAGTTCTTCGCCTCGCTGCCCCAGTCGGTGGGTCGCGCCTTGCGGGGGGTGGAGATCGCCATCCTGGACCCGGCGGGGCACCCCTGCCCGCCGGGAGAACTCGGGGAAGTGGTGCTGCAGACCCCTTCCCTGATGAACGGATATTTCCGGGATGAAGTCCAGACTGCCGCGAGAGTCCGCGACGGCTGGCTTTTCACCGGGGACTTCGGCCGGCTGGACGCCGATGGTTTTCTCTACCTGCTCGGGCGCCGGGACGGGGAATTCAAGTTCCGGGGCCGCAAGGTGCACCCCGGCTACATCGAACAGATCATCTTCACCCATCCCGACGTGCAGGAAGTGCACGTCACCCGGGTGGAAAGCGCCCAAGGGGAACACCTTCTCGCCACCCTCAAGGCCCGGGTGTCTTCGGAGGAGTCCCTGGTGCAGGAACTGAAGAGCTTGTGCCGCAGGCATCTGCCCGCCTTTCTGATTCCCTCCGAGTTCCGGTTCTATGACCCGCAGCTCTACCACTTCAAGGGGAGGCCGGCGAAACAGATCGGCGCCCGCCTGAAGCAGCCTGAACCCCTATGAGTCATCAATCCGAGAGTGAGGAACACGCCTTGACCGACAAGGAAACGATCGTAAAGGAGTTGAAGAAGGTCCTCGTCGAGGATCTTTTTGTGTCCATCCCCGAGGGCGAGATCAAGCTGGAGGATTCCATAGCCAGCGATCTCGGCGTCGACTCGGTGGGCTTGATCGAGCTCGTCACGATCCTCGAGGAGAAATACGGGATCGAGATCAGCAGCGACGAGGCCGCGAGCGAGAATCTGCGGACCCTGGACCGGCTGAGCAGCCTCGTCCTCGCCAAGATCGCCGCCCGGGGGGACGAGCCCGTGGTCTCGGAAAGCCGTGGCTGACGCTTCTGGAAGAGGCCTCTCCCTGCCCAGGGTCCTGGTCGCCGGACTGGGCAGCGTGAGCGCGCTCGGCGAGGACACCGCCCAGTTGTGGGACGGGCTTCTGGCCGGTAGGACCGGCATCAAGCCGGTCGCCAACTTCCGCCAGGAACACCTGCGCAATGTGCTCGCCGGGGAGATCCGGCTCTCTGCGGCCCAACGGGAATACGCGGAGCGCTACCGGCTGGACTCTCGCATCGCTCTCTTTGCCCGCTTGGCGATGGACGAGGCGCTGAAGGATGCCGGCTGGACCCGGGCTTACCTGCAGAAGAAAAAGGTCGGGCTGGTGCTCGGCACCTCGCTGGGCATGTCCCTGGTGGAGAAGTCGATCGACCAGCTGGATGAGTGCGGCGGGGAGCAGGTCGACACCTACGACGACTTTGCTGGCCTGGTCGAGGAGCTTGCGGACGCTTACCGCGTGAGCAGCGAGGCACTCATCGTCACCACCGCCTGCGCCGCCGGCACCAATGCCATCGGCATCGCGAAGGACATGATCCGGCACGAGGGCTACGAGGTCGTGCTGTGCGGCGGGGTGGACACGCTGGACCGCATGAAATACCTCGGACACTCGGCCCTCAATACCCTGACCCCGACCCTCATCCGCCCCTTCACCCCGGAGCGGGACGGGACCCTGTTCGGCGAAGGGGCTGGGATCCTGGTGCTGGAACGCGAGAGCTTGGCGCAGGAACTCCCCACCTATGCCGCGTGCGCCGGCACCGGTTACAGCTGCGATGCACATCACATCACCGGGCCCGACCCGAGCGGTGCGGGCGCGGTCAAGGTCATGGGGCAGGCCCTGGAGGATGCCGGCATCCAGGCGGAGGATGTGGACCACATCAACCTGCATGGATCCGGAACCCCCTTGAATGACGGCATGGAGTACGCGGCGATCCGAGAGCTCTTCGGGCCCGCCGCAGCGCGGATCCCGGTCACCTCGATCAAGCCGGCCATCGGCCATGTCATGGGCGCCGCCGGCGCCCTCGAAGCGGTCGCGACGGTGCTCTCCTTGCGGGACCAGAAGATCCCGCCCACCCTCAACGTGGCGGCGCCCGACCCCGAACTGCCCCTGAATCTGGTCTGCGGCGAAGCCAGGGTGGCCGCTCTCGAGCACGCCCTCAGCAACTCTTTTGGATTCGGCGGCTGCAACGGCGCCCTCGTCTTCTCCCGGGTGAACGCCGACCAGTGGACCGATCCATGACTGGCGACATCCTGCTGACGGGGATCGGTCTCCTCTCCCCTCTGGGCGGCAAGGAGAGCTTTTTCCGCGCGCTGGGCGAAGCCGAGGCGCCGTGCCGGACCGCCGGGAATGGCTCGCTGCCCCCCGGGGGACTCACCGAGCTGCTCGGCATCAAAAGCCCCAAACTGCAGATCGCCCGTTACCTGGACCCGCTCGCGAAGAACGCCATCGTCGCCCTCGAGGAAGCGATGGGGGATGCGGGCATCGCGCCCGACGCGGTGGCGCAGGATCCCTACGGCTTCGGCATCCTGCTGGCGGCTACGCGGGGGCCCGGCGCGACCCGGAACAAGGCCTACGAGCAGCTCCGCGCCCGGCAGGGAAAGCTCCTGTCGAGCACGCTGTTCTCCAACTTCGGCTACAACATCGCCGCGGCGACGGCAGCCCTGGCCCACGGTATCAAGGGGCCGAATCTCACCGTGGCCGGCCGATCCAACCTCTCGCTCCTTCTTCTGCGCCGGGCTCGGCAGCTGCTTGCAACCGGACGCTGCCACACGGTCTTCACCGGCTTTTCGGAGAGCCTGGTGAACGGGCAAGCGGCGCGGCCTGTTTCAGAGTGGTCCTGTATTTTCTGCCTGGAACGGACCGAGCGGGCGCGGCAGCGGGGGGCGCGCGCAGGCGTGGTGTTGACCGAGATCGAGCTCGAGAGCCCGGGGCTTGCGCAGCCGCGCCCTTGCGCGCCGGCTTTCCGGCTGCCGCGTGCGATCCCGCAGCCCCTGCCCGTGGCGGCGCTGGCGGAGGCCGAAACCCTTGACCTCGATCTCGGCGACCCGTTGGGCATCGGCCCCGAATATCTGCCGCTGCTGCAGGCGGGCAGGATCAAGGCCACTGAACGCCTCCGGGTGGAGAAAACCGGCTATATCGCCTTACCCGTTTCCAGCCGTCATGGAGTCTCGCTGCTCGGTGTCGCCCGGGCCTGAACCCGCTGCGAGCGGCGGCGGGTCGATCGGGCTCTCGATTGCGCACGGTGTCGCGCATCTGGTCCTGCGCCGGGAGGACGGCCGCAACGCCATCTCGCCCGCGTTGCTCGACGAGCTCGAAGGCGCGCTCGCCGCCGTGGCCGAGGCGCAGCACGTCAAGCTGCTGGTCCTGCGGGGGGAGGGAAAGGTCTTCTCCGTGGGAGTCGATCTGGCGGCCATCGAAGCGCTCCCGCCCCGGGAAGCCTTGGATTTCTTCAGGCGAGGGCAGACCCTCATCCGCCGCCTCGAAGGGCTGAATGCGCTGACCGTGGCTGCGATCAATGGCCTCGCCCTGGGTGGCGGGTTCGAGCTGGCCCTGGCCTGTGATCTGCGGTGGGCCCACGCCCGCGCCGTCTTCGGCTTTCCCGAATGCAAGCGGGGACTGATTCCGGCCTGGGGGGGAATCCGGTTCCTCCACCGGCACTTCGCCTCCGAGCAGGCCCTCGCGCTGGTCACCAGCGGGGACTCCCTCGGCGTCCGCGCCGCCTACAGAGTTGGCCTGGTTGGTCGGATTTTCGAAGGGCGGGATTTCGCGGGGCAGGTGAGCACGGCAATCGAAACATTCCGGGCCCGGGACGCGACAGACCTGCGGGCGCTCAAAGCCGGCCCGCGGGAATCTGCAGATGCCTGGACGCCGTGGCACACGGCGGAAGCGGCGGCCCTGGAGGCGCTGTGGCTGCGGCGGACCGAAGCCCGGTAGCCGGACTCGTGGCCGCATCGACGCTGCCTTCGGCCATCCAGGCTTGGCAGATGGTGGCTTCTGCCGGGGAGCGGGAAGACGCGCGGGGCTCTCCGCCTTTCCACCTCGAACAGCGCCTCCTGCCTCTCCCGGCGCTTGCCCCGGGAGAGGCGCTGGTCCAGATCGCCGGGTGCGGCATCTGCGGGACCGATCTCGGGTATTTCTTCGGCGGCATTCCCACGGTGTCCAGGCCGCCTCTGACCCTGGGGCACGAGATCAGCGGAACCGTGGTGGCCGGGGACGCCTCCTGGGTCGGGAAAAGAGTCATTGTTCCCACCATTCTTCCCTGCCGGAGTTGCGGGCTGTGTGGGGCCGGCCGGGCCAACCGGTGCCTGTCGCAGAAGATGCCGGGGAACAGCTACGGTCCCTACGGGGGCTTCGCCAGCCACATCCCGGTGCCGACCCGGGAGCTGTGCGAGGTCCCGGAGCAAGCCGGAATTCCCCTGGAGCTGCTGGCGGTGGTGGCAGATGCGGTGGCTACACCGTATCAGGCGGCGCTGCGGGGCGGTCTCGAGCAGGGCGACCGGGTCATCATCGTCGGCGTCACCGGCGGCCTGGGGATCTACATGGCCCAGTGGGCCAAGCTTCTGGGCGCCGAGGTCGTGATCGGCATCGGCCGCAGCCCGGACAAGTTGGCGCAGAGCCAGGCCTTCGGGGTCGACCTGCCTCTTCCTGCGGCCGGCCGCAGCCCTTGGGAGGTCCGCAAGGAATTCCGGTCTCTGTGCCGGAAGAACCGCCTCGACGCCCGATCCGGCTGGAAGATCTTCGAGATGAGCGGGACCCAGGCCGGGCAGGAGACCGCTTTGGAACTTCTGGCTTATGCCGGCATGGTGGTGGTCGTCGGTTTCAGCCCGGAGCCGGTGTCCTACCACCTCTCGCGACTGATGGCCTACGACGCCGAGGTCCGCGGCACCTGGGGCTGCCCGCCCGAGCATTACCCGTACGTTCTGGACCAGGTGCTGCGGGAAAGGATCCGCATCCGGCCGCTCGTCACCACCCGACCCATGGACCGGATCCGGGAGACCTTCGAGGAGGTGCACGACCGACAGTGCGGCATGAATCGGGTTGTGCTCAGCCCGAGGGGATTAGGAGGCCATTGAGGACGAAAGGAAAAACCATGCGCGCCTGCGTCATCAGCGCGACGGGGGACCTCGATCGGATCGAGATCGCGGACGTTCCCGACCCTTCGGCCCAGGGCTTGGGTCCACACCAGGTCCGGGTGGCGGTGCGGGCAGCCGCGCTGAATCGTCTGGATGTCTTCGTGATCCGCGGTCTGGCGGTCAAGTACCGGTTCCCCCACATCCTGGGCTCGGACGGGTCGGGGGTGGTGCAGGAAGTGGGGGAAGCGGTGACCGCCGTGCGGCCGGGCGATCCGGTGATGATCAATCCGGGCGTATGGGATGGGAGCTGCGAGTACTGCCGCGCCGGCGATCAATCGCTGTGCGTGAATTTCCGGGTACTCGGGGAACACCTACCGGGCACGATCGCCGAGTACGTGGTCATTCCCGAGCAGAACCTGGCCAGGCTCCCGACCCTGGACCCGCCTCTGGACTGGGACGAGGCGGCCGCATTCTCGCTCGTCTCCCTCACCGCATGGCGCATGGTGGTGACGCGGGCCGGCGTGCGGCCGGGCGAGACAGTCCTCGTCTGGGGGATCGGGGGCGGGGTGTCCCTGGCCGCGATGCGGGTCGCCAAGCTGTGCGGTGCTCGGACGATCGCGACGTCCTCGAGCGAGGCGAAGCTCGCCCAGGCGACCAAGCTCGGCGCCGATATCACCCTCGACCATGCGAAACAAAACGTGGTGAGGGAGGTGCTCGCCTTGACCGGTCGCCGCGGCGTGGACGTGGTGATCGAAAACGTCGGCGAGACCACCTGGGAACGCTCGTTGAGCGTCCTCGCCAAGGGCGGCCGCCTGGTGACCTGCGGCGCCACGACTGGCCCCCGCGTCGTCACCGACCTCCGGCGGCTGTTCTGGAATCAGTACGCTCTCCTGGGATCCACGCTCGGCAATGCGGCGGAATACGCGGCGGCGGTCAGCGCCCTCGCCGCGGGCGCCCTGCGGCCCGTGGTCGACCGGGTCTACCCGCTGGCGCAGGCGCGCTCTGGCTTCGAGCGCCTGGAGCGCGCGCAGCAATTGGGAAAAATCGTGATCAGCCTCACGGATCAAAACCGAAGCGGAGATTTCACGGCATAACAGTGAAGCCCTATGGAAAAGCGCAGAGTAGTCGTTACCGGTCTCGGCATCGTTGCTCCAGTCGGAATCGGCGTCACCGAGGCGTGGTCCAATATCGTTGCCGGCAAGTCCGGAATCACCCGCATTACCCGCTTCGATCCCTCCGGCTTGGGCTCGCAGATCGCGGGCGAGGTGAAGGGTTTCGATGTCACCCGCTATTTGCCGCCCAAGGAAGCGCGCCGCATGGATACCTTCGTCCATTACGGCCTGGCGGCGGCGATCGAAGCGATCAAGGACGCCGGCATTCAGGTCGGCCCGCACAACGCCCACCGCATCGGAGTCAACATCGGCTCGGGCATCGGCGGCCTGCCCATGATCGAAGATGCCCACGACGGCCTGCATAACGGCGGCGCGCGCAAGGTTTCCCCGTATTTCGTGCCCGGCACCATCATCAATATGGTCGCGGGTAATCTCTCGATCCTGTACGGTTTCAAGGGTCCGAATCTCGCGAGCGCGACCGCGTGCGCCGCCGCCACCCACTGCATCGGCGAATCGGGCCGGCTGATCGAGTATGGTGATGCCGACGTGATGATCTGCGGCGGCGCGGAGGGCACGCTGTCGCCGCTGGGCGTGGCCGGTTTATGCGCGCTGCGGGCATTGTCCAGCCGCAACGACGACCCTCAGACCGCAAGCCGGCCCTGGGACAAGGATCGCGACGGTTTCGTATTGGGCGAGGGCGCGGGCGTGGTGGTGCTCGAGGAATGCGCGCACGCCAAGGCGCGCGGCGCCAAGATCTACTGCGAGCTCGCGGGCTATGGCATGAGCTCCGATGCTCACCATGTCACCGCGCCCTGCGACGACGGGGATGGAGCGATGCGCTGCATGGCAAACGCGCTCAGGAACGCCGGCGTCAACCGCGACGAAGTCGACTACATCAACGCCCACGGTACTTCGACACCCTTGGGCGACATCGCCGAAACGGTCGCGATCAAGCGCTGCTTCGGCGATCACGCGGCAAGAATTGCGGTGAGCTCGACGAAATCGATGACGGGACACCTGGTCGGCGCCGCGGGTGGCTTGGAGGCCGCTTTTTCCGCGCTGGCGCTGCGCGACCAGGTGGCACCGCCGACCATCAATGTTTTTCGCCAGGATCCACAGTGCGACCTGGACTACGTGCCCCACACCGCGCGCCGGATGAAGATCGACGTCGCGTTGTCGAATTCATTCGGTTTCGGCGGCACCAACGGCGGTTTGGTGTTCCGCAGAATCTGAACCGGATCTGAACCTGCATCTGCCGAAGCCCGGATTTAAAATGTTCCGTCCCCGCTTTTCCCCGAGGAGGCAGCCATGACAGACGTTCAGGCAAAAGCGCCGCGTTCGCTCGAGACGGGCGCCGACTCGAGCGCTGTGCTGCTGCGCGGGCTGGTCGCCCACCTGCGCCAGCAGCGCACCGAGCTGCGCAAGGAGTGGGCCCGCCGGATCATCATGGCGAGGCTGCTGAACACGATGACCGACGAGGAGATCTTCGCCGAGGTGACCTCGGTGTACGACAACTACGTGGATGCGCTGGAGACGGGAACGTTCGAGGCATTGCAAGCCTATGCGCGCAACCTCTCCGAGCGCATCGTCCCGCGCGGGGTCCAGACCGACGAGGTCGTGGGCGTCGTGCTGCTGTTGCGCGACGTGCTCGCGCGCTCGTTCTTCGCCAGGTATCGATCGGACTTCAAGCTGCTCAACCGGATCCTGGACGCTTACGAGCCGGCGGCAAACCGGATCGCCAACACCGTAGCCGTCGGTTTCGTGCAGGAGCGAGAGCGCATCATCCGCGAGCAGCAGAAGGCGATCCGCGACGCGCGCGTGTGGCGGGAGCTGAACGAGACGCTGGAAAACGAGGTAAAGAAGATCGCCCACGCGCTGCACGACGAGGCCGGACAACTGCTCGCCTCGGTGCACATGGCGATCGCCGACATCGCGGACGAACTGCCGCCGCGTCATCGCGAGCGTCTCAACGAGGTGAAGTGGCTCCTGGGCAAGATCGAAACGGAGCTGCGCAACCTCTCCCACGAGCTGCGGCCGATGGTGCTCGATCGGCTCGGGCTCGTGCCTGCGCTGCAGTTTCTTGCCGAGAACGTCGGCCGGCGTGCCGGGGTGGCCATCGCGGTGAGCGGCAAGCTCGCCGCTCGCCTGGCGCCCGCCGTGGAGATCACGCTCTATCGGATCGCGCAGGAAGCGCTCAACAACGTGATCAAGCACGCCCGCGCGAGCACGGCGAACGTCGAGCTTCGCCAGACCACCGAGCGCGTATCGTGTACCGTGCGCGATGACGGCGTCGGTTTCGCCGCGGACAGGCTCGAGGGCGGCACAGGGCTCGGATTGGTCGGCATTCGCGAGCGCCTCGGCGCGCTCGGCGGTTCAGTGCACATCGCCTCGCAGCCCGGCGGCGGCACGACCCTGCGGGCCGAAATTCCTCTGCGGAGGTGAAATGGGCTCCCGGGTATTGCTTGCCGAAGACCACCAGATCATGCGCCAGGGCGTGCGCGCGCTGCTGGAGAAGTCCGGACACGAGGTGGTCGGCGAGGCCTCCGACGGACACGAGGCCTGCAAGCTCGCCAAGAGTCTCCAGCCCGGCATCGCGGTGCTCGACCTGGCGATGCCTTTGTTGAACGGCCTGGATGCGATACACGAGATCCATCGCGTGTCGCCCGACACCAGGGCCATTCTCCTGACGATGTACACCGATCGGCCCTACGTCCTGCAGGCGCTGCAGGCAGGCGCCAAGGGCTACGTGCTGAAGACGCAGGCGGCCGACGACCTGATCCGTGCGATCCAGGAGGTCAGGGGCGGCGCGATCTATATCAGCCCCGGCGTGGCCACGTCGCTGGTCGACGCGTACCTGCATCAGAGCAATGAGCCCGAGGACCCGCTTACGGCGCGCGAACGCCAGATCCTGCAGCTGATCGCCGAAGGCAAGACCACCAAAGCGATCGCGGGTCTTCTCAGCATCAGCTTCAAGACCGCAGAGTCGCACCGCAACCGGATCATGAAGAAGCTCGACATCCACGACATCGCCGGGCTGGTGCGCTACGCCATCAGGCGCGGCCTGCTCCAGCTCTAGCCCGATGGCGCTGTCGGGATCACAGACTGTTCAAGTGCAACCCCGCTGGGGTTAGCGGCGACCGGGCAAGCCCTGGGCGGCGGCTGCGCCCCGCCGCGAGCTTGCGCCCTCACTGCGGCCTCTCGAGCAGCCGTGCCAGGTAGCGCGCCACCTGGTCGACCTCGAGATTCACGCGCGCCCCGACCGCGAGGCTGCCGAGCGTGGTAACCGCCTGAGTGTGGGGAATGATGTTGACCGCGAAGCTCCCCGGCTGCACGGCGTTGATGGTGAGGCTCACCCCATCGACGGCTACCGAGCCCTTCGCCGCCAGGAAACGCTCGAGCGGTGCGGGCGCGCCGAGGGTGAGGCGCAGGGAGCGCGCATCGGCGTCCCGGCTGAGGATCTCGCCGACGCCGTCCACGTGACCCGACAGCAGGTGCCCGCCGAGCGGCTCCCCGGCGCGCAGCGCCGGCTCGAGATTCACCGCCGCGCCAGGCACGAGCTCTCCGAGCGTCGTGAGCGCGAGCGTCTCGCGCGAGAGGTCGGCCGCAAAGGTGGGCGGTTGCACCTCGGTCGCGGTGAGGCAGCAGCCGCTCACGCACAGGCTGTCGCCGACGCGAACGCGCGCCAGATCGAGGTGGGGGGCGGCGATCACGAGGCGCACATCGCCGCCGCGCGCCTCGAGCGCCTGCACCGTGCCGATGTCCTGGACGATTCCGGTAAACACTGCAGTGCGCCCGCAGCCTTCAAGTCACTCGGGGCGCGCGGCCGCGACGCGCGGCCGCAGGCGCAGCCGCAGGTCATCGGCCAGCTGATGCGTCTCGATGAGCGCGAAGCCCAGCGCCTCACTCATCTGAAGCGGCTCGGGCAGCTTCACCAGCGGTCGCGCCTCATCACCGAGCAGCTTCGGGGCCACGTACAGCAGCAGCTCGTCCACGAGCGACTGGCGCACCAGCTCGCCCGCGAGGGTCGGACCCGCCTCGACCTGCAGCTCGTTGACCTCGAGCTCCCCAAGCCTGTCGAGCACCGCCCCGAGCGAGAGCCGCTCGTTCTCTTCCGGCACCGTCTCGATGCGCACTCCTTTGGCGGTGAGTCGCATGCCCGACTGCACGTCCTTGAGCGAGCTCTGCGCCGTCAGGACCAGCACCTCGCCGCCCGCGGACAGCAGCCGCGCGCCGGGCGGAGTGCGCAGGTGGCGATCGAGCACCACGCGCAACGGCTGGCGCGCGCCCGGCTCGGCGGCCTCCGCAGGGCGCACATCGAGCCTGGGGTCGTCGGCGAGCACGGTTCCGATTCCAGTGAGGATGGCGGAGCTGCGCGCGCGCCACTGCTGCACGTCCTCGCGCGCCACCTCACCGCTGATCCAGCGGCTCTCACCGGTTCCGAGCGCCGTACGGCCGTCGAGGCTCATGGCGAGCTTGACCCGCACCCACGGGCGCCCGTGCTGCATGCGTTTCACGAATCCGCAGTTGAGCTCCAGCGACTCGCGCTCGAGGAGTCCTCCTTCCACGGCGACTCCACCGTCGCGCAGCGCCGCGGCGCCGCGCCCGTTGACCTGCGGGTTGGGATCGGTCGCCGCGAACACCACGCGCGCCACGCCTGCGGCCAGCAGCGCCTCGACGCACGGGGGCGTGCGTCCCTGATGGCTGCAGGGCTCGAGCGTCACGTAGACCGTCGCCCCCGCGGCCTGCGCTGCGGCGGCCCGCAGCGCGAGCACTTCCGCGTGCGCCTCGCCGGCGCGCTCGTGCCAGCCTTCGGCGACGATGCGTGCCTCGCGTGCGATCACGCACCCGACACGCGGGTTCGGGTCCGTGGTCGAAAGCCCGCGCGCGGCCAGCTCGAGCGCGCGTTGCATGGCCTCGCGGTCGAAGTCAGTGAACATGCTCGCGAGCGCTCACTTCTTGTCGCCGGGGGCGGGAGTGGCGTCGTTCGCCGCCGGCTCCGCCGGCAGCAGCGGCAGCTGACCGCGATTGGCGGCGCGCGCCGTTGCGCGCTGGCGCGCGCGCGGCTGTCCGGCGCCGCCCGCCGGCGGACGCGCGCTGCGCAGCCGCTGGATCTCCTCGTGAAACGCCTCGACGTCCTCGAACTGGCGGTACACGGAAGCGAAGCGCACGTAGGCCACCTCGTCCAGGTGGCGCAGCTCCTCCATCACCAGCTCACCGATCGCGCGCGAGGACACTTCCCGGTCGCCGAGGCTGCGCACCTTGTGCACCACGCGACTGAGGGCCTCGTCGATCTCGGCGCGCGGCACCGGGCGCTTCTGCAGCGCTTTCTCCATGCCGCTGCGCAGCTTCCCCTCATCGAAGGCCTCGCGCCCCCGATCGCCCTTGATCACCATCGGCATGAGGAGTTCCGCCGCTTCGAAGGTCGTGAAGCGCTCGCCACACTTCAGGCATTCGCGGCGGCGGCGGATCTGCCGGCCTTCGCCTGCGAGGCGCGAGTCGGTCACCTTGGTCTCGACGTGGCCGCAGAAGGGACAGTGCATGCGGCTTGGTTTCCGCGCGCTCGCTACGGCCCGTAGACCGGGAAGCGCCCGCACAGCTCGATCACCCGGGGCCGCACCTGCTCGATCACCGCCGCCGATCCTTCCGCGTCCAGCACCTGGGCGATGAAATCCGCCACCTGCTGCACCTCGCGCACCGTGAAGCCGCGCGTGGTGCACGCGGGCGTGCCGATGCGCAGGCCGCTCGCCACCATCGGCGGGCGCGGATCGTTCGGCACGGCGTTCTTGTTCACCGTGATGTAGGCGCGGCCCAGGGCCGCGTCGGCATCCTTGCCGGTGATGTTACGGTCGGCGAGGCTCAGCAGGAACAGGTGATTGTCGGTGCCGCCCGAGACGATCTGGTAACCGCGCTCAGCCAGCCGCGCCGCCAGGGCGCGTGCGTTCATCAGCACCTGGCGCTGGTAGTCGCGGAACTCGGGCCGCAGAGCCTCGAGCAACGCCACCGCCTTGGCGGCGATGACGTGCATCAAGGGACCCCCCTGGGTGCCGGGGAACACCAGCGAGTTGAGCTTGCGGGTGATCTCCTCGTTGGCCCGCGCCAGGATCAATCCGCCGCGCGGCCCGCGCAGCGTCTTGTGAGTCGTGGTGGTCACGACGTCGGCGTGCGGCAGGGGGTTGGGGTACAGGCCCGCCGCCACCAGCCCCGCGACGTGCGCCATGTCCACCACGAAGTACGCGTCCACGCTCCTGGCGATGGCCGCGAAGCGCGCCCAGTCGATGACGCGCGAGTACGCCGAGAAGCCTGCGACGATCATCTTCGGGCGATGCTGCTCGGCGAGGCGCTGCACCTGCTCGTAATCGATCTCGCCGCTGTCGGGTCGGATGCCGTACTGCGCGGCGCGGAACAGCTTGCCGGAGAAGTTGACCTTGGCGCCGTGCGTCAGATGGCCGCCGTGGTCGAGGCTCATGCCGAGAATCGCGTCGCCCGGCTGCACCAGCGCGAGGTACGCGGCCGCATTCGCCTGCGATCCGGAATGCGGCTGCACGTTGGCGTAGTCGGCGCCGAAGAGCTGCTTGGCGCGCTCGATCGCCAGCTGCTCGACCGCGTCGACGTACTCGCAACCGCCGTAGTAGCGCTTGCCGGGATAGCCTTCCGCGTACTTGTTGGTGAGCACCGAGCCCTGCGCCTCCAGCACCCGCGGACTGGCGTAGTTCTCGGACGCGATGAGCTCGACGTGCTCCTCCTGGCGGCGGCGCTCGCCCTGTATGGCGCGCGCCAGGTCGGGATCGAAGCCTTCGATGGTCATGGTCGTCCGGAACATGCGCGGCGCCCTGTCTACAGGCCCTGTCTACAGCAGATTTTCCACGACCGCGGTCCAGGCCTGGGCGAGGTTGTCGCGGTTGTATCCCCCGCCGCCCAAGGCGAGCACCCGGCCGTGACCGAGACGGTCGGCGAGCGCGCCGAGATCCTTGGCCGCGCGTCCGTGCACGCGTGGCGAGAAACGCAGGTGGGTGATCGGATCGCCCTCGAGACTGTCGGCGCCGCACTGCAGGATGATGAATTCCGGCGCGAACTTCTCCAGGTGCGCGATGACGTGCGGCCAGACGCGGGCGAACACCTCGTCGTCGGCTCCGGGCGGCAGCGGCACGTTCAGCTTGGTGCCCTCGGCCGCGCCGCGGCCCCGTTCCTGGAGTGCGCCGCTACCCGGATACAGGTAGCGCCCATCCTCGTGCAGGTCGGCGAACACCACCGCGGCATCCTCCTCGAAGGCGTAGAACACCCCGTCGCCGTGATGCGCGTCGATGTCGACGTAGCCGACGCGCTTCAGTCCCGCGCGCTTGAGCAGCTCGATGGCCACGCCGCAGTCGTTGAACACGCAGAAGCCGGCGGCGCGATCGCGCGCCGCGTGGTGCAGTCCCGCGATGGGCACGAAGGCGCGCCGGCTTTCGCCCTGCATGATCGCCTCCATGGCGCTCAAGGTGGCGCCGACCACGCCGGCGGCGGCTTCGTACACGCCGCGGAAGGCCGGCGTATCGCCGGCATCGAGAAATCCGCAACCGCTCTGCGAGCGCTCCCGCACGAACTCGAGGTAGGCGGGGGTGTGGAAGGAGCGCAGTTCATCGTCCGAGGCCGTGCGCGGCTCGAGTACGCGCACCCGCTTGTCGAGGCCGCGCGCGTCGAACTCGCGCACGAAGGCGGCGAGACGGTCCGGGCCGAATGGATGGCCGTCGCCGAATCCGTAGCGCGCCAGGCGTTCGCTGACGACCACAGCCACGCTGCTCATGTGGGTCATGAGGCTCCCTGAAAGGTGTGTCCGCAAGCCTAACACAGCGCCGCTTGCCGCGGCCTGCAAGGCATCGTGCGGCGTGCAAGGCATCGCCAGCGACGCCAGGCTCGACCATAATCAATCGCATGGCTCAATACATCTACACCATGAACCGTGTCTCGAAGGTGGTGCCGCCCAAGCGGGTCATCCTGCGCGACATCAGCCTGTCGTTCTTTCCGGGCGCGAAGATCGGCGTGCTCGGCCTGAACGGCTCGGGAAAATCCTCGCTGCTGAGGATCATGGGCGGCATCGACACGAACTTCGAGGGCGAGGCGCGCCCGCAGAGCGGCATCCGCATCGGCTTCCTGCCGCAGGAGCCGCAGCTGGACGCGGCCCTCAACGTGCGCAGCACGGTGATGGAGGGAGTCGGGGAGACCTTCCGGCAGGTGGAGGAATTCAACCACATCAGCGAGAGGTTCGCGCACCCCATGACGGACGAGGAAATGAACGCGCTGCTGGCGCGCCAGGCGCAGCTGCAGGACGCGATCGACGCCGCGCAGGGGTGGGAACTGGAGCGCAAGCTCGAGATCGCCGCGGACGCGCTGCGCCTGCCGCCCTGGGATGCGAGCATCGCCACGCTCTCGGGCGGGGAGCGGCGGCGCGTGGCGCTGTGCCGGCTGCTGCTCTCGGCCCCGGACATGCTGCTGCTCGATGAGCCCACCAATCATCTGGACGCGGAGTCGATCGCCTGGCTCGAGCGCTACCTCGAGGAGTACCCGAGCACGGTGATCGCGGTCACGCATGACCGCTACTTCCTCGATAACGTCGCGGAATGGATCCTCGAGCTGGACCGCGGCTACGGCATCCCGTGGCACGGCAACTACTCCTCGTGGCTCGAGCAGAAGGAGCAGCGCCTGGCGCTCGAGGAGCGCGAGCGCGAGGCGCTGCGCAAGAGCCTCGCTCGCGAGCTGGAGTGGGTACGGCAGAACCCCAAGGCACGCCAGGCGAAGAGCAAGGCGCGGCTGCAGCGCTACGAGGAGCTCGCCGCGCGCGAATTCCAGGAGCGCAACGAGACCAACGAGATCTACATTCCGCCCGGGGAGCGTCTCGGGGATCTGGTGATCGCGGTGTCCGGCCTTTGCAAGGGCTACGGCGAGCGCCTGCTGATCGACGACCTTTCTTTCAGCCTGCCGCGCGGCGGCATCGTCGGCATCATCGGCCCGAACGGCGCGGGCAAGACCACCCTGTTCCGCATGCTCACCGGCGCCGAAGAGCCCGACGCGGGCGAGATCCGCCTGGGTGCAAACGTGCGCCTGGCGTACGTCGATCAGTCGCGCCACACGCTCGATGATCGCAAGAGCGTGTGGCAGGAGATCTCCGGCGGGCTCGATGTGCTCAAGGTCGGCGCTTACGAGACGCCCTCGCGCGCCTACGTGGGACGCTTCAACTTCAGGGGCGCGCAGCAGCAGCAGCTGATTGGCGAGCTCTCGGGCGGCGAGCGCAACCGCGTGCACCTCGCCAAGGTGCTGCGCTCCGGCGGCAACGTGCTGCTGCTGGATGAACCCACCAATGATCTTGACGTCGAGACGCTGCGCGCGCTCGAGGAGGCGCTGCTGAACTTCCCCGGCTGCGCGGTGGTGATTTCCCACGACCGCTGGTTCCTCGACCGCATCGCCACCCACATCCTCGCCTTCGAGGGCGACTCGCAGGTCGCGTGGTTCGAAGGCAATTACCAGGAGTACGTCGAGGACTATCGGCGGCGCAAGGGCGAAGACGCCATGCAACCGCATCGCATCAGGTACAAGCCGCTGACACGCTGAAGGACGCCGCAAGCCTTGTCTGCCACGACCGCAGCGCCGACCCCAGCACGCGAGGAGCGGACGCTGTGGCGCTGGGCGGGACCGCTCGCGACGCTGCTGGTGTTTGCGGGCGTGGTGCTGGTGCTGCATCACCAGCTGGCGCAGCTGCACGTGCGCAGCGTGTTGCAGCACCTGCACGCCCTCGCGCGCACGCGGGTGCTGGCCGCGCTCGCCTTCACCGCGCTCAGCTACTGGCTGCTGTCCACTTACGAGGTGCTGGCGCTGCGCTACCTGCGGCGCTCGATCCCGTACACACGCATCCTGTTCACCTCCTTCATCGCCTACTCCTTCGGGCACACGCTCGGGTTCGCCGCCTTCACCGGGGCGGCGATCCGCTTCCGGCTGTACGCGACCGCCGGCATCACCGCCATCGAGGTGGCGACTATCTCCGCATTCTGCAGTCTGTCACTCGGTATCGGGCTGGCGACGGTCGGCGGCCTGTCGCTGCTGTTCGCGCCCGCGCCCGCCGCCAGGGTGCTGCATCTGCACCACACCTGGTCGCTGCTGGTGGGCACGCTGCTGCTGACTGCGGTGAGCGCCTATGCGCTGTGGGCGTCCCTCGCGCGCGGCACGCTCGAGATCCGCGGCTGGGCGCTGCGCGCCCCGGGAGCGGCGCTCGGACTCACGCAGATCGCCCTCTCGGTCATGGACCTGTCGCTGTCCTCGGCGGTGTTGTGGTGGCTGCTGCCGCCGCTCACGCACGTCGGCTTCGTCACCTTCCTCGGCGTGTACGCCGCCGCGGTGATCGCCGGCATCGCGAGCCACGTGCCCGGCGGGGTGGGCGTTTTCGAGGCGGTGATGCTGTTCGCCCTGCCGGACGTGCCGGCGGACGCGCTGCTCGGCTCGCTGCTCGCCTACCGCGGCGTGTACTACCTGGTGCCGCTGCTGTGCGGCACGCTGCTGTTCGCCTCCAAGGAACTGTCGGCGCAGCGCCCGGCGCTCGCCCGGGCGCAGGAGCTGGCGAGCCTGTACATCGCACCGGTGGTGCCGCAGATCGCCGGCGCCCTCACCTTCCTCGCCGGGGCGCTGCTGCTGTTCTCCGGTGCCATGCCGGCGATCGACGAGCGGCTCGCGTTCCTGCATCAGTTCCTGCCGCTCGCGGTGCTGGAGGTGTCGCACCTCGGCGGGAGCCTGGTGGGCCTGGGGCTGCTGGTGCTGTCGCGCGCGCTGTTCCGCCGCGTGCAGGCGGCCTATCACATTTCGGTGTGGTTGCTGCTCGCGGGCATGTTCGCCTCGCTCCTGAAAGGGCTCGATTTCGAGGAAGCGATCCTGCTCGCCCCGGTGCTCGGCGTGCTCATGCTCGGGCGCCGTGCCTTCTACCGCCCTACCGCCATTCTCGCCGAGCGCTTCACGCCGGTGTGGGTGGTGAGCATCGCCGGCGTGATCGTCATGGTGGTGTGGATCGGCATCGTCTCGCACCGGCACGTCGGCTACTCCGATGAGCTGTGGTGGACCTTCGCCCTGTACGGTAACGCGCCGCGCATGCTGCGCGCCTCGCTGGCGGTGATCGTGCTCGGCAGCGCCTACGTGCTGCTGAACATGCTGCGGCCGGCGCGTCCGGAGCCCGCGGTCGCCGGCCCCGAGGAGCTGGCGCGGGCGCGCCCACTGATCGCCGGCGCGGATGCCACGCTGGCGAACGCCGCGCTGACCGGCGACAAGCGGCTGCTGTTCAGCGACGCCGGGGATGCCTTCGTGATGTATCAGATCGCCGGCCACAGCTGGATCGCGCTCGGGGATCCCGTGGGCTCGAAGCACGGCGCCGAAGAGCTGGTGTGGCGACTGCGCGAGATCTCCGATCACCACGGCGGCCAGACCGTGTTCTACCAGGTGGGCCCCGAGCGCCTCGCGCTGTACGTCGATCTCGGGCTCGCGGCGCTGAAGATCGGCGAGGAGGCGCGTGTGCCGCTCGCCGAATTCTCGCTCGAGGGCGCCGCGCGCGCGGAGCTGCGGCAATCGCACCGCCGCGCGCAGCGCGACGGCGCCACCTTCGAGGTCGTGCCGCCGGAAGGCATCGAGCCGCTGCTGCCGGCGCTGCAGCGCATATCCACGACGTGGCTCGCGAGCAAATCGACCGGCGAGAAGCGCTTTTCCATGGGGGCGTTCTCGGCGCAGTACCTGCGGCAGTTCCCGCTCGCCGTGGTGCGCTGCGGTGGAGCTCCCGCCGCATTCACCAACCTGTGGACCACGGGAACCCGGGCCGAGCTGTCGGTGGATCTCATGCGCTTCGGTCCGGAGGCGCCGCGCAGCGCCATGGATTACCTGTTCGTCGAGCTGATGCTGTGGGGGCGCGCGGCCGGCTATCGCTCATTCAATCTCGGTATGGCGCCCTTGTCGGGCCTCGAAGCCCATCCGCTCGCACCCGCGTGGCACCGGGTCGGCAACTTCATCTTCCGCCACGGCGAGCACTTCTATAACTTCGAAGGGCTGCGGCGCTACAAGGCGAAGTTCGCGCCGAGCTGGGAACCGCGTTACCTGGTGGCGCGCGGCGGCATCGCCCTGCCACGGGTGCTGGTCGATGTGTCGGTGCTCATCGCCGGTGGCATGAAGGAGTTGTTCGCCAGATGAGCCGGCGGCTGTCCCTCATCGCGCGCTCGCGCCGTCCGCGCGCACTGTCTGCCGGTCTGCTCGCGCTGCTGGCCTGCGGCGCCGCGCGCGCCGCGACCCCCGCGGCCCCCGCCCCCGCCGTCGGCGCGCGAGCGCACCCCCGGGCCGCCGACGGCAGCTACGCCACGCGCCTGCCGGCCGGGCGCTTCGGCACCGTCACCGTCTACATCCCGGAAGGGCAGCCGCGCAGCGTCGCGCTGTTCCTCTCCGGCGACGGCGGCTGGCACCTCGGCGTGATCGGCATGGCGCGCGCGCTCACCGACCTGGGCGCGGTGGTGATCGGTGCCGACATCCGCCAGTACCTCGGCAGCCTCAAGAAGGCGGCGCAGCGCCCCGGCGCGCCCTGCCAGATGATCGCGGCGGATTTCGAAGCCCTCAGCCACCAGGTGCAGAAGGAAATCGGCATGAGCGAGTACCACGTGCCGGTGCTGATCGGCTACTCCTCCGGCGCCACCGTGGTGTACGCGGCGCTGGTGCAATCGCCGCCCGGAACCTTCGCCGGCGCGCTGAGTCTCGGCTTCTGCGCCAATCAGGATTTCGCCGGCGCCGCGCTGTGCCCGGGCGCCGGGCTTCACTACCGCCGCAACCCTCGGCACGAGCTCATGTTCGAGCCCGCGCGGAGCCTCGAGCAGCCGTGGATCGCGCTGCAGGGGCAGGAGGACCAGGTGTGCAGCGTGCACGCGGTCGATGAGTTCGCGGCGCAGGTGGCGCACGCACGGGTGGTGAAGCTGCCGCTCGTCGGTCACGGCTTCGGGGTGGAGCGCAACTGGATGCCGCAGTTTCGCGACGCCTACGCGCGCCTCACGGCGCGCGCGGAATCACCGCCGCAGCCCCCGCCCGACATCGACGACTTGCCGGTGACCGAGGTGCACGCCGGCGGTGAGTCGGACGAATTCGCGCTGTTGCTGACCGGGGACGGCGGCTGGGCCGGGCTCGATCAGGAGCTCGCCGCGCGCCTGGCAGCGAGCGGCGTGCCGACCGTGGGACTGAACTCGCTGAAGTATTTCTGGACCGAGCGCACACCGCAGCAGACCGCGCGCGACGTGGCCCGCGTGCTGCGCCACTACTTCGCGGCCTGGAACAAGCGGCGCGTGCTGCTCATCGGTTACTCCTTCGGCGCCGACGTGCTGCCCTTCGTGGTGAACCGCCTGCCGCCGGAGCTGCGCGAGCGGGTGGCGAGCCTGAGCCTGCTGGGGATCGATGCCGACGCATCCTTCGAGGTGCGCATCAGTGACTGGGTGGGGAGCGGCGGCGGCGGTGCGCCGACCCGGCCGGAGCTGGCGGCGCTCACTCACGTGCCGGTGCTGTGCGTCTACGGCGAGGGCGAGAGCGACTCGATCTGCCCGCAGTTGTCAGGGGCCGGCATCGCGCGCGAGCAGGTCGTCGGCAAGGGACATCATTTCAGCGGCGAGTACGCGACGCTCGCCGCGCGCATCCTCGCCTTTGCGAGGAGCGCCCAGCTGTGACATAACTCGCCCGCCATGGGTAATACAATGCAGGTCACGGGACGAGCACTCGGGCGCGCGCTGAGGTAACATGGACTCGACGCGGCACACACAACAACACGAGCCGCCGCGCACGGCAATGTCTTTGTACATCGATTCCGCGAGCCATCTGCACCACGACCAGGAGAAGAACCTGGTCGTGACCTGTCCGCATTGCCAGGCGGTGGCGCACATCACCCCCAGCGCCGTGCCGCGCTTCGAGGACCTGCAGCTGTATCGCCCGAACCAGGTCGGCCTGGTGTACCTGTGCGACGCCTGTCACGCGCCGATCTTCCTGCGCTTCACGGTGCGGGTGTATGGCACGACGCGCATCGAGCTGTCACCCCAGTTCACCGAGGTCGAGCGGGCGCGCGAGAAGTTCAGCTTCGCCTACGTCCCGGAAGACGTGGAGCTGCTGTTCCGCGAAGCGCTCACCTGCTTCTGGCAGGGCGCGTTCAACGCGTTCGCCTCCATGTGCCGCCGCACGACGCAGGCGATGTTTGCCGACCTCGGTGAGGCCGGCCGGCTGCGCCTGTTCGATGAGTTCAACGCGGTGCGCGAGCTCGCCGACATCGCGCCGGAGGTCTTCGCCAAGCTGAAGAGCGTGCTGTTCGGGGCGGAGCTCGATGCGCGCTCCGCACTGCCGCTGCTCGACGGCTACGAGGCCGGGATCATGCTCGAGGTGGCCAAGGACCTGCTGTACGAGGCCTACGTGCGCAAGGGCAAGCTGCAGCAGGCGATCATGGTGCGGCGCTTCTTCCTCGACGAGACCAATCCCAACGTCCCACCCATGGATCAGCGCGCCCAACTCTCAGCGGGCTGATTCTGCGCCGGCTTCAGTCCACGAAGCGGCGCGCATTGCGGAACAGGCGCATCCAGCCGCTGTACTCGCCGGCATCCCGCGGCCGCCAGGAATTCTGCAGGTAGCGGAACGAGCGCTCCGGGTGCGGCATGGTGATGGTCACGCGGCCATCGAGGTTCGAGAGCGCCGCGATGCCGAAGGGCGTGCCGCTGGGATTGGCGGGATAGGCACTGGCGAGGCTGCCGTCGTGGTTGACGTAGCGAAACCCCACCAGGCCACTCGCTGCGCAGGCCGCGGCGGCCGCGGGGGATTCGAACTCCGCCCGCCCTTCGCCGTGCGCCACCGCAACGGGCAGAACCGAGCCCGCCATCCCGGCGAGCAGCACCGACGGGCAGTTCAGCACCTCGACCAGCGAGAAGCGTGCCTCGTACTGCTCGCTGCGGTTGCGCACGAAGCGCGGCCAGTGCGCGCTGCCCGGGATGATGCGCTTGAGCGCGGCGAACATCTGGCAGCCGTTGCAGATGCCGAGCGCGAAGCTGTCGGCTCGTGTGAAGAAGCGCTCGAACTCCTCGCGCACCCGCTGGTGGAACAGGATCGATTTGGCCCAGCCCTCGCCCGCGCCCAGCACATCGCCGTAGGAGAAGCCGCCGCACGCCACCAGACCCTTGAATTCGGCGAGCGAGCGCCGCCCGCCGAGCAGGTCGCTCATGTGCACATCGTGCGCGGTGA
This sequence comes from Gammaproteobacteria bacterium, assembly GCA_005878095.1. Lineage (GTDB taxonomy): Bacteria > Pseudomonadota > Gammaproteobacteria > Steroidobacterales > Steroidobacteraceae > 13-2-20CM-66-19. The sequence goes on along the minus strand of VBNH01000072.1, from coordinate 58,557 downwards.
AACCGGCGCGCTCGCAAACGGCCGCGGTCTCGATGTGGCTGTTGACGCCCTGCTCGCGCAGGATGGCGAGCGCCGGGCGTGCGCCGCGCGCCACGTAGGGGGCGGCGATGTCCTCCTCGGGATCGAAGCTGAGCGAGACCGACAGGCCGGGGTCCGATTCCGCGCTCTGCGCGGCGAACTCCTCGTCCGCACATTGCGGCTCATCGCGCAGGCGCCGCAGGCGCCACGAGGTCTCTGACCAGGCACGCTTGAGGTCCGCCCAGGACTCATCGAGCTGCGTCTCGCCGATCCTGATCTGTACGCGCAGCGCGCTCACCGGCGCACCGAGGTACAGGGCGGCATCGGCGAGCTCGTGGCGCGCCAGAAGCTCGGCGAACCTGGGCTCATCCGCGGCGAGAATCTGCACCACCACGCCGGGTTCCTCGGCGAACAACTGCGCCGGCGGCGTGCCGCGCTCCCTGGGCAGTGCGATGTCCAGTCCGCAGTGTCCCGCGAACGCCATCTCCAGCAGCGTCACGAGCAGTCCGCCGTCGGAGCGGTCGTGATACGCGCGCAGCATGCCCGCGGCGCGCGCTTCCGCCAGCGCCGCCGCGAAGCGTATGAGCCGCTGCGGCTCGTTGAGGTCCGCCGGTTCCTCGCCGAGCTCCCCGTATACCTGCGCCAGCGCCGAGGCGCCCAGGCGGTTGCGATGACCGGACAGATCGATGAGCCACAGTGAGGTCGGGCGCTCATCGAGCTGCAACGTGGGAGTGAGCGTGCGGCGCACGTCCTTCACCGGCGCGAACGCCGACACGATCAGCGACAGCGGCGCCACCACGCTCTTCTCGACGCCGCCCTCGCTCCAGGCGGTCTTCATCGACAACGAGTCCTTGCCGACGGGAATCGCGATACCGAGCTGCGGGCACAACTCCTTGCCCACCGCGCGCACGGTCTCGTAGAGCGCCGCATCCTCGCCCTCTTCGCCGCAGGCGGCCATCCAGTTGGCCGACAGGCGCACGTGCGAGAGCGACTCGATATCGGCCGCGAGGATGTTGGTGATCGCCTCGGCGACCGCGAGGCGCCCGGAGGCCGGCGCGTCCAGCACCGCGACCGGCGTGCGCTCGCCCATCGCCATCGCCTCCCCGGCCGTGCCGTGGTAGTCGGCGATGCTCACCGCCACATCGCTCACCGGCACCTGCCACGGCCCCACCAGCTGGTCGCGGCTGATGAGGCCGCCGACGGTGCGATCGCCGATGGTGATCAGGAAGGTCTTGTCGGCGACCGCCGGCAGGCGCAGCACGCGGTAGGCGGCCTCGCGCAGCTGGATGCGGGCGGTGTCGAAGCGCCGGCGCCGCACGGCTACGCTGCGCACCTCGCGCGTCAGCTGCGGCGGCTTGCCGAGCAGCACCTCGAGCGGCATGTCGACCGGCTGATCGCCGAACAGCGGATCGCGCACCGTCAGCTGGCCGCTCGCCTCGATCTCGCCGATCACCGCGAACGGGCAGCGCTCGCGCTCGGCGATGGCGGCAAACCGCGGCAGCCCCTGCGGTGCGATGGCGAGCAGGTAGCGCTCCTGCGCCTCGTTGCACCAAAGCTGCAGGGGCGACATGCCCTCTTCGGCGCTCGGAACGGCGCGCAGATCGATGCGCGCGCCGCGGCCGCTGTGGGCCACGGCCTCGGGCACGGCGTTGGCGAGGCCGCCCGCGCCGACGTCGTGGATGAGCGCGATCGGGTTGTCCTCGCCCGCCGCCCAGCAGCGATCGATGACTTCCTGCGCGCGGCGCTGCATCTCGGCATTGCCGCGCTGTACGGAGGCGAAGTCGAGGTCGGCACTCGAGCTGCCGCTGCCGACCGAGGAGGCGGCGCCGCCGCCGAGCCCGATGAGCATGGCCGGCCCGCCCAGCACGACGAGCTGCGCGCCCACGGGCACGTCGGCCTTGTCCACGTGCGCGCGCCGCACGTTCCCCAGGCCGCCGGCGATCATGATCGGCTTGTGGTAGCCGCGCAGGCGCTCGGGCGGGTCGCCGGCGGCGCGCTGCTCGAAGGTGCGGAAGTAGCCGCACACCGCCGGGCGGCCGAATTCGTTGTTGAACGAGGCGGCGCCGATCGGGCCCTCGAGCATGATCTCGAGCGCGGAGGCGATGCGCGCCGGCGCGCCGAACGGCTGCTCCCAGGGGCGCTCGTAGCCGGGGATGCGCAGGTTCGACACCGAGAAGCCGGTGAGCCCCGCCTTGGGTTTGGCGCCGCGACCGGTGGCGCCCTCGTCGCGGATCTCCCCGCCCGCGCCGGTCGCAGCTCCCGGGAAGGGCGAGATGGCGGTGGGATGATTGTGCGTCTCCGCCTTCATGAGAATGTCGATCGGCTCGGCGCTGGCGCGGTAGACACCGTCGTGCGGGTCGGGGAAATAGCGCTCTCCCGTGGTGCCGGCGATGACCGCGGCGTTGTCGCGGTAGGCGGACAGCACGCCCGCGGGACTGCGGGCGTGGGTGTAGCGGATCATCGCGAACAGCGACTCCGCGCGCGCCTGCCCGTCGATGATCCAGCGTGCGTTGAAGATCTTGTGGCGGCAGTGCTCGGAGTTGGCCTGCGCGAACATCATCAGCTCGACGTCGCTCGGATCGCGCGCGAGGCGCGCGAAGCTCGCCATGAGGTAGTCGATCTCCTCCGACGACAATGCCAGCCCGAGCGCGCGGTCGGCGCTCTCGAGCGCCGCGCGGCCGCCGGTGAGCGACACCCGCGCGAGCGGCCGCGGCGGCGCGTGCTCGAACAGGCGCGCCGCCTGCGCGCCATCGAGCAGCGCCATCTCCGTCATGCGGTCGATGAGCAGCGGCGCGAGGCGCGCGAGGCACTCGCTCCCCAGGGGCCGGGCGGCGCCGACGCGGTACTCGATGCCGCGCTCGATCCGCCGCACGCCCTCAAGGCCGCACACGCGCGCAATGTCGGTCGCCTTGCTCGACCAGGGCGAGATCGTGCCGCTGCGCGGCACCACCAGCAGGCACTCGCCTGCGCCCGCCGGCGCCGGCGCCTCCAGGCGCGGCCCGTAGGTCAGCAGCTGCGCGAGCACCTCGCGCTCGGGCCCGGACAGCGGTTGCGCGAGCTCGACGAAGTGCATGAAACGTGCAGCGAGCCCGGTGACGGCCGGCTCGAGCGCGCCCAGACGACCCAGGAGTTTCGCGATGCGGAACGCGGACAGCGCTGGCGGACCGGGAATCTGCAGCATGGACTCATCGCGCCTCACTTCTTCTCCCCCGGCGGAGTCGAATAGATCGGCAGCGGGAACTGCGCGACGTTGGCGCCGGGCTCCAGCACCGTGATCTTGGCCGCGCCGTGCTTCTTCACCTCGTCGATGCGCAGGATCGAATGCATGGGCAGAAAGGTGCGCTTCACGCCGGAAAATTCGCCCTTGATGCGCTCCTCGGAAGGGTCGAGGACCACCGAGGAGCGCTCCCCGAACAACAGCTCCTCGACCTCTATGAATCCGAACAGCTCTCCATGACTCACTTTGCCGGCATAGACCTCGTAAACCTTGCCCTGATTCACGAACATAATCCGGAAAATGTGACTGGTTGCCATGGGCTTAAGGCGGGTCGCTGCTAGTTTTGACGCTGGCATTATATGTCCGGGGAACCATGCTGAGGCTCCGTATCGTCAGCGATCAGCGCCGCTCGCTCGCGGAGCGCAGCAGCGCGACCTTTTCCGTGGAAGGCGGCACCATCGGCCGCTCCGCCGACAACGACTGGGTGCTGCCCGATCCGCTGCGTTACGTCTCTGCGCACCACGCGCGCGTGCAGTTCCGCGAAGGCCACTTCTATCTGCAGGACGTCAGCACCAACGGCGTGTACCTCAACGACGACATGCAGCCGCTCGCCAAGCGCGGCTCGAGCGGCTACCGCCTCGCCGATGGCGACCTACTGCGCATGGGCGAGTACCACATCGTCGCCGCGCTCGAGGCGCGCCAGGCGCAGGACGCCCCCGCCGCCGCCGTTCCCACCAGCATTCACGCGCTGCGCAGCCTCGGGAGCGGGGCCGACCATGACATCGGCGCATCGCTCGATCTGCATGAGCTGCTGCAGCCGGCCAACGCCACGGACCCGGTGCTGCCGGTCAATGCCTACGGCCAGTCGGTCGACTCCGGACGGGTGCGCGCGCTCGCCCGCACCCACCAGGCCGAGCAGATACCGGAGGCGGTGCCCGAGTTGCTGCCGCCGGACGCCCCGGACGCGTCGTTCGGAGAGCGCATGGCGCGCCTCGCCGAGGCGGTCGGGCGCGAGCCGCGCAACGGCGTCAGTCTGATCGCGCTCGAGGACATGCGTAGCGGACTGGACGCCTTCTGCCGTGGCGCGGGCATCGAGCCTGAGCGACTGCCGGCGGAGGCCCAGGGGCGGCTGCTGCATCTCGCCGGCCGGCTGTTTCGCGAGGCGCTGGTCGGCTTCAAGGATCTGGAGCGCAGCCGGTGCGAGACGCGCAACCGCTACCGCATCGAGTCCGCGCCGCAGGAGCCCGATGACCCGCGCCCCGCGCTGGCCGACTCGGTGGTGGAGGAGCTGCTGATCGCGCTGTTCCTGCAGCACGAAGGCCGCCGGCTCGACTCGGTGCAGTGGCTGCGCGAGGCGGTCCTCGAGGCCAAGCTGCACGAGACGGCCACCGCGCAGGCGACGCGCGCGGCGTTCGTGGAATTCCTCGGCCGGCTCGACCCGGCGGAGCTGGAGGCGCGCTTCGAGCGCGCCGCACGCCGTGGCAAAGCCCGCTCCGCCGACAAGGCGCAGTACTGGGACCTGTTCACGACGTTCTATCGCAATCTCATCGAGATGCCGGCGGAGCATCTGCCGCACACGTTTGTCGAGGCGTTCGCCGCGGCCTACCGTGAGGTGTTGAAGAAGCCGGCAGCGTGAGGGGAACGCCGTACGCGTGGCGGAAAACAGTCTTGACTTGGCGACTTTCGCCTGCAGCTGTGCATGACCGAATGGCGGAGAGGGTGGGATTGTTCGCGGCCGGACGGCCGCTCATCCCTCGCTTCGCTCGGGACCGACCGCAGGACTGCGGTCGTCTCCCACCCTCTAGCCGCGAGCCGCTGCGCAGATTCTCGCTTTGGCTTGGCGACTTTCGCCTGCAGCTGTGCATGACCGAATGGCGGAGAGGGTGGGATTCGAACCCACGTGCCGGTTTTACCCGACCATCCGATTTCGAGTCGGCGCCGTTATGACCGCTTCGGTACCTCTCCGGCTCCGCACGGGTGTCGCGGGGCTGGTATTCTAGCGGAAAGCCCGCGTGACCAGGGGAGGGTTCGTGCGCGCATTCCTCACCGCCGTCGTCGCCCTGCTTGGCTCACTCGCGGGCTGCGCGAGACTTGCACCCGCCCTTGATGCGATCCGCGCGCGCGGCGAGCTGCGCGTCGTCACGCTCAATCTGCCGACCTGTTACTACCTGGGCGCGCAGGGCACCGAGGGGCTGGAGTACGAGCTGGCGCGTGCCTACGCCGCGCGCCTCGGCGTGCACCTCATGATGTCCGCGCTCGCCAATGAGGGCGCGATGCAGGCGGAACTCGCCGCCGGCCGCGCCGATATCGCCGCGGCCTCGCTCACCGACACGCCCGACTGGCGCCGCGCAGGCGATGCGGCCCAACCCTACGCGCGCATCCCGCAGCTGGTGCTCTACGAGCGCCGCGGCGTGCAGCCGCGGGCGACGCTGCAACTGGAAGCGGCGAAACTCGCGGTGCGCGCCGGCAGTCCGCAGGAGCGCATCCTGCAGCGTCTGAAGGAGACCGTCGCGCCCACCCTGCAGTGGGTGGAAACCGCCCCGAGCTCCGCCGACCCGGTGGAGGACGTCGACTCCGGCGGCGCGGATTACGCCATCACCGACGCGCGTGAATTCTCCTTCGCGCATCATCTGTATCCCAACGTGCGGGTGGGCTTTGCGCTGCCGGAAACGCGCCCGGTGCAATGGCTGGTGCGGCACGGGGCGCCGGATCTGCTCTCGAGCGTCAACACTTTCTTTCATGACCTGGAGGCCTCGGGCGCACTGGCGCGGCTCGTACAGCAGTCCTCCGGCGACACGCGCCGCTTTGCCTACGTGGAATCGCGCGAGTTCCAGACCCACGTCGGCGACCGGCTGCCCGCTTACCGTTCCTGGTTCGAGCAGGCGGCCGCGCAGTGGGGCACCGACTGGCGCCTGCTGGCGGCGATCGGCTACCAGGAGTCGAAATGGGATGCGCGCGCCGAATCCGGCGACGGCGCCGTCGGGGTGATGATGCTCACCGCCGACACGGCCCACGCCATGGGCATCAAGGACCGCAGCAACCCCCAGCAGAGCATCTTCGCGGGCGCGCGCTATCTCGCCCAGGTGCGCGCCAAGTTCCCCGGGCGCATTCCCGAGCCCGACCGCACCTGGCTCACCATCGCCGCCTACAACGTGGGCTTCGGGCATCTGGAGGACGCGCGCATCATCACCCAGGCGCTCGGCAAGAACCCCGACTCCTGGACCGAGGTGCGCGCGCGGCTGCCGCTGCTCGCGCAGGAGCGCTGGTACACGCGCGCCCGGCGCGGCTACGCCCGCGGCTGGGAGCCGGTGCAGTACGTCGATCGCATCCAGCGTTATCTCAGGCTGCTGGAATGGCAGCCGGGCGAGGCCCGCAGCGCGACGGTCACCCACGCGCCCGCCCCCCGCGGCGGGCCGGCTCCGGAGGCGTTCAGCCGCGCGATTCCCGGAGCCTGAGGCTGCAGTGCACACGCGCCCGGGGCGGCGGCCGCGCCGAAGCAGCTCACTCGCGCCGGGGCAGGAAAAACTCCTGCAGCAGCCGCGCGCACTCCTCCATGAGCACCCCGCCGAACAGCTCGACGCGATGGTTGAGGCCCGGCAGCGTGAACACGTTGATGATGCTGCCGGCCGCGCCCGCGCGCGCATCCCACGCGCCGAACACCAGCCGGCGAACGCGCGCGTGCACGATCGCGCCGGCGCACATGGCGCACGGCTCGAGCGTCACGTACAGCGTGGTGTCGTTGAGCCGGTAGCTCCCGAGCGCCTGAGCCCCGGCGCGCAGCGCCTGGATTTCCGCGTGCGCGGTCGGATCGTCGCTCGCGATCGGCCGGTTGCCGCCGGTGGCGATGATGTCCTCGCCGCGCACCAGCACGGCTCCCACCGGCACCTCGCCCGCCTCGCCGGAGGCGAGCGCGTGGCCGAGCGCGATGCGCATGAAAGCGCTGTCGCGAGCACCCTCAGCCGGACCCGTCATGTGATGCATCCGGGGGCGGGGCGGGCGGCGCCATGAACAGCGCCGGATCGACGAACGTGGCATTCAGCGCCACCCCGAAGTGCAGATGCGGCCCGGTCGCGCGCCCGGTGGATCCCACCTTGCCGATGATGGCGCCCGCCTTCACCCGCTCGCCCGGCTTCACCGCGATGACCCGCAGGTGACAGTACATGGAGATGAGGCCCGCGCCGTGATCGAGGAACACCGTCTTGCCGTTGAAGAAAAAACGCCCCGTGTCGAGCACGCGGCCGTCCGCTGCGGCCATGACCGGAGTCCCGGCCGCCGCGGCGATGTCCATGCCGGTGTGCGGACTGCGCGGCTCGTTGTTGAAGATCCGGCGTGAGCCATAGGAGCTCGAGCGGATGCCGGGAACCGGCTGCAGGAGCCTGAGAGTCGCCGGCGAGCTTTCCGAGAACGTGCCGATGGCGCGCAGAATGCGCGGCCGCTCGCGCTCGACGCGCGCCAGATCCTTGACCGACAGATTCACCTGACGCGGTGCGACCGTGAGGCGCTGCACACTGTACTGCTTGTCGGTGATTTCGAAGCCCACCGTGGTATCGGCCGACGTGCCCTCCTGCACCCGCAGCTGCGCATGGCCGGGGGCCTGTGACAGAGGGATGCCGACCACGGCGAGCCATTTGCCCTGCACCGGCAGCACCAACACCCGCTGCTCGCCGAAGCTCGCCCGTGGCGCGCTTGCGGCGGCTGCGTCGAGGGTCAGCAGGGCGACGCCGCCCGGAACGAGCTCCTGCTGCGGCAGGAGCGCTGCCGCGGGCGAGTCCGCTGCGGCGGGCAAGTCCGGCGCCTGCGCCAGGCCCGTGACGACCGCCCCCGCCAGCAGCACCGCCGCGCAGCGGGCGGCGCCCCGCAGCGCACGCCGGGCGCGCAGCGCCAACGCTGTGCCGCCGCCTGGCACGTCAGCTCTCCTGACGGCGGGCGGTGACCCGCGCGCTCAGGCTCCCGCGGGCGAGACGCGCCTCGATCTCCTCCCCGGGGGCGACCGCGGCGGCGTCGGTGAGCAGCCTACCGCCCGTGGCGCGCGTCACGATGGCGAAGCCGCGCGTGAGCGTCGCGAGCGGGCTGACCGCGTTCAGTGCGCGCTGCGCCAGAGCGAGGCGGTGCTGCGCGCGCGACAGGCATTCGCCGGCGGCGTGCTCGAGCCGTGCCCCGGCTCCCTGGTGCCGCGCGCGATATTCCCGCACCAGCCGGTCCGGCGAGCGGCGCACCAGTGCCGTGATGCTGTGCGCGAGGCGCATCTGATCGCGGTGCAGGCCGGTGTGCGCCGCCCCGCTGAGGCGCTGCCCGAGCTCATCGAGACGCTGCATCTGCTGCTGCAGGCGCACTCCCGGATGCGCGAGCTGCAGGCGCCGCGCGGTGTTCTCGAGGCGCGCGCCGTTCACGCGCAGCTCGCGGTGCATACCCGCGGAGAGGCGTTGCGCGCCGCGCGCCAGCACCTCGAGGCACGCGCTGCGCTCCGGCACCACCAGCTCCGCGGCACCCGAGGGGGTGGGGGCGCGCGCATCCGCCACGAGGTCCGCGATGGTGAAGTCGATCTCGTGCCCGACTCCCGAGACCACGGGCAGGCGGCAGGCGCCTATGGCGCGCGCGACGCGCTCGTCGTTGAACGCCCACAGATCCTCGAGCGAGCCGCCGCCGCGGGCGAGGATCAGCACCTGGCACTCGGCGCGCGCCGAGGCGCTCTCGAGCGCCGCGACCAGCGCCGGCGCGGCGGCCGCGCCCTGCACCGCCGTCGGATAGACGAGGACCCTTGCGGGCGGGAAACGGCGCGCGAGGATGTGCAGGATGTCGCGCAGCGCGGCCCCCGATGGCGAGGTGATCACGCCGATGCGCTGCGGAAACCGCGGCAGGCTTCGTTTGCGCTCGAGCGCAAACAGACCTTCGGCTGCCAGCTTCGCTTTCAGGCGCTCGAACTCGCGCTTGAGCGCGCCGATGCCCGCCTCCTCCAGGTGCTCGACGATGAGCTGGTAGTCGCCCCGCGCCTCGTAGACGCTGATGCGGCCGCGGACCAGCACCTGCGTGCCGGCACGGGGCGTGAAGCCGACGAGCGAGTTCTGCATCCGGAACATGGCGCAGCGCAGCTGCGCCTCCCGGTCCTTGAGGGAGAAGTACCAGTGGCCGGAGGCCGGTTGCGAGAGGTTCGACAATTCCCCTTCCACCCACAGCACACCGAGCCCGCGCTCGAGGAGCGCGCGCACCTCGCGGTTCACACGGGTGACGCTGTACACCTCCCGGGCAGGCGCGGCCCGGGCGCGGTCATCAGGATTTACGGGCATAAAGTACCTTAGCACGAGGTTTACCGGCCCGGGCCGGGCGCATATAATTGCGCATGCGCCTTCTCGAAGAAGCTCTCACCTTCGACGACGTCCTCCTGGTTCCGGCCTACTCGGAAATTCTGCCACGCGAGGTCGATCTCTCCACGCGCATCACGCGCCGTATCCGCCTGAATGTGCCGCTCATGTCGGCGGCCATGGACACCGTCACCGAGGCCCGCCTCGCCATCAGCATCGCCCAGGAAGGCGGTGTCGGCATCATCCACAAGAGCATGGGCATCGAGGCCCAGGCGCGCGAGGTCGGCCGGGTGAAGAAGTTCGAGAGCGGCATCATCAGGGACCCGATCACCGTCTCCCCGGCCATGACGATCCGCGAGGTGCTCGACCTGACGCGCTCGCGCGGCATCTCGGGCGTGCCGGTCGTGGTCGGCAGGAAAGCGGTCGGGATCGTCACGCATCGCGATCTACGCTTCGAGGAGAAGCTCGAGGCTCCCGTCTCCTCGGTCATGACGCCCAAGGAACACCTGGTCACGGTGCGCGAGGACGCGACCAAGGACCAGGTGCTGGCGCTGCTGCACAAGCACCGTATCGAGAAGCTCCTGGTGGTGAACGGCGAGCACGAGCTGGTCGGCATGATCACCGTGAAGGACTTCCAGAAGGCCAACGAGTTTCCGCGCGCCTGCAAGGACGACGGCGGCCGCCTGCGCGTCGGAGCTGCGGTCGGCACCACCCCTGACACCCTCGATCGGGTCGCGGCCCTCACCGAAGCGGGTGTCGACGTGGTGGTCGTGGATACCGCGCACGGGCATTCGCGGGGCGTGCTCGACACGGTGAAGCGCATCAAGGCGAGGTGGGCGGACAGCCAGGTGATCGCCGGCAACATCGCGACCGCCGAGGCGGCGCGGGCGCTCATCGATGCCGGCGCGGACGCCGTCAAGGTCGGCATCGGGCCGGGCTCCATCTGCACCACGCGCATCGTCGCGGGCGTCGGCGTACCGCAGATCTCCGCGGTCGCCGCCGTCGCGCAGGCGCTGCACGATGCGGACGTGCCGGTCATCTCCGATGGCGGCATCCGCTTCTCCGGGGACATCGCCAAGGCGATCGCGGCCGGGGCGCATGCGGTCATGATCGGCGGCCTGTTCGCCGGCACCGAGGAATCCCCCGGCGAAGTCGAGCTGTACCAGGGCGCTTCCTACAAGTCCTACCGCGGCATGGGCTCGCTCGGCGCGATGGGCGAACGCCACGGCTCGGCGGATCGTTATTTCCAGGACGCGGCCACCGAGCTCGAGAAGCTGGTGCCGGAGGGTGTGGAGGGCCGCGTGCCCTACAAGGGCAGCGTCGTCACCATCCTGCGCCAGCTGTCGGGCGGACTGCGGGCGGCCATGGGCTACACCGGCAGCCGCAACATCACCGACATGCGCACGCGCCCGGTGTTCGTGCGCATCACCGCCGCCGGCATCCGCGAGAGTCACGTGCACGACGTCAGCATCACCAAGGACGCCCCCAACTACCGGGTGTCCTGAACCCTTCCTCCCATGGCGAGCGTTCCACGACCTGCCGGCACTCCCCACGCCAGCGGCGCACACCCCGACATCCATGCGCACCGCATCCTGATCCTCGACTTCGGTGCGCAATACACCCAGCTCATCGCGCGCCGCGTACGCGAGCTGGGCGTGTACTGCGAAATCCGCCCCTGGGATGTGAGCGACGCCGAGGTGCGCGCCTTCCGGGCGCACGGGGTGATTCTCTCCGGCGGCCCGGAGTCGGTGACCGACGCAGACCCGCCCCGCGCGCCGCCCGCGGTGTACGAGCTCGGCGTGCCGGTGCTGGGGATCTGCTACGGCATGCAGACCATGGCGCAGCAGCTGGGCGGGCGGGTCGCGCCGGGCGTCGAACGCGAGTTCGGCTACGCGGAAGTGACCGTGACCGGCGCCTCGCGCCTGCTCGATCACCTGCAGGACCGCCGCAACCCGGCCGGGGCGGCGGTGCTCGACGTGTGGATGAGTCACGGCGACCGCGTGGACGCGCTGCCGCAAGGCTTCGTCCCGACCGCGTCCACCGCCAGCATTCCCTTCGCCGCCATGAGCGACGAGCGGCGCCGCTTCTACGGCGTGCAGTTCCATCCCGAAGTGACCCACACCCCGCAGGGCGCGCGGCTGCTGGAGCGCTTCGTGCGCGAGATCTGCGGCACGGATGCGCTGTGGAGCGTCGGCAACATCATCGAGGATGCGATCGCCCGAGTGCGCACGCAGGTCGGCAGGGGCAAGGTGCTGCTCGGACTCTCCGGCGGGGTCGATTCCTCCGTGGTCGCCGCCCTCCTGCAGCGCGCCATCGGCGAGCAGCTGGTGTGCGTGTTCGTCGACCACGGCCTGCTGCGCCTGGGCGAAGGCGAGCAGGTGATGAGCACCTTCGCGCAGCACCTCGGCGTGCGCGTCATCCGCATCGACGCGCAGGCGCGCTTCCTCACGGCTCTCGCCGGCGTGACCGATCCGGAAGCCAAGCGCAAGATCATCGGCCGCACTTTCGTCGAGGTGTTCGACGAGCAGGCGCAGCGCTTGAGCGGCGTGCAGTTCCTCGCCCAGGGGACGATCTACCCCGACGTCATCGAATCCGCCGGCGCCCGCACCGGCAAGGCGCAGGTCATCAAGTCGCATCACAACGTGGGCGGACTGCCCGAGAAGATGCATCTGCAGCTGCTGGAGCCGCTGCGCGAGCTGTTCAAGGACGAGGTGCGCCGGCTCGGCATCGAGCTCGGCTTGCCGCGCGAGGTGGTCTACCGCCATCCCTTCCCCGGCCCCGGCCTGGGCGTGCGCATCCTCGGCGAGGTGCGCAGGGAATACGCCGAGCTGCTGCGGCGCGCCGATGCCATCTACATCGAGGAACTGCGCAAGCACGATCTCTACGACCGCGTGAGCCAGGCGTTCGCGGTCTTCCTGCCGGTGCGCTCGGTGGGCGTCATGGGCGATGGGCGCCGCTACGACTACGTGATCGCGCTGCGCGCGGTGGAGACGGTGGACTTCATGACCGCGCACTGGGCGCGCCTGCCGTACGAGTTCCTCGACCACGTCTCGCGGCGCATCGTCAACGAGGTGGCGGGCATCTCGCGCGTGGTCTACGACATCTCGGGCAAGCCGCCGGCGACGATAGAGTGGGAGTGAGTCGGATTGGCACTGTGGTCGCTCGCCATCCGTCGACGCGACATCCTGGATATAGCCGTAACTGCTACCTTGAATATTGAGCAGCAATCGCTCGATATTCGAGGTATGGCTTGGCGTGTGCAGCACCGGAGATTGGTCAGCACCGGAGATTGGTCACGTTATAGATTGGGTCTGCTCCATAGGAACCGCGAATCGGCGCTCGAGGACCTACCATCATTCATGGCCGCCATGACCGCCTACTTCAGCTCCGTGATTGCCTTGGGTAAGCGACCGAGCGCTTTCGTGCCGATCGCCATGTCCGTCGCTGCCCTGCTGATGGTTCTGGCCAGCATTGCCGCCTCCGGCGTCGTCCGCGAGACCGACGAGGGCGCCGTTGCGCATCTGTGGCAGATCCTCATGGCCGGACAGCTCCCGCTACTGGCGTTCTTCCTCGTCAAGTGGCTGCCGCGTGCGCCGAAGGCGGCGCTGTCGATGTTGGCGCTGCAGATCCTTGCGGCGCTCGCGGCCATGGCCCCGGTCTATATTCTCGGCCTCTAGGCCGCCTCAGGAATCCCCGGGCCGGCGCAGCCGGCGGGCGCGCACGCTCAGCGCCGCGCCTTGGTCCGCCCCCGCCGGCGCGATCTGCCGGGGCGCGGCTGCGTGCGCCGCTCGCGCTCGTAGGGATTGGCATCGGTGCGGTACTCGATGAACACCGGGGTCGCGAACAGGTCGTAAGTCTTGCGGAACACGTTGGCGAGATAACGCGTGTAGGCCTCCGGAACCGAGGCGGTCTGGTTGCCGTGGATCACGATGCGCGGCGGGTTGCGGCCGCCCTGGTGCGCGTAACGCAGCTTGATGCGCCGGCCGCGCACCAGCGGCGGCTGGTGCACGCCGACGGCCTGCTCGAGCGTACGCGTCAGCTCGCGCGTCGGCATGCCGCGCACGGCCGCCTCGTAGGCGCGCACGGTGGACTGCACGAGCTCGCCCACTCCGCTCCCATGGCGCGCGGAGATGAAATGCAGCGGCGCAAAGGGCACGAAGTCGAGCTTCAGGGCCAGCTGGCGCTGGATCTGCTCGCGCTGCTCCGCTGCGATCCCGTCCCACTTGTTGACCGCGATGATGAGCGAGCGCCCGCGCTCGAGCGCCAGTCCCAGCACGCTCGCGTCCTGCTCGGCGACCGTGTCGTGCGCGTCGAGCACCAGAATGACCACGTGCGCTTCATCGATGGCCTGCAGCGTCTTGGCGACGCTCGCCCGCTCGACGAGGTCCTCGATCCTGGCGCGCCGGCGCATCCCGGCGGTGTCGATCAGCATGAACGCGCGACCATCGCGCTCGAAGGGCACGAGGATACTGTCGCGGGTGGTGCCGGGCTCCTCGCTCGCGATCACGCGCTCCTCTCCGAGCAGGCGATTCACCAGCGTGGACTTGCCGACGTTCGGGCGGCCGATGATCGCAATGCGAATGGCGTCGGAGTCGGCGTCCGCAGCCGCGTGCGGCTCGAAGCCGGCAAGCACCCGCTCCATGAGCTCCTCGCACCCGCGCGCGTGGCTCGCCGAGATGGCGAGCGGCTCACCCAGCCCCAGGGCATGGAAGTCTGCGCCGGCGATGTCGGCGTCGAGCCCGTCGGTCTTGTTGAGGGCCAGCGTGACGGGCTTGCCCGAGCGGCGCAGCTCACGCGCCACGAAGTGATCCTGCGGCGAGAGTCCGGCGCGCGCGTCCGCGAGGAATACGAGGCGGTCGGCTTCCGCGACGGCGCGTTCGGTCTGGGCGCGCATCTGCGCCTCGATGCCGGTCGGGTTCTCGATCAGGCCACCGGTGTCGATGAGGATGCAGGGAACCGGGCCCAGCCGCCCGAAGCCGTACTGGCGGTCGCGCGTGAGCCCGGGCACGTCCGCGACGATGGCGTCGCGCGTGCCCGTGAGCACATTGAACAGCGTCGACTTGCCGACGTTCGGCCGGCCGACCAGGGCGATGACGGGCAACATGGCTTGGGCGCAACCCGGCGGGCGCCCACGCTACTTGCTTTCCGTGGGCTGCGGGGCGGGCGTCGGTGGCACTGTCTTCCTGCCGGCGCGGGCCGCGAGCGGCGTCACGCGAAACGCGCTGATCTGCCCGCGGTCGTTGATGACCAGCACCATGTTACCGAGCACAACCGGCGCCGTGCTGATGCGCACCTTGCCGGTCGACACGCGCGCCGCGAGCGCACCGCTCGCCTTGTCGAGCCAGTGCACATAGCCCTGGAAGTCCGCGGTGACGAGCGCATTGTCCATGGTCGCCGGCGCGGACAGCCCCCGATGCAGCAGCGCCTTCTGCCGCCAGATCTCCGCTCCGGTACGCGCCTTCAGCGCCAGCAGCTCGCCGTCGGCCGTCGCCACGTACAGTGCATCGTCATCGAGGGTAAGCCCGCGGAAGCTCGAGGCCTCGTGCGACCACCAGACCTGCCCGGTCTCGAGCGCCAGCATGGCCACGCGTCCCTGGAAGCCGACCGTGAACACGTCCTGGCCGGAGACACGGACGGGGGAGTCGATGTCGGCGAGGCGCTCGAGCTCCGTGCGGCCGTGCGGCGGAGTAATGGTCGCCTCCCACTGCACCGAGCCGTCGTTCATGTTGGCCGCCAGTACCTTGCCGTTGTCGAAGCCGCACAGCACCAGATCGCCGGCGATTACCGGGCGTGCGGTGCCGCGCAGCGACAGGCGCGGCACCTGCTGCTCCTGGAACCACAGCTCGTGCCCGTCCGCGGGGCTGAGCGCATGCAACTTGCCGTCGACCGTGCGCACGGCGATCAGGCGCGCGGAGATGGCCGCCGGCGCCAGCACCTCCCCGTTGAGGCGCACTTTCCAGCGAATCGCACCGTCCGCCGGGTTGAGGGCGAACAACTGCCCGTCGCTCGAGCCCACCAGCACCAGCTCCCCGCTCGCGGCCGTGCCGCCCGACAGCGGCGCGCGGGTGCGCGTGCGCCACAGGATACGGCCCGAGGGGACATCGATGGCCACGATGTCGCCGCGGTGGCCGGCGGCATAAACACGACTGCCGGCGACCGACAGGCCGAGCCCGAGGCGCAGGGCCACGGCCTTCTTGTCGTCAACCGAGGCGCTCCACGCACGCTGCACGCGCAGGGTGGCGGTCAAGGGAGTGAGCTTCGCCGGCTGGTCGATGCTCTTGTCCTTTGAGCAGGCGGCGAGCAGCACCAGCGCCACCACAGCGCCCGCCACCGCCATGGCATGGGTCGATTTGCCGCTCATTTGCCCGATTCGGGCGCCGCGGCTTTGCCCGCGGACGCCGTGGTTTTGGCGGCCGACGCCGTGACCTTGCCCGCGGGCGCCGCGCCGGGCGCATCGGCTGCGAGATCGGCAATCTTGAGGGTGAGGAGCGAGTCGCCGGCGCCCGTTTGCGCGCCGCCCGTTTGCGCGCTGCGATACTCCTTCAGCGCCGCGGTCTTGTCACCCTTGGCATAGTAGGCATCGCCGCGCACCTCGTGGTATGGCGCAGCGAAGGCTCCGGGTTGAGCCGCGTTGAGAGTGGCGAGCGCGCCGTCGGCTTTGCCCTGAGCGATCTGCACCCGCGCCAGCCGCAGCCGCGCCACCAGGGCGAGGTCCCGATCCTTGGAATTCTCCGCCACCGCGGCGAGCTCCCCCGCCGCCCGATCGAGCTCGCCGCCGAGCACGTACAGGCGCGCCGCCAGCAGCCGCGCCTGGTCCGTATAGGGTGAGGCCGCGTATCCGCGCTGCAGCTCACCGGACAGTGCCAGGGCGCGTGCGCGATCACCGCCGTCCAGAGCCTGCACCATCTGCGTGTACTTCGCGCCCGCCTCGAGCCGCCCGGCATCCAGGCGCCCCTGCCACCAGCGCCAGCCGTACACGCCCGCCGCCACCACGGCGACCGCCAGAATCACGGCCGGGCCGTTTTCCCGCACCTGAGCCTTGATCCATTCCCACTGTTCTTTTTCAGACAGGTACTCTTCCACGCTTCCTCCAGCATCACGCCGCTTGCGGCCCGCCCCCGCGCCCCCTGGCCAGCGCCGCATCCACGCCCGCGGCCAGGCCCACGATCGGGCACTCGCTCTGACCGGACTCCTCGCGCAAAGGTTTCACGGCAACCACGCCGCGCGCGAGCTCATCGTCGCCGATGATCAGCGCCAGCGGCGCGCCGCTCTTGTCCGCGCGACGGAACTGCGCCTTGAGGTTGCCTGCGCCCAGGTTGAGCTCGAAACGCACTCGCGGACGCTCGCTGCGCAAGCGCTCCACGAGCTCCAGCGCCTGCGCGCAAGCCTGCGGACCGCTGACCACGACGTACACGTCAGGGCGGCGCGCGGGCACCGTGCCCCCCGCGGCCTGCAGCAGCGCCACCAGGCGCTCGACGCCCATCGCGAAACCGATCGCAGGCGTCGCGTCACCCCCGAGCTGCGCGATCAGGCCGTCGTAGCGGCCGCCGGAGCATACGGCATTCTGCGCGCCGGTGGACGGGGTGATCCACTCGAACACCGTGCGGTTGTAGTAATCGAGGCCGCGCACCAGGCGCGGGTTGATCTCGTAGCTCACATCCACGGCGCGCAGCATGCTGCACAACGCCTCGAAGTGTGCGTGCGACTCCGGATCCAGATGCTCGGTGAGCAGCGGCGCGCCGCGAATCACCTCCTGCATTTGCGGGTGCTTGCTGTCCAGGACCCGCAGCGGGTTGCCGGCGAGGCGCCGCTGGCTGTCGGCGTCGAGTTCCGCGGCGTGTGCACGCAGGTACTCCAGCAACCGGGCGCGATACGCGCGGCGGCTGTCCGCGGTGCCGAGGGAGTTGATCTGCAGCGTGAGGCCGGTGATCCCCAGACGCCGCCACAGCCGCGCGCTGAGCGCGATGAGCTCCGCATCCACATCCGGGCCGGGCCAGCCGACCGCTTCCACGTCCACCTGCCAGAACTGCCGGTAGCGGCCGGCCTGCGGCGTCTCGTGGCGGAACATCGGCCCCAGACACCACAGCTTGTGGCGCTGGCCGCGCAGCAGGCCGTTGGAAATCAGCGCGCGCACGATGCCGGCGGTGGCCTCGGGGCGCAGCGTGAGGCTGTCGCCACCGCGGTCGGTGAAGGTATACATCTCCTTGCCGACCACGTCGGTGTGCTCGCCGATGGCGCGCTCGAACAGCTCGGTGTGCTCCACCACCGGCACGCGAATCTCTTCGTAACCGTACGCGCCGAGCAGCTCGCGCGTGCATGCTTCGAAGTGCTGCCAGGTGCCGATCTCGGCGGGCAACACGTCGTTCATTCCGCGGATGGGCTGGATCTGCTCCGCCACCTCAATCTCCATGCGCCAGCCGCGGCGGCGCCGGTATGGTGCGCCCGTCGCCCTCGATGAGCAGCCGTGCGCTGCCGTCGTGGCGCACCAACCCCGCCAGCGTCACCGGCTGATCGTTGACACGCAGTCCCACCGCCGCGGCGTTACCGAGGATCACGCGCAGCGGGGGCGCGCCGCTCAGCGTGCGTGGCGCACTGCCCGCCGCGTACAGGCCCTGCAACAGGCGCCGCCCGCTCGCGTCCGAGACCTCCACCCAGGTGAGCCCCGAGAACCTCAACGCCAGCTGCGTCGTCGGGCCCGCGCCCGGCGCCGGCCCGCCGGCGGCCCCCGCGCTCGCCTGCGTCGCGGCAGCGCCGGGCGCTGGCAGCGCAGCGGCCGCGAGCGGCTGCGGTTTCTCGCCCGGCGTGGTGAGCAGCCACCACAGCAGCGCGAGCAGCGCCACCCCCGCCAGCCCCAGGAGCGAGCGCACCACCAGGGGCGCAGCGCCCAGGCCGGGTTCACGGTGCGGGATGCGGGTGAGGTCCGGCTGCAGCGCCGGCGCGCTGCGTGCATACAGCTCCTGCAGCTGCGCGGGCGACTCGCCGATGAGCTCGGCGTAGCGCCGCAGGTGCCCGCGCACGTACACATCCGCGCCCAGGGCCGCGAAGTCCTCCGCCTCCAGCGCTTCCAGGGTCGGCGGATCGAGGGCCAGGCTTTCCGCCGCCTGCGCGAGGCTGAGGCCCGCTTTCTCGCGCGCGGCGCGCAGCCGCGCACCGGTGCCGCAGCGTTGCTCGCCGCCAACTTCACTTGCCATGAGCGTCAGCCGGGGTTGCGATCGAGTTCCGCCAGGGCGCGCGCCTGGTCGGTCCCGGGGAAGTCCAGCTGCAGTCGGCGCGCGTAGCGTTGCGCGCCGACCCTGTCGCCCTGGGCGCGCGCGACGCGCACCCCGAGCAGCAGCAGGTCCGCAGTCGCCTCGTAGCTGCCGATGAAGGCGTCGATGCCGGCGCGCGCCGGCGCGAGCTCGCCATGCTGGAATTGCAGCTCCGTGAGCTGGTACACCGCCTCGGCAAAGTTCGGCCGGATCCGCAGGGCGCGGCCGAAGTCCGCGCGCGCCTCTTCGTCGCGCTTCGCCGCGCGCAGGCACACCCCGGCGTTGGTGTAGGCCGCCTCGGGGGTGCGATACAGCGCGTTGTGCGCCGCCTCCTCGAAGCGCCGCACGGCCTCCTCGGTGCGACCGTTCTGGCACAGGTACACGGCGTAGTTGTTCACCACCTGCGGGTCGTGCGGCGCCAGCCGCAACGAGGTGCGGAACTCCGCATCCGCCTTGTCGGGGTTGTGCATACGCTCGAACAGCATCGCGCGCGCGCTGTGAACGTCGGCGCTGCCCGGGTCCTCGGCGAGCGCCCGGTCGAGCTTGTCCTTCGCCAGCGCGACATCCCCCTGGTGCAGGTAGGCGATCCCGAGCTGCACGTTGTAGGCGGCCGCATCGCGTGCCTTGCTCGGATGCTCCGCGGTTACGCAGGCGGCGAACAGCAGCGCCAGCGCGCCGGCCGCGAGGCGCGGCGGCAGGCGGCGGTGAGCCGTGGTGTTGACTGGGTTGCTCATGTTTGAACCGCGACGCCGATGACCTTGCTCCCGAGACGCACGGTGGTGCGATCGATGACGCGCCCGGCCAGCTGTCCGCAGGCGGCGTCGATGTCCTCGCCGCGGGTGCGGCGAATGGTCGCCAGCACTCCCCGCTGCAGCAGCTCGTCACGGAAACGCTCGATGACGGACGCGGGCGAGCGAGTGTAGTGCGTGCCGGGAAACGGGTTGAAGGGAATCAGATTGACCTTGGCCGGATGGCCCTGCAGCAGACGCGCCAGCGCGCGCGCCTGCGCGGCAGAATCGTTCACGCCCTCGAGCATCACGTATTCGAAGGTCACGCTGCGGCCGTTCTGTTCATCCAGGTAATGCCAGCACGCCCGCAGCAGCTCCGCGATCGGGTGCTTGCGGTTGATCGGCACCAGCTCGTTGCGCAGCGCATCATCGGGCGCGTGCAGCGACACGGCCAGCGCCACGTTGGTCTCCTGCGCGAGCTTGTAGATCTGCGGCACCAGCCCCGAGGTCGACAGCGTCACGCGGCGCCGCGACAGATCGAAGCCGAAGTCATCGAGCAGGATGCGCAGCGCGGGCACCACGTTGCGGAAGTTGGCGAGCGGCTCGCCCATCCCCATCAGCACGACGTTGCTGACGCGGCGCTCATCCGCCGGTGCGCTCACCGCGCCCGGCGTGGCGGCGAGCGCGCGCTGCTGTTCCTCGCGCTCGAGCTCGCGCACCGCCAGCCACACCTGCCCCACCATCTCGGCGGTGCTCAGGTTGCGATTGAAGCCCTGCTGGGCCGTGGCGCAGAACGAGCAGTCGAGCGCACAGCCGACCTGCGAGGAGATGCACAGCGTGCCGCGATCGGGCTCGGGAATGAACACCATCTCGAACGCTTGGGCTGCGTCGGCGCGCAGCAGCCATTTGCGGGTGCCGTCGCCGGAGCGCTGCTGCGAGAGGATCTGCGGTGCGCGCACCTCGGCCTGCGCGGCAAGAAGCGTGCGGAAGTCCCTGGCGAGATCCGTCATGTCGGCGAACGAGCCGACGCCGCGCTTGTACATCCAGTTCATCAGCTGGCGCGCGCGGAAGGGCTGGCCGCCGAGCTGCGCCACGAAGCTCTCGAGTGCCGCACGCGGCAGCCCCAGCAGGTTGGTGCGCTGTGTCGCGGCAGCTGTCATGGCGGTGCGCGCTCCTAATCGCGCGGATGCAGCTCGGTGGTGCTGAAGAAGTAGGCGATCTCGCGCGCCGCGGTGTCGGGCGCATCCGAGCCGTGCACCACGTTCCGCTCGATGCTGGTGGCGAGGTCGGCGCGGATCGTGCCCGCGGCCGCCTTCTTCGGATCGGTCGCGCCCATGATGTCGCGGTTGCGGGCGATCGCGCTCTCGCCCTCCAGCACCTGCACGATGACGGGGCCCGAAGTCATGTAGCGCACCAGGTCTTTGAAGAACGGACGCTCGCGATGCACGGCGTAGAAAGCTTCAGCCTCGCGCTGCGACAGGTGCAGCATGCGTGCGGCGACGATCGCGAGGCCTGCGTTCTCGAAACGGCGATAGACCTCGCCGATGAGATTGGCTCTCACGCCGTCGGGCTTGACGATCGACAGGGTGCGCTCGAGCGGCATTCGCCAAGGACCTCTCAGAAAAGTTCACTGGGTGCGGGTGTTCGCACCGGCATGCGAAGCGGGTGCGCGGGCAAGCCCGGAAGTTTACCTTGGGTCACGCACCCGCGGCAATTTGGCGTGCGACGGAAGTGCCGGTTTGGTAAGGGTTTTTGCGCCGCCGACGAGGCGGGCGCGCGGTGCAGGCGCGCTTGCGCGCGGCCGCGCCCGCGGGCGCTCAGACGGAGAAGCTCTCCCCGCAGCCGCATTCCCCCTTGACGTTCGGGTTTCTGAAGCGGAAGGCCTCGTTCAGGCCCTGCTTGACGAAGTCCACGATCGTGCCGTCGAGCAGGCCCAGGCTCGCGCCGTCCACGAACACCCGCACGCCGCGGTCTTCGAACACCGCATCACCCGGCTGCGGGCCATCGGCGTAGTTGAGCACGTAGGCAAAGCCGGAGCAGCCGGTCTTGCGCACACCGAGCCGCAGGCCGATGCCGTGCCCGCGGGCCGCGAGGAAAGTCTTGACCCGAAGGGCGGCGGATTCAGTCAGTGAGATAGCCATCGGTCCTCGTATTCTAGCGCCTCAAGGCCAGCGCGAGAGGCATGCCCGCAGAGCGTCTTCGACCACCAGCAGGCGGGCGAGTTTCTCGACCGGAACCCCGCGGGTGGCGGCCCAGGTCGCTGGCGTGCCTGGGATCAGCGCAGCGCGCCGTCGCCCGCGCAGCTCGCCACACAGCCAGGCGGCCACGTCCATAGTATGGGGGCAGCCGAAGGCCTGAAAACGTGCGTCCTTCACAATGTCGTCTGCCACGTGCAGGTGAAACCGCACCCAGCTCTCCTGCCCCGGTCCGCCGGCTTCGCCGCTCACGGTAGCGCCGCCGCTGGCGCTCCCGCGCGCCGGCCCGAAGCCCTGCCCGGCCGAGGCGCCTGCGGCCGGGGACAGCGCGCGCAGCCGCCGCACCTCGGCCTGCACGGCGCTCAGGGCGAGGTCGACGTCGGCAGCGACGCTGAAGCGCCCCAGGCTGAAGCGCAGGGAGCTCTGCGCGAGTTGGGTGTCGCGTCCCAGGGCTCGCAGCACGTAGGAAGGATCCGGGGAGACCGAGTTGCAGGCGGCGCCGGTGGACACCGCAAGTCCCGTGAGGCCCGTCACCAGGCTCTCCCCCTCCACACCTTCGAACGACACGTTGAGAATGCCCGGCAGGCGCGGCGCGCCGGCGCCGTTCAGATGAGTGCCGCCGAGAGCCTCGAGTCCGGCCCACAGCCGCTCGCGCAGCGCCGTGAGCCGCACGCCTTCCGCGGGCAGCTCACGTGCGGCCAACTCGCAGGCGAGGCCAAAGCCCACGATCTGGTGAGTGGCCAGCGTCCCGGGGCGCAACGAGTGCTCCTGCCCCCCACCATACATCAGCGGCTGCAGCAACCCCCGGGCGCCCTTGCGCACGTAGAGCGCGCCGACCCCCTTGGGACCGTAGATCTTGTGGGCCGTGATCGAGACGAAGTCGACCGGGAGCGAGTGCACATCGAGGGGCACCTTGCCCGCGGCCTGTGCGCAATCGCTGTGCAAGGCGACGCCGCGTTCGCGGCACAGTGCGCCGATCGCGGCCAAGTCCTGCAGCACACCGATCTCGTTGTTCGCGTACATGATCGAGGCCAGCACGGTGTCCGGACGCAGCGCCGCGGCGAAGGCTTCAGGCTCGATCAGCCCGGAGCGTCCGGGCGTGAGATAGGTGACGCTGAAGCCTTCCTTCTCGAGGCGCTTGCAGGGGTCGAGCACGGCTTTGTGCTCGGTGCGTGCGGTCAGCACGTGGCGGCCGCGATCCGCGTTGGCGCGCGCGACCCCGAGGACGCCTAAGTTGTCGGACTCGGTGGCCCCGGACGTGAACACGATCTCCTCCGCCGCCGCTCCCAGGAGCGCTGCGACCTGCGCGCGCGCGGCAGCGATGCGCGCGGCGGCGACCGCGCCCAGGGCATGCGCCGAGGAGGGATTGCCGAAGTCCCCGCCCGCCGTGAGACAGCCGCTCATGGCCGCGGCCACGGCCGGATCGACCGGCGTCGTGGCCGCGTAGTCGAGGTACAGCGGCCTTGCGGCGCTCATGGTGGCTCCGCCCCGGCGTGGCGGCGCCGGCTCTGTACCGCCGTGAGGATGCCGCGCAGGATGTTGACCTCGTTCTGATCGAGCTCCGCGCGCTGCAGGAAGCGCCGGATGCGTCCCATCAGGTGTGTGCCGCTCTGGGTGCGGTCGCGAAACTCGATCTCCTCCAGCACCTGCGCGAAGTGCGCGTACAGGCGCGCCAATTCCTGCGCGCCCGCGAGCGGCGGCCCGGCCGGTGCGCTCGCCGCCGCATCGCCGGCGCCGGCCCGGAACAGCTCGTACGCCACCAGCTGCACCGCCATGGCGAGATTCAGTGACGGGTAGGCGGGGTTGGCCGGTATGCGGATCAGCGCATGCGCCGTTTCCAGTTCCTCGTTGGTGAGCCCGGTGCGCTCGGGCCCGAACACGAGCGCCGCGGGCGCGCGGCGCGACTCGGCCAGGGTGCGCACGGCCGCAGCGCGCACATCGATCACCCGGAAATACTGATCGCGATCGCGCGAGGTGGTCGCCGCCACGAAGCCGCAGCCCTCGAGCGCCTCGCCGAGCGATGCCACGACGCGCGCCGCACCGAGCACGTCGTGCGCGCCGGAGGCGCGCGCGCTCGCTTCCGGATGCGGAAACTCCTTCGGCTGCACCAGCAGCAGCTCGTGCAGGGCCATGTTCTTCATGGCGCGCGCCACGGCGCCGATGTTGCCCGGGTGCGAGGGCGCGACCAGCACGATGCGAATGTCGGGAGAGTCCATCTGTTACGCTAGCCTGGCCGCCGATTGACACACGAGCTTAAGGACCGTGCAGCCGCTTCTCAATATCGCCGTGCGGGCCGCACGCCGCGCCGGCGAGCTCATCGTACGGAGCCTGAACCGCCTGGAGTCGCTGACCGTCTCCTCCAAGGGGCGCAACGACTTCGTCACCGAGGTCGACCACGCCGCCGAGCAGGAGATCATCGGCAGCATCCGCCGACTCTACCCGCAGCACGCGTTTCTTGCCGAAGAAAGCGGCCGCAGCGGCGAGCACGAGACGCTGTGGATCATCGATCCTCTGGATGGCACCACCAACTTCCTGCACGGCTTCCCGGTGTTTGCCGTGTCGATCGCCTGCCAGGTGAGGGGTCGCCTCGAGCACGCGGTGGTCTACGACCCGATGCGTGGCGAGCTGTTCACCGCCAGCCGCGGCGCGGGCGCTCACCTGGACAATCACCGCATGCGCGTGAGCAAGGCGCGGACGCTCGAGGGCGCGCTCATCGCGACCGGCTTCCCCTATCGCGCCAACACGCGCTACCTGGATGCGTACCTCGCCATGTTGAAAGCGGTCACGCTGCAGGTCGCCGGCGTGCGCCGCCCCGGAGCGGCGGCGCTCGATCTGGCCTATGTCGCGGCCGGGCGCGTCGATGCGTTCTGGGAGATCGGTCTCTCCCCCTGGGACACGGCCGCCGGGACACTCCTCATCCAGGAGGCCGGCGGGCGCATCGGCACGCTCGGCGGCGCCGAATACCGCCAGGAGGGGCACATCGTCGCCGGCAGTCCCAAGGTATACGCAGCGCTCGTGGAGCTGCTCGCGCCGCACGTGCCCGAGGAGCTGCGCACGGCCTGAAAGTGACCACGCGCTCGCAGCGGGTCGCGCTTGACTTCGCGGGTGCTCGCTCGCTTTCCCCGGATCCCTTGTGTAGAGTCCTCGCGAAAAATCGGGGGTTACATGGCGCGACAACTTCTTGCGACCAAGTCCATCGCCGAGCTGCACGAGCAGGAATCCACCGGCAACCAGCTGCGCCGCGCGCTCACCGCCACGCAGCTGACGCTGCTCGGCATCGGCGGCATCATCGGCACCGGCATTTTCGTGCTCACCGGGGTCGCGGCCGCCAACAACGCCGGTCCGGCGCTACCGCTGTCGTTCATCGTCGCAGGTCTGGGCTGCACGTTCGCAGGCCTCTGCTACGCGGAGTTCGCCGCCATGATCCCGGTGTCGGGCAGCGCCTACTCCTATTCCTACGCCACCCTCGGCGAGGGTATCGCCTGGTTCATCGGCTGGAATCTGATCCTGGAATATCTGTTTGCGGTCGCGACCGTGTCGGTCGGCTGGTCGGGTTACGTGGTGAGCCTGCTCGATCAATGGCACTTGCACATCCCTGACGCGCTCTCGCACGCACCGCTCGACCAGGGTGCGGACGCACTGCACCTGCGCTTCACCGGGGCCATCATTAACCTGCCCGCCATCCTGATCGTCGCGGCCATTGCCACCATCTGTTACATCGGCATCAAGCAATCGGCCGTCTTCAACTCGGTGATCGTCACCATCAAGGTTACGGTGATCGTGCTGTTCATCCTCTTCGGCGTGAGCTACATCAACACCGACAACTGGCACCCGTTCGTGCCGCCTAATACCGGGACGTGGTTCGTGTACGGTCCCAGCGGCATCCTGGGCGCCGCGGGCGTCATCTTCTTCGCCTACATCGGCTTCGATGCCATCTCCACTGCGGCCCAGGAGTCCAAGAACCCGCAGCGCGACCTGCCCATCGGCATCCTGGCGAGTCTGATCATCTGCACTATCCTGTACGTGATCGTCTCCGCGGTGCTCACCGGCATGGTGAGCTACAAGGAGTTGAATGTCTCCGCACCGGTGGCCCTCGCTTTGGACAAGTACCCGGGGCTGCACTGGCTGGGGGGATGGGTGAAACTCGGCGCCATCTTCGGTATGACCTCGGTGATGCTGGTCATGACCATCGCGCAGGCGCGCATTTTC
This sequence comes from Gammaproteobacteria bacterium, assembly GCA_005878095.1. Classification (GTDB taxonomy): domain Bacteria; phylum Pseudomonadota; class Gammaproteobacteria; order Steroidobacterales; family Steroidobacteraceae; genus 13-2-20CM-66-19. The sequence continues at coordinate 32,643 of VBNH01000072.1, read as the reverse complement.
TTCGCCATGGCGCGCGACGGCCTGCTGCCGACCTTCTTCGGCCGCGTGCATCCGCGCTTCCGCACCCCCTCGACCGGCACGGTGGTGACGGGGGTGTCGGCCGCCGTGATCGGCGGGCTGTTTCCGGTCGGCCTGCTCGGCCACCTGGTGTCGATCGGCACGCTGGCGGCGTTCGTGACGGTCTGCATCGGCGTGCTGGTGCTGCGCCAGACGCGCCCCGACCTGCCGCGCCCGTTCCGAGCACCGTGGCCCTGGTTCACCTGCATTGCCGGGGCCCTGGTGTGCGGCTTGATGATGGTATCGCTCGGGCCCGCGACCTGGGTGCGACTGGTGGTGTGGACCGTGATCGGTGCGCTCGTCTACGTACTGTACGGCTACCAGCACAGCTGCCTGCGCACGCCCGCCGGCGGCGCCGCCGCGAGCCCGCGCCCCGCCTGACGCGCGCGGGTCGCGCGGCACGTTGCTGTCTCGCAGACCCCGAAGCCCGCGAGCTCGCAGGGCGGCTCAGCGCTTGCCATCATCCAGCCGGCGCCGCAGGCGCACGTTGATCATCTCCACCGCCACCGCGAACGCCATGGCGAAATACAGGTAGCCCTTCGGGATCTCGAAGTGCAGGCCCTCGGCGATGAGGGCGACGCCGATCAGCAGCAGGAACGCCAGCGCCAGCATCTTGATGGTCGGGTAGCGCGCGAGAAAAGCGCTGATCGAACCCGACACCCACATCATCACCAGGATCGCCGCCACGATGGCGGCCACCATGATGGGCAGCTCCTTCACCAGCCCCACCGCCGTGAACACCGAGTCGAGCGAGAACACGATATCGATGAGCCCGATCTGCGCGATCACTGCCAGCAGCTGGCCGCGCAGCCGCGCGCGGCCGGCATCCGCGGCCGCCCCCTCGAGCGTCTGGTGGATCTCGAGCACGCTCTTGGCGAGCAGGAACAGCCCGCCGAGCAGCAACACCACGTCCCGCCCCGAGAAGCTCGCACCCGCGACGTGCAGCCAGGGTTGCACCAGACGCGTGAGCCACACGATCGAGAACAACAGGCCGATGCGCGTCACCATCGCCAGCGCGAGCCCGCCGAGGCGCGCCCGCTGCTGCAGCCGCGCCGGCAGCCGCGCTACCAGGATGGAGAGGAAGATGATGTTGTCGATGCCGAGAACGATCTCGAGGAGCGAGAGCGTGAGGAACGCCACCCAGACGTGCGGATCGGCGAGCAGCGTACCGGCACTCCACTACGGCAGGTGATCGAACGCCGCCTTCTTCACCGTCGGGAACACGTGCTCGGCGGTGAGCCCGAAATCGAGGGCGATGGCGCTGGAGATGTAGATCGAGGAGTAGGTGCCGGCGATGATGCCGATCAACAGCGCCGCGGAGAAGCCCTTGAGCACCGGTCCGCCCAGGAACAGCAGCGCCACCACCACGATGGAGGTGACCACCTTGGTCATGATGGTGCGCGACAGGGTCTGATTGATCGACTGGTCGAGCACCACGTCCGGCGGCGAACGGCGGTTGCCCTCGAAGCGCTCGCGGATCCGGTCGAACACCACCACCGTGTCGTTCAGCGAGTAACCGATCACGGCGAGAATCGCCGCCACCACCGCCAGGTCGAACGGCATCTGGGTGATCGAGAAGAACCCGAGCACCAGGATCGGGTCGTGCAGAACTGCGAGGATCGCGCCGGAGGACAGCCGCCAGGTGTGAAAGCGGAACGCGATATACAGGAAGATCAGCACCAGCGTGAAGAACAGCGCCCACATGGCGCTCACCCGCAGCTCGCTCCCCACCTGCGGGCCGACCACATCCAGCTGCGCCACCTGGGCGGCGGCGTCGATGCCGGTGAGCGCCGCCTCGAGGCGGGCGCGAATCTCGGTGGCCGTCTGCTTGGGGTCCGGGGGCATGCGGATGGCGATGTCGCGCGAGGAGCCGAAGTTCTGTACCTGCGGCTCGTGGAAGCCCGCGCCAGCGAGCCGGGTACGGACTTCATCGACGTTGGCGGCGTGCGTGAACCTGACCTCGGCACTGACGCCGCCGGTGAAATCGATGGTCAGATTCACGCCGCGCGTGAAGAACGACGCCAGCGACACGATCATGAGCACGGCCGACAGCGTGTACCACACCTTGCGCGTCGCCATGAAGGGATAGCTGGTCTGATGGCTGAAAAATTCCACTTGTGGTCCTTGCGGCTTCCTGAGGCGCTTACGTCAGATCGACAGGCGCGCGATCTTGCGCCGCCCGCCGTACATGAGGGTGAGGAGCGCGCGGCTGCCCATGAGCGAGGTGAACATCGAGGTCGCGATGCCGAGGGTGAGCACGACGGCGAAGCCGCGGATCGGCCCGGTGCCGAACACCCACAGCACGAGGCCTGCGATCAGGGTGGTGATGTTGGAATCCGCGATCGCCGAGAAGGCCTTCTCGAAGCCGGCCCGGATCGCCGCCTGCGGCGACACGCCCTTGCGGATCTCCTCGCGGATGCGCTCGTAGATCAGCACGTTGGCGTCCACCGCCATGCCGACGGTGAGGATGATGCCGGCGATACCGGGGAGCGAGAGCGAGGCGCGCATCATCGACAGCAGCGCCGTCAGCAGCACGACATTGGCGAGCAGCACCAGGTCGGCCACCAGGCCGAAGGTGCGGTAATAGATCGCCATGAACAGGAACACCCCGGCCATGCCCACGATCAGCGCCGTGACGCCCTTGTCGATGTTGTCGCGGCCGAGGCTGGGTCCCACGGCGCGCTCCTCGATCGGGTAGAGAGGGATCGCGAGCGATCCGGAGCGCAGCAGCAGCGCGAGTTCCCGCGCCTCACCGGCCGCCAGCCCGGTGATCTGGAAGTTGTTGCTGAATATGCCGCGGATGGTGGCGTCGTTGATGACCTCCTCATCGGTCACCTCGCGGTTCACCTTCCTGCCGCCGACCTCGCTCACCTCGCGCCGCTTCTCGATCAGCACCACCGCCATGCGTTTGTTGAGGTTCGCCCGCGTGGTTTTCAGCATGCTCTCGCCGGCGCGCGCGTCGAGCTTGATGTTCACCGCCGGACCTTCCTGCGACTGCCCGGTGGTGGCGTTGGTGAGCTGGTCCCCGGTGGCGATCACTTCGCGCTTCAGCAGCACCGGGCGACCGAAGCGCGTGTGGGTGTAGAGCTTGGAGCCGAGCGGCGCCCGCCCAAGCTGCTGGGCCTCGTAGGCGTTGTTCTGCATGTCCTCGAGACGGAACTCCAGCGTCGCCACCCGGCCGAGAATGTCCTTCACCTCGGCCGAGTTCTGCACGCCCGGCAGCTGCACGTTGATGCGGTCGACCCCCTGGCGCTGCACGATCGGCTCGGACACGCCGAGCTCGTTCACGCGGTTGCGCAGCGTGGTGATGTTCTGCTGGATCGCGTAGTCCTGGCGCTCGCGGATCTGCGCCGGCGTCAGCACCCCGGTGAGGGCCGAGCCGCTGGCCAGACTCTCCGTGGCGACGGTGAGCCCGGCGAGCGGTTGAGTGAGGGCGCTGCGCGCGGCATTGACGTCGGCCTCGGGCGGCAACACCACCCGCACGGCGTTGGGCCGCTCACTCCCCACCGCGACCGTGGTCACGTCCTTCACCGCAACGTTGGCGCCGGCGAGTGCGCGCCGCGCGTCCTGCGCGTAGCCCTCCAGCGCCTGGCTGACCGCGGCGCCCACGTCGACCTGGTAGAGCAGATACAGGCCACCGCGCAGATCGAGCCCGAGCGGCATCGGGCGCAACCCGAGCGTACGCAGCAGCTCCGGCGTGCGGGGTGCGAACGACAGCGCCGTCCGGTAGATGTCGGCGTACTGCTCGTTGACCGCGTCGCGCGCCGCCAGCTGGTCGGGCACGTTGGCGAAGCGCACCATCAGGCGCCCGCCGTCGATGTAGCTCCTGTCGACGCGGATGTGGCGCTGGGTGAGAAACGACTCCACCGCGCGCGAGGCCTCGAGGGTCACCGGGTTGTGGTCCTTGCGCTCCACCTGCAGCGCGGGGTCCTCGCCGAACACGTTCGGCAGCGCGAACAGCATGGCGAGCAGCAGCACGGCCGCAACCAGCAGGTATTTCCAACGGGCGTATTCGAGCATGTTCAGGCGCCCTTCAGGGTGCCCTTGGGCATCAGCTGGGCGATCTGGACCTTCTGCACCTTGACGCGCACGCCGTCGGCGATCTCGAGCGTCACGAAGGTGTCGCCAACATCGGTGACCCGCCCGAGCAGGCCGCCGGTGGTCACCACCTCGTCTCCGGCGGCGAGCTTCGACACCAGCGCCTGGTGCTCCTTGGCGCGCTTCTGCTGCGGCCGGATCAGCATGAAATAGAACAGCGCGATGAACGCCGCCATCAGCAGCGCGAACTGGAACTGCCCGCCGGGCGCGCCGGGTGTCGCCTGCGCCCAGGCGTCGGGGATCAAGGCATTCATGTAAACAGTCCGGGCGGCGAAAAGGGCGGCATTATGCCACAGCAACGGCGGCGCGCCGGCCGCTGAGGAATCCGCGCGCCCAGGCTGCGAGCTCCCCCGCCACGATGGCGGCGCGCAGCGCGCGCATGAGCCCCAGGTAGAAATGCAGGTTGTGGATGGTGTTGAGCCGTGAGCCCAGGATCTCGTTGCAGCGGTCGAGATGGCGCAGGTAGGCACGCGTGTAGTTGCGGCAGGTGTAACAGTCGCAGGCGGCGTCTACGGGTGAGAGATCGTCCTGGTAGAGGCTGTTGCGGATGTTCATGACCCCGCTCGAGGTGAACAGGTGCCCGTTGCGGGCGTGACGCGTCGGCATGACGCAGTCGAACAGGTCGATGCCGCGCATCACGGCCGCCACGATGTCCTCGGGCCGGCCGACCCCCATGAGGTAACGCGGCCGCCCGGCCGGCATGTGCGGCACCAGCGACTCGAGGACTCCCAAGCGTTCCTCCTCGGACTCCCCGACCGCGAGTCCGCCGACCGCCAGCCCCGGCCAGTCGAGCCGCAGCAGCGCTTCGAGCGAGGCGAGCCGCAGCGCCGCGTGCATGCCGCCCTGCACGATCCCGAACAGCCCCCCGGGCGCCTCCGCGCGGTGGTAGTGCGCGTGGCTGCGCGCCGCCCAGCGCATGGAGCGCTCCATCGACTCGCGCGCCTCGCTCTCGGTGGCCGGGTGCCCGGTGCAGTCATCCAGCGCCATGGCGATGTCCGAACGCAGCGCGAGCTGCACATCCATGGAGTCTTCCGGGCTGAGCCGCACCTCGGCTCCGTCGAGCGGCGAACGAAAGCGCACCCCCTCCTCGGTGATGCGACGCAGGCTCTTCAGGCTGTACACCTGGAAGCCGCCGGAATCGGTGAGGAGCGGGTGTTGCCAATGCATGAAACGGTGCAGCCCGCCATGCGCGGCGACGACGGCCGCACCCGGGCGCAGCATCAGGTGGAAGGTGTTGGCCAGAATGATCTGGGCGCCCAGCCCCTGAAGCTCCTCGGGCGTCATCGCCTTGACCGTGCCGTAGGTGCCTACCGGCATGAAGGCCGGGGTCTCGACCACGCCGTGAGCGGTCACGAGCGTGCCGGCACGCGCGGCGCCATCGCCCGCCTGCACCGTGAAGGTGGGCCTCACGCGCGCTGCCGCGTGACCAACATCGCGTCCCCGTAGCTGAAGAAGCGATAACGCGCCCGCACCGCGTGCGCGTAGGCGGCGAGCACCCGGCGGTGCCCGGCGAAGGCGCACACCAGCATGAGCAGGGTCGACTCGGGCAGATGGAAGTTGGTCAGCAGCACATCGCTCACCTGAAAGCGAAAGCCCGGCGTGATGAACAGTCGCGTGTCCCCCGACCAGGCCCGCGGAGCGCGCGCGCCCGCCGCGGCGTTCGCGGCCAGGGCCGCGGACTCGAGTGCGCGCACCACCGTGGTGCCGACGGCGACGACGCGGCCGCCGCACGCGCGCGTGCGCGCGATCGCCTCGCAGGTCGCCGCGCTCACCCAGGCGCGCTCGGCATGCAGGGTATGCGCGGCGATGCTCTCGGCGCGCAGCGGCTGGAAGGTTCCGGCCCCGACGTGCAGGGTGATGTGCGCACGGTTCACGCCGCGCTCGGTGAGCGCCGCGAGCAGCGGCTCGTCGAAGTGCAGGCTGGCGGTGGGGGCTGCGACCGCGCCGGGCTCGCGCGCAAAGATGCTCTGGTAGCGCTCGCGGTCCGTGTGATCGGCGCGCCGGCGGATGTACGGCGGCAGCGGCACCTCGCCCCAGCGCTGGAAGAATTCCAGCGCCGGCGCCGGCAGCGCGATGCGCCACAGCTCCTCCTCGCGCCCGAGCACCCGCACCGTTCCGCCCGCGGTCTCGATCTCGAGCCCCGCCCGCACGGGCTTGCTGGCGGCAAGCTGCGCCAGCGCCTCCTGCCCCGCGAGGCCGCGCTCGAGAAGAATCTCCACGCGTCCACCGCTGGGTTTGGCGCCCACGAGGCGCGCGGCGATGACGCGCGTGTCGTTGAGCACCAGCAGATCCCCGCGCTGCAGGTACTCGGGCAGATCCCGCACCGCACGGTCGGCGAGCGTCCCGGTCGCAGCGTCGAGTACCAGCATGCGGCTCGCCGAGCGCTCGGGGAGCGGCGCCTGGGCAATCAGCTCCTCGGGCAGATCGTAGGCAAAGTCCTGGCGGCGCACGCGCGCATGTTACACGCTGCGCGTGCCCCGGCCCCCGCGCCGGCCCGTCCTTCAGGCGTCGTCGCGGCCGCGGATCAACACCCTGCCTGGCGGCTCGGAGCGCTCCCGCGGCACCTCGCGCCACATCATGTCCTTGCGGACTCGCCCCATGCTCTCGGGAAGCGTCGCGTCGAACTCGAGGGTCTTGTGCTGACGGATGATGCGCAGCGTGAGTTTCTCCCCGGGCTGATAGGAGCTCAGGATGCGGGTGGCATGCGAGCCGCTCGTCGGCTGACGTCCGTCGATGGCGAGGATCACGTCCCCGTCCTCGAGCTTGAGCGCCCCGTCGGCGGGTGCGCGCACGACCAGCACCCCTTTTTCGCTGCCAAAGTAACCGCCGAGACGCGGCGTGAGTGTCGCCAGCTCCATGTCCATGAGCGGGCCGTGGATGCTGAAGGCGCCGTGCCACTCGGGAAACGGTCCGAAGCCGAGGTCGGGCAGCTGGTGAACACCCGCCAGCACGGCCGGTCCGGGCCGCGGCGTGACCGTGAAGTCGAGCGTCTTGCCGTCGCGCAACACCCGCACGCTCACCCTGACATCCGGTTTGACGTCGCGCATGATGCGCACCACCTGGCGCGCCGGCTCGCCGCCCTTCAGCTCGGTGCCGTTCACCGCCACGATCACGTCGCCGACGTGAATGCCGGCTTGCGCGGCCGGGCCTCCGGGACTCACCTCGCGCACGCGCGCGCCCGCCGTGCCGGTGGCCGCGTCCAGCTGCACACCGATGAGGGCGTGACCGGGCTCAAAGGGCAGGACCCGCTCGATGACCGTGCCGCTCAGTTGCGTGGACAGCCGCGCCACCTCGTCCGCCGCCTGCTCGAGTCGCTTGCGGGCCGCCTCGAGCTGCGCGTCGAGGTCGGCGTCCCCGTCGGGCCGGACGGCGACCGGGGGCACCGGGGCCGTTGGCGATTCGGGCGCCGCCCCGGCGACGCCAGCGGCCGCGCCGAGCGCCGCAACCGCCACCCGGAGCCAGGAAAGGGGCAGGTAGAACTTCTTCACGTTCGCTCCTCGCTTTCAGCGCGACTCATCGGCCAGGGTTTCCGCGTAACGCACCTGCACCAGCGCTCCGACCAGGCGCGTGCGCGCCTGCTGCAGGGCCAGCAGCCGCGCCGGATGGGCCTGATCCAGGCGCTCGGCACTGAGCAGGTCATCGACCTGCGCGATGCGATCCTCGAGCCCGGTCACCGCTGCGCGCGTACCCACGTGTACCACGGCCGGCTCACTCGGCAGGCTCGCCAACCAGCGCTCCATGGCGGCGGTGTGCCCGGCCGCGCTCGAGGGCAAAGGTGCTGTGAGCGCGGACTGCGGGCGCGCGGGCTGCGGGGACCAACCGCCCAGGCGCGCCCACACCGCGATGACGCCGAGCGCGAGCACACCGGCGGTGGCGACCGCGCGGCCGCCGGCGAGCCCCTGTGCGGGGCGCGTACGCGCGAGCGAACGGCGTTGAAATTCACGCCAGCCGTACGGCTGCGCCGCCTCCTCGGGCAACTCGCGCAGGCGGCGGGCGAGCGAGCGCTCGCGATCTAGATCAGGGTGCATGACGGGCGGTTTCCCTGCGGCTCGAGCCAGGCACGCAGCCGCAGGTGCGCGCGCGCGAGCTGCGACTTGGAAAAGCTCACGGTGCGCCCGAAGGCGCAGGCAATCTCCTGGTGGGAGTAACCCTCCACTTCGTACATCCACACGACCGCGCGTGCCGTGGGTGCGAGCGTGGCGAGGGCGCGCTCGAGGTCGATGGATTCGCCCCGGTAGTCCTGCGTCACCAGGGCAGCCGCGGCGGCGCTCATCCCGAAGTCAGCCGGGTCCAGGGACAGGCACAAACGCCTCCACGGCGAACGCAGGTACATCAGGCAGCGGGAAATCGCGATCTGCCGCAGCCACGCCCCGAGCGGGGCCTCGCCGCGAAACTGCGGCAGGCGTTCGTAGAAGGTCATCATCGTGTCCTGGAACAGGTCCTCTGACATCGCTCGCTGCCCCACGATGCGCCGGATCAGGGTGAGGGTTGCGGGCGCCACGGCGGCATAAATCGCCCCCTGCGCCTGCTCATCCCCCGCGCACGCTCGCGCCAGCACCGCGTGGGGAACGGTGATTTCCGCCAGTCGGGTCACGGGTTGTTTAGATGCGCGAGCGGGGCAAAAGGTCGCACTGCTCCCGCCGCCGCCGACACCTGCGCCGGGCGCATACCCTTCGCGGGCGCGCGGCCCTATACTGCTGCGCGCCCGGTTTCCAACGGGAATGAACACTCGGCGCCCGAGTGGCGGAATTGGTAGACGCAGCGGACTCAGACCAACGACTTGAGCCCTCGCGGAGAAATCCCCGAGGTGAAGCCCGTCAAACTCGGCGAAGGCCCTGAGCGGTTCGCCTTCGAGCTGATGCCGAGCCAAGCCTTCGCAAGCGCGAGGGAAGGTGTAGAGAGCAGACGGCGGGCACCTACGGCCTAGAAGGCCACGGTGAAGGCGTGCTCCAGACCACGAACCCTGGCGGGTGCTCTGCCCGGGGCGGCGAAAGCCGAAGTGGCAGGAAAATCCGCCGCCCTTAAAAGCGTGTCGGTTCGACTCCGACCTCGGGCATTTTGTGGAGAACCGCGCGGCCCGCGGTCACCACAAATTCGCCGCAGCCGGCTGCGGCCCGTCATCGGTGTAACTGAGCCGAGCACTGTGGACGAGAGGATCATCAAATCACTGCGTGACGCGAAGCGGGTCGTCGTCCTGACAGGTGCCGGGGTGTCTGCCGAGAGCGGCTTGCCGACGTTTCGCGACAAGCAGACCGGCCTGTGGGAAACCTTCAAAGCAGAAGACCTCGCTACGCCGTCTGCGTTTGAACGCGATCCAGCTCTTGTGTGGGGCTGGTACGAATCGCGCCGGGCGGCTGTGCGCGCCGCCAAGCCCAATGCCGGTCACCTTGCGATTGCCGCCATGGGAGACCGTGTGCCCCGGCTGACCCTCATTACCCAGAATGTGGATGACTTACATGAGCGGGCCGGGAGCCGGGCGGTCCTGCATTTGCACGGCGAGCTGGCGCGGCCTTATTGCGAAGCGTGCAGGCGACCCTATGTCTTTCCTGACGGGATCCCGCAGCTGCCGCGAGGCGGCGCGCGAATCGAGCCGCCGCGCTGTGATACGTGCGGAGCCAGAATTCGGCCCGGAGTCGTGTGGTTCGGCGAGAGCCTGCCTGGCCCGACGTGGGCAGCAGCCCGTGAAGCAGCCAAGGATTGCGATGTGCTCATCTGTGCCGGGACCTCATCGCTGGTTTACCCGGCGGCGTCGCTGCCGGAGATCGCGATCGCCGCTGGCGCCACGACTCTGCAGATCAACCCTAATCCTACCGATCTCGATGGGTCGGTGAGCGTTGCGATTCGGGGCCCATCTGGCAGTGTTCTGCCGCAGCTCCTCGCCGAGACTTGGGACGTCGTCTCGAGTTCAGGCGGCGCCGACTATGAAGCCGTCAGAACGTAACGGGCAGCCCTGTTCAGGCGACCTCTGCCGCGCGCGGCTCAATTTCACGCACAACCTTGCGCATTTTCGCGGATAGCTCTGCCTCGCGAAGGTCATACGCGGACTGCAGGTTGAGCCAGAACTGCGCGCTGCTGTTGAAGTAGCGCGCGAGCCTCACTGCGGTGTCCGCCGTGATTCCGCGACGCTCCAGAACGATGTCATTGACGCGCGAGGGCGAGAGGTGCAAAGCCTTGGCGAGCGCGTTCGCGCTCAAACCCAATGGCTCGAGATACTCCGCGCGAAGCACCTCGCCGGGGTGTACCGGCCGCATTCCGTTCTTGAAAGCCATGTCTCTCTCTATGTCCTAGTCGTAGTGGTTGCTTATCTCAACGTCTACCGGACCCGCCTCGGTCCACACAAAGCAGACGCGCCACTGTCGATTGATCCTTATGCTGTGCTGTCCTGCTCTATCTCCGGTTAGCGGCTCCAGCCGGTTTCCCGGTGGCGACGCCAAGTCCTGCAGTACTGTCGCGGCATCGAGCATTCCGAGCTTTCGGGTCGCGGGCTTGCGGATGGCCCCGAACCGTTGTGACCTTCCTGTCTCGAAAAGCTCTTGCGTGTCGGCACACCTGAACCCCCGTATCGCCACGCGGGCAGTGTATACCGTTTACCAGTAAGCGGCAAGCTGCAGCCGGCCTCGGGCACCATCAATGACGCGCGTAGGCGAGGGAACTTGCGGCGCAAGATGGGAAGCCGGTGAGCCGGCAGCGGGGACTGCACACCAGTCCCAGGTGCTACGGGCGGTGCTGGGGGCGGTGCTGGGCGCTGCGCGCGGCGACCAGCGCCGTAGCAGAGCCCTCAAAGCTTGTGGCCGGTGTTTGCCAGCGGGCCCACGGGTCTGGCGCCCGCGCGACGGTTGCGTCGTGGGGTACCGAAGCGCAGCAGGTTGACCGTGCCCAGCAGAAGCGTCGCACAGGCCCACGAGAACAGCGTCCCCGACAGGGTGAACCCGAACTCGCCGGTCGGCGGTATGCCGAGCAAAGGCGCGAGCAGCCCGCCGGCCAGTGCCGCAGCACCGACCGCGACGGCGAAATCCGGGAGGGAGACATCGTCGGTCTCGGCATGCGTGATCAGGGTGGCGAGCCAGCCCACGAGCACGGCCATGGTCAACAAGGCAGGGACGTTCATAAAGTCTCCGCAAGGAAGCCCCTAACTTCAGTCAGGGGAGGAATGGCGGGCAAGCCTTGATCTGTATGAACATACAGGTCACCATCTACCGCATGGTTGATCTGGTGACCAACCGGAACTGCGCCTACCAGGTCACCCAGAGGCGCTAAAGCATGATGCGCACCGCCTGCATTCGACTGAAGGTGACGCCGGAGCAGGTCGCCAGATTGAGTGCATTGCGGACGGCCTACGCTGAGGCCTGCAATCGGCTCGTACCGCTGGTGCAAGCCGCGCGCTGTTGGAATCGGGTCGCCTTGCATCAGCTCGGGTACCGAAGCTTGCGGCAGGAGACCTCCTTGGGCGCGCAGCTGGCGTGCAACGCGATCTTCTCGGTGTGCAAGGCGTATCGTTCGCAACGAGCTCTGGGACGTATACCCCAGGACACGCCGGTTCCGCCTCTGTCTTTTGACCGCACCAGCGTCCATTTCGACCATCGCACCTATACGCTCAAGGGCGAGGCGGTCTCGCTCAACACCCTGCAGGGACGCCTGCTGATGCCGATGATCCTCGGAGATCACCAGCGAAAGATCCTGGCGAGCGGTCTGCCGAAAGAAGCCGAACTGTTGTTTCGCCGAGGACGCTGGTTTTTCAATCTCGTCGTCGAGTCGGCTGACAGCGAATCGGTGACATCCGGCCCCGTGATGGGCGTGGATGTCGGGGAAAATACTCTCGCCGCCACCAGCACGGGCCGGATCTGGGGCGGAGAGACACTGCGCCATCGGCGTGATCAACATCTGGCTCTGCGTCGTCGCCTGCAGTCCAACGGCAGCCAGAGTGCGATTCAAAGACTCCGGCAGGTCTCCGGCAAGGAAAGGCGGCGCGTCAAACACGTCAATCACGAAACGAGCAAGGCGGTTCTCGAGGAAGCCCGACGCATTGGCGCGGCCACGATCGTGATGGAGGACCTCACGCACATCCGCGATCGCCTTCGGGCAGGTCGGCGCATGCGCGCAAGGCTGCACCGCTGGGCGTTCCGGCAATTGCAGGGCTTCGTCGAGTACAAGGCCCGTGCCATTGGGATCTCCGTCGTGTATGTCAATCCGGCCTACAGCAGCCAGACCTGTTCGGCCTGCGGGCAGTTGGGTACACGGCGCAAGCATCGTTTCGAGTGTTCCTGTGGTCTCCGGGCGCACGCTGACTTGAATGCAAGTCGGAATCTTGCCCGGATTGGCGAGACCGCTGTTTCGCCAAGGGCGGTTGTAAATACGCCTGATGTGGGTTGCGTGGCTTGCCATGCTTCACCATAAAGCCTGCGACTTCAGTCGCGGGTTATTTACTCGCTGATCCTCAAGCCGACGGCGCAAGCGAACAGGTAGCCAGGGTCGGTCTTCAGTCGATGATCAGGCTCGACAGCCACCACGCGAACACGATGACGATCAACAGGCCTGCGATGTTCATGCGAGTCCTCGAAACGATGCGGCTGAGCAGAGTGTGACAGGATGCTCCGACTCGCAGGCCGATTCTGTGCACCAACCGACATACGGAGGTCTGCGAGAGTCGGGACTTATACTTAACTTGTCGCACGCCGCAGACGACGGCCCGCCAGTAGGTGCGGCGTTGAACGAAGCGCCCAGCGCCTGTCGCCTGACAACGACGTCGTGCCAAGGCTGTTGCGTCGATGTACAACAGAATCTCAAGGAGGATTTCGATGCGTGCGGCTTGCGGCTGCGTTCTCTGCTCGGCACTCATCGCGGGCCTCACCGCGTGCGGTCACGGCGGCAGCGCAGCGCCCTCGCAGCCCGGCCCGCCCCCCGCCACTTCCGGCACCGACGTGGTGACCTACAAGAACGACCTGGCCCGCAGCGGCCAGAACCTGACGGAAACGGTGCTGACGCTCGCGAACGTGAACGCGAGCGGCTTCGGCAAGCTGCGCTTCCTGGCTACCGACGGCAGGGTGGACGCCCAGCCACTGTACCTCGCGGCTCTCAGCCTGCAGGGCGCGGCGCACAACGTGGTGTTCGTGGCAACCGAGAACGACTCGGTGTACGCGTTCGACGCGGACAGCGGCGCGTTGCTCTGGCACGTGTCGCTGCTCGGCGCCGGGGAAACGCCCAGTGGCCCGCACGCCTGCGGTCAGATAGTGCCGGTGATCGGCATCACTTCGACGCCGGTCATCGATCGCGCCGCCGGTTCCCACGGCACCCTCTATGTCGTTGCTATGTCAAACAGCGGCGCCGATCACCAGCGTCTGCACGCCCTCGACCTCACGACCGGTGCCGAACTGCTCGGAGGGCCGAGGGACATCACGGCGACATATCTCGCACCGGGCGGCGGCACGAGGACTTTCGACCCCGGGCAGTACGCAGAGCGGGCGGCACTGTTGCTGTCGCGGGGCGTGATCTACACGAGCTGGACTTCGCACTGCGACATCTCGCCGTACACCGGCTGGGTCATTGCATACGCTCAGACCGACCTCGCACAAACGGCGGTACTCAATGTGGCTCCTAACGGCACCGGCACCGGAGCCGGAACAGCCGGACCTGCCATCTGGATGAGTGGCGGCGGCCCCGGCGCGGACGCCGCCGGAAATATTTACCTGCTGACCGCCAACGGCGCCTTCGAGACGACTCTCGATGCGAATGGATTCCCGAGCAACGGAGACTATGGCAATTCCTTCCTGAAGCTGTCGACGGCGGGCGGCGGACTGAGCGTGGCCGATTATTTCACCATGTCGAACGAGGTCAGCGAGTCGCAAGCCGATCTCGATCTGGGCTCCGGCGGCCAGATGCTGCTTCCGGACCTCACCGACTCCACCAACACAATCCGGCATCTTGTGGTCGGTGCCGGCAAGGACGGCAACATCTATGTCGTCGACCGCGACTCGATGGGCAGGTTCAGCCCCGGCGGCAACAACATCTGGCAGCAGCTCACCCAGGTCCTCGGCAACGGCAGCAGCGGGGGCATATGGTCCACGCCGGCGTACTTCAACGGCACGGTCTACTACGGCCCGAGCGGCGGCAACCTCCTCGCCTTCCCGCTCGGCAGCGCGCGGCTCGCAGCCTCGCCCTCTTCCGCCAGCTCGGTTACGTTCCCCTATCCGGGAACCTTCCCCGCGGTATCCGCCAACGGCAGCAGCAACGGCATCGTCTGGGCGCACCAGAACACCAATCCGGCGGTGCTGTACGCATTCGACGCCGGCAACCTCGGCCACGAGCTGTACGACAGCTCACAGGCCGCCAACGGCCGCGATCAATTCGGCGCCGGCAACAAGTTCATCACGCCGACGATCGCCGACGGCAAGGTGTTCGTGGGAACCCAGACCGGCGTCGCGGTATTCGGGCTGCTGCACTGATCGCTCGGCTGGCGCGCGGCCGGCGGCTGGCGCGCTTCCCACCCGCGCTCACCGTCGACAAGCTCGCTCGCCGTCGACAAGCTCCGGTGTCGCCCGTATCCTCGCCCGCGCATCATGAAGTTCTGCGACCAATGTGGCGCTCCGGTCCGGCTGCGCGTTCCCGAGGGCGATACGCTGCCCCGTTACGTGTGCGAGGCGTGCGGCACCATCCACTATCGGAATCCACGCCTCGTGGTCGGGTGCGTGCCCGAGCATGAGGGCCGCATCCTGCTGTGCCGCCGTGCGATCGAGCCGCGCCGCGGCTACTGGACCGTTCCCGCGGGCTTCCTGGAGAACGGCGAGACGCTACAGCAGGGCGCGGCGCGTGAATCGCTCGAAGAGGCGCAGGCACAAGTCACCGTCGGATCGCTCCTTTCGGTGGTGCACGTGCTGCACGCGGAGCAGGTTCACGTGTTCTTCCGCGCCAGCCTGCCGGCGGCGCGCTTCGGAGTCGGGGCGGAGAGCCTCGAGGTCGAGCTGGTGGAGCCGGCCCAAATTCCCTGGGCCGACATCGCCTTCCCGAGCACCGACTTCACGCTACGGCGCTACCTCGAGGACCGGGCGGGCGGCCGCGAGCTGCATCACTTCACGACCATCGACCGGCGCCTGCGGGCACCTGCCGAGGGCTGATTCACCCGCGCAGCGCGGGCGTGGCACAATGCCTGAGCCGCTTTAGCGCGCCTCGCGCCACGAGCGCGCGCGCCGCTCCCCGCGAGGAAACCGAATGACTTTTGTCGTCACCGAAAACTGCATCAAGTGCAAGTACATGGATTGTGTCGAGGTTTGCCCGGTCGACTGCTTCCACGAGGGACCGAACTTCCTCACCATCGATCCGGAGGAGTGCATCGACTGCACTCTGTGCGAGCCCGAATGCCCGGTGGAGGCGATCTTCTCCGAGGAGGAGCTGCCCGCGGGACAGGAGCACTTCAAGCAGCTCAACGCCGAGCTCGCCAAGCAGTGGCCGGTGATTACGGAGAAGAAGGACCCGCCTGAGGACGCCAAGGAATGGGAGGGCAAGCCCGACAAGCTCGCGCTGCTGGAGCGCTGACTGCGCGGCTACTTGCCGGCCGCATCCTGGAGGTGCTTCGCGAGCACATCCGGCGGGACATAACCCGGCAGCAATTCCCCGTCCGCCATGACAATGGCGGGGGTTCCGTCCAGGGCAAAATCCCGTCCCAGCGCCCAGGAGCGCGCCACCGGGTTGTTGGGGCAGGGCTTGGCGGGCAGTTCCTGCCCGAGCTTTGCGCGGGTCAACGCCTCGTTGCGGTTGGCAGAGCACCAGACCTGCTCCGCCTTGGTCCAGGACGAGGTGTTGGGTCCGGTGCGCGGGTAGGCCAGATAGCGCACCCGCACCCCGAGGCGGTTGTACTCGGCGATCTCACTGTGAAGCTTGCGGCAGTAGCCGCAGTCCACGTCGGTGAATACCGTGACGGTGTACTTCGGATCCCGGGGAGCGAAGATCACCATGTCACTCTCGGGCACGGTCGCCATCAGGCGCAGCCGCGCTTCGCGCCGGCGCGCCTCGGTGAGGTCGTCGTTGGCGGCGAGATCGTACAGGTCCCCGGTGATGGCGTACTTGCCGTCCGAGGTCACGTAGGCTATTTCCGCGCCGCGGGTGAGCTCGTAGATGCCCTGGATGGGTGAGGCGCGCAGCTGCTCGGGGCGCGTGCCGGGAATGTGGCTGGCGACTTCCGCGCGCGGATCCACTTTGGGCTGGGACTGGGGCTCCTGCGCGGGTGCTGCATTCCAGGCCACCGCGCCACACAGCGCCAGCCACAGCACAGACTTCTTGGCCATCATGGGAATTTCCGCCGCTTCGCCGCTGTTTTGCAATTCGACCCGCGTGGGCGGCGAAGGTTCGCTCGCAGGCCGTGCCGGTGGGAGTCTAACCCGTAGGCTCCGCCGGCGCAGCGTCAGCCGCGCGGGTGGTGCGTTGCGTGCAGCTCTTTGAGGCGCTCGCGCGCCACGTGCGTGTAGATCTGCGTGGTCGACAGGTCGCTGTGGCCGAGCAGCATCTGCACCACCCGCAGGTCGGCGCCGTGATTGAGCAGGTGGGTCGCAAAGGCGTGGCGCAGGGTGTGCGGCGACAGCTCCTTGGCGATGCCGGCCTTGCGTGCATAGCGCTTGATGATGTGCCAGAAGGCCTGGCGCGTCATGCGATCACCGCGGCGGGTGGGAAACAGGTAGTCGGTCTGGCGTTCGAGCAGGATCTCGCCGCGGGCGCCGCGGTCGAAGTCCTTGAGCGCGCGCATCGCCTCCTCACCGAGCGGAATGAGCCGCTCGCGATCGCCCTTGCCGAGAATGCGGATGACGCCCTGGTTCAGGTTGATCTGCCCCTGGCGCAGGTTCACGAGCTCCGAGACGCGCAGGCCGGTCGCGTACAGCACCTCGAGCATGGTGCGGTCGCGGTTACCGAGCGGGTCGCTCACCAGCGGCGCCGACAGGAGCGATTCGACCTCCTCCTCGGAGAGCGAGCGGGGCAGCGAGCGGCCGATCTTCGGCATGGCGATCTGCGCGGTGGGATCCTCGCGAATCGTGCCGTCGCGCATGTAGTAGCGGAAGAAGCGCCGGAAACTGGACAGTTGGCGCGCCGTGGAGCGCGGCCGGGCACCGGCGTGCACGCGCCAGGCGATGAACTCCTGCAGGTCGGCGCGCGAGGTCCGCATGATCGGCACGCTGCGCCCGGCGAGCCAGCGCGCCAGAGCGGTGAGGTCGGCACGGTAGGCGGCGAGGGTGTTCGGCGACAGGCCCCGTTCCATCCACACCGCGTCCAGGAAGCGGGACACCGCCGGGTCGGCAGAGTCGGCGTTGGAGGTCATGGCGATCGCGGCAGACGGATTGGGCAAGCCTAAGTCTCGCTGGAAACCCGAGGTCTGCGCCCGCGTCCGGCGTGCGAGCCCTAGGCTTCCCGATGATGTGGTGAGCGCAGTATGGTGAGCACGGCCCGGCTGTCGACGTGATGACCTTCACATCTGCAATCCCGCATTAACATAAAGAGAACCAGTTCACATACCGTAGCGCCAACGGCTGTCCCGTAATGAGCGGCAAGTCATGAACCCGCCCGCCACCTTGCGGGCGCTGGCACTCGCGCCGGCACGCCTCGCGTACGCCCTGTGGAGCGCGCTGGCGTTCGTGGGCGTGGGCCTGGCCGCGCTGCTGCTGCTCGCGGTGCTGCCGGCCCTGGCACGGCGCCGCTCGGCGGCACGCGCCGCGGCGCGCGCCTTCCTGCGCCTGGCCGGCATGCCGCTCAGGGTGAGGTTCCCGGAGCGCATCCCGCCGGGCCAATGCGTGGTGGTGTGCAATCACGCCAGCTACCTCGACGGCATCGTCCTCACGGCGGCGCTGCCGCCGCGCTTCGGCTTCGTCGTCAAGCGCGAGATGGCCACCGTGCCGCTCGCCGGGGTGGTACTCAGGCGTCTGGGCTCGGAGTTCGTGGAGCGCTTCAATCGCCAGCGCGGCGCCGCGGATGCGCGCCGCGTGCTGCGCAACGCCAGCAATGGGCATTCGCTGGTGTTCTTCCCGGAGGGCACTTTCACGCGCACGCCGGGCCTCCTGAAGTTTCACACCGGCGCGTTCGCCACCGCGCTGCGCGCCGGCTGCCCGGTGGTGCCGGCGGTGGTGCGCGGCACCCGCCGGGCGCTGCCGCCGAACGGCGCCCTGCCACTTCCGGGACCGCTGGAGCTGCAGATCCTGGCGCCCCTCGCCCCGGTCCCGGATACGGCTGCGGAGCTGCGCGACCGGGCGCGCGCTGCGATCCTCGCCGCACTCGGCGAGCCCGATCTCACATGTTGCGCCGATACTGCCCGCCCACCTGGTACAGCGCGCGAGAGATCTGCCCGAGCGAGCTGACCTTGACGCACTCCATCAGCTCCGCGAACACATTGCCACCGCCGGCGGCCACCTGCTGCAGCGCGCTCAAGGCCGCCGCGCAGCGCGGCGCATTGCGTGCCTGGAAGGCGCGCACCGCCGCGACCTGAGCCTGCTTCTCTTCCTCGGTGGAGCGGATCAGCTCCGCCCCCTTGTGTTCCTCCGAGGCATCGGCCCCCGACAGGAAGGTATTGACACCGACGATCGGCAGCGAACCGTCGTGTTTCCTCGTCTCGTAGTACAGCGACTCCTCCTGGATCTTGCCGCGCTGGTACATGGTCTCCATCGCGCCGAGCACGCCGCCCCGCTCCGACAGCGCCTCGAACTCCTTGTAGACCGCCTCCTCCACCAGATCCGTCAGGTACTCGATGGCGAACGAGCCCTGCCAGGGGTTCTGGATCTTGTTGAGGCCGAGTTCGCGATTGATGATCAGCTGGATCGCGACCGCACGGCGCACGCTCTCCTCGGTCGGGGTGGTGAGGGCCTCGTCGTAGGCGTTGGTGTGCAGGCTGTTGCAGTTGTCGAACAGCGCATACAGCGCCTGCAGCGTCGTGCGGATGTCGTTGAAGGAGATCTCGCGCGCGTGGAGGCTCCGTCCCGAGGTCTGCACGTGGTACTTGAGCATCTGGCTGCGCGGACCCGCCTGGTAGCGCTCGCGCATGGCGCGCGCCCAGATGCGACGCGCGACCCGCCCGATGACCGCGTACTCCGGGTCCATGCCGTTGGAGAAGAAGAACGACAGGTTGGGCGCGAAGTCGTCGATGCTCATGCCGCGCGCGAGGTAGTACTCGACGATGGTAAAACCGTTGGCGAGCGTGAAGGCCAGCTGCGAGACGGGGTTCGCCCCGGCCTCGGCGATGTGGTAGCCGGAGATGGATACCGAGTAGAAGTTGCGCACCCGCTGATCGATGAAGTACTGCTGCACGTCGCCCATCATGCGCAGCGCGAACTCGGTGGAGAAAATGCAGGTGTTCTGCGCCTGGTCCTCCTTGAGGATGTCCGCCTGCACGGTGCCGCGCACCGCCTGCAGGGCGTGCGCGCGGATGCGCTCGTACGGCTCGCGTTCCAGCAGCTGATCCCCGCTGACGCCCAGCAGCGCCAGCCCCGAGCCGTCGTGGTCGCGCGGCAGCGCGCCCTGGTAGCACGGCGGCGCCACGCCGCGTGCGCCGTTCTCGGCGTGCAGGGCTGCGATCTGCCGCTCCGCCTCGCTCCATTTGCCGGCGGCCTTCAGATAGCGCTCGACCTGCTGGTCGATGGCGGTATTCATGAACATCGCCAGAATCATCGGCGCCGGCCCATTGATGGTCATGGAGACCGAGGTCGAGGGGGAGCACAGATCGAAGCCCGAGTAGAGCTTCTTCATGTCATCGAGCGTTGCGATCGAGACGCCGGAGTTGCCGGTGCGCCCGTAGACATCCGGGCGGGTATCGGGGTCCTCCCCGTACAGCGTGGTGGAATCGAACGCGGTCGACAGGCGCGCCGCTCCGTGACCTGCGGCAAGGTAGTGGAAGCGCCGGTTGGTGCGCTCCGGTGCGCCCTCACCGGCGAACATGCGCGTCGGGTCCTCTTCTTCGCGCCGGTAGGGATACACCCCGCCGGTATAGGGATAGGAGCCCGGCAGATTCTCCGTGAGGATGAAGCGCAGCACCTCGCCCCAGTCGCGGAAGGTGGGCACGGCGAGCTTCGGCACCGCCGAGCGCGACAGGCTCTCGGTATAGTTCTCCCCCTTCACCATCCGGTCGCGCACCTTGTATGAATAGGTGGCGTCGGTGGCCGAACGCACGCGCGCCGGCCAGGCCTTGAGCTCCGCCACGCCCTCGGCGCCGATCTCACCGAGCGAGCGGTTGTAGGCGGTGCGCAGCTCGCGGCGCGTGGCATCCGCGCCCGCATCGGTGAGAGCTGCGGGCGCAAAGGGCTCGAGCGGCGCGGGCAGGGCGGCGTCCTGCAGCGCCTTGAGGGACTCGTACAGACCGCAGGCGCGGCGCGCGGCTTGCGCCTGCGCCTCGATGCGCGCGCGCGCGGCACGGCCCGCGTGGGCGATTTCCGCCAGGTAGCGCGTGCGCGCCCCCGGCACCAGCGGCGTGCGCGGCGCGAGCTCGGTGGGGCCCGGGTCCGCAAGTTTCCAGGAAGCGCTGCCGATCTGCTCGGCGCTGAGCGCGGCGCAGACCGCGGCGAACAGCCGGTTGACACCCGGGTCGTCGAAGCGGCTGGCGACGGTGGGGAACACCGGCAGCTGCGCGTCCGGCAGTTGCGCCTGCCCCGGGTGGTTGCGCCGCCATTGCTTGCGCACGTCGCGCAGGCTGTCCTCGGCGCCGCGCTTCTCGCTCTTGTTGAGCACGATGAGGTCGGCATAGTCGAGCATCTCGATCTTCTCGAGCTGGCTCGCGGCACCGTATTCGCTCGTCATCACGTACAGGGACAGGTCGACCAGATCCACGATCTCGGAGTCCGATTGACCGATACCGGCGGTTTCGACGATCACCAGGTCGAACCCGGCGGCCTGGTACAGCTCGATCACGTCCTTGAGCACGGCGGCGGTCGCCAGATGCGCCCGCCGCGTCGCCAGCGAGCGCATGTAGATGTTGTCCGCCGACAGGCTGTTCATGCGGATGCGATCCCCGAGCAGCGCGCCGCCGCTGCGCCGGCGCGTCGGGTCCATCGCCACCACCGCGATCTGGGCCTGCGGGAACTGCCGCGCCAGGCGCGTCAGCAGCTCGTCCGTGAGGCTCGACTTGCCCGCGCCTCCGGTGCCGGTGATGCCGATCACCGGCGCCTTGCGGCGCGAGCGGGCCACCGCCCGCCGGACCTGCTCGGCATCCGCGCCCCCCACGCCGCCGGCTCCTTCCAGCACCGAAATGCTCCGGGCGATGAGCGCGTGGTCACGGGAATTGAGCGGGCGCAATTCGTACGCCGGCTTGCGCACCGCTGCGATGCGCTGCAGGACATCCTCGATCATGCCCGCGAGTCCCATGCGCCGTCCGTCCTCGGGCGTGTAGATCTTCTCGACGCCGTGGCGCTCGAGCGCCTCGATCTCCTGCGGCGCGATGGTGCCGCCACCGCCGACCACCACGCGGATGTGCCCGCAGCCGCGTTCGCGCAGCATGTCCACCATGTACGTGAAATACTCGTTGTGGCCGCCCTGGTAGGAGCTCACCGCGACCGCATCCGCGTCCTCCTGGATGGCGGCGCGCACGATGTCGGCGACGCTGCGATTGTGGCCGAGGTGCACCACCTCGGCGCCGCGCGCCTGCAACAGGCGCCGGATCATGTTGATGGCGGCATCGTGGCCGTCGAACAGCGAGGCCGCGGACACGAACCGCAGGGGTGGCCGGGAGAGGGCCGCGTCGCTGCTGGGCGCGGCCGCGCCACCCTTGAGACCGGCATTCATTGCTTGCTCTTTACCCGACAGTAGGATAGCTACCCATCAGTATGGTCGAGGCCCGGGCGAGCGGTCAACGCGCACTGCGGGCCCGCCGCCGCCGGCCGCGGCAGTCACGCTCCCGCGGCCGCGCCGCTATAATACTCCGGAAGCGATGAACAGCCGCCGTGCCAGTCCGCCCGCCGCGGGCAAACAACCTGAAACCGCCGCCTCCCCCTGGCGGGCGAGCCGCGAGCGGCTGCGCGACCGCGCGCTGAAGCGCGAGGCGGTGATTCGCGCCGCCGCCCGCGAGTTCAACCGCAAGGGCTACCACAACACCTCGCTCGATGACATCGCGGCCCGGCTCGAGGTCACCAAGCCCACGGTCTACTACTACGTCACCAGCAAGGAGCAGCTGCTGTTCCAGTGCTTCGTGGCGGGAGTGGAACAGATCCGGGCGGCGTTTCGCGACGTGCGCCACCTCGAGGTGCCGGCGCGCGAGCGCCTGAACGCCGTGCTGCGGCATTACGGCGAGGCGGTGGCATCCGAATTCGGCTGGTGCATGGTGCGCGCCGAGGACCAGGACCTGTCCCCGGCGATGAGTCGCCACATCAAGGCCCTCAAGTCCGAGATCGATCACGGCATCCGGCGCCTCATCCGCGAGGGTGTGCAGGACGGCTCCATCCAGCCGTGCGATCCGAAGATGACCGCGTTCGCGCTCGCCGGCGCGCTCAACTGGATTGCACACTGGTATCGCGAGGACCAGAGCCTCACCGGTGCGCAGATCGCTGCGGCGTTCGTCGCGGTGTTCGAAGGCGGGCTGCGGCCGCGGGCCGGGGCCGCCCCGCTCGCCGTGCGCCGCGGCACGCGCCGCCGCGCACGCCGCCCCGCGCAAGCCGTGGCCCGCTGAACAACCCCCGCAACCTGGAGGCTCCAAACATGTCCCATCAGGATGTAGTCATCGTCTCCGCCAAGCGCACTCCGATCGGCGCGTTCCAGGGCGCGCTCACGCCCCTCACGGCGGTACAGCTGGGCGCCGCGGCCGCGAAGGCCGCCATCGCCGCCGCCGGCATCGACGCGGCCGAGCTTCACGAGGTGATCATGGGATGCGTGCTGCCGGCAGGCCTCGGCCAGGCGCCTGCGCGCCAGGCGGCGGTCGGCGCCGGCGTGCCGGTCGGCGTGCCATGCACCACGGTCAACAAGATGTGTGGCTCGGGGTTGAAGGCCGTGATGCTCGCTGCGGACCAGATTCGCGCCGCTTCCGCCCAGGTGGTGCTCGCCGGCGGGCTCGAGTCCATGAGCAACGCGCCGTATCTGCTGCCGAAGGCGCGCAGCGGCTACCGCATGGGCCACGGCGAGATCCTCGATCACATGTTCTTCGACGGCCTGCAGAGTCCCTTCGACGGCAAGGCCATGGGCTGCTTTGCCGACGCCACCGCCAGCAAATACAACTTCACGCGCGCGCAGCAGGATGCGTTCGCCACCGAATCGGTGCGGCGCGCCACGCAGGCCCTGCAGGGCGGCGAGTTCGACCTCGAGGTCACGCCGCTGATGGTGAAGGGCCGCAAGGGCGAGACGGTCATCGCACGCGATGAGACGCCCGGCACCTGTGACGTGAGCAAAATTGCCACGATGAAGCCCGCGTTCAATAAGGACGGGACCGTCACGGCCGCCAGCTCCTCCTCCATCTCCGATGGTGCCGCGGCGCTGGTGCTGATGAGCGCCGCGGCGGCGCGCGAGCGTGGCGCAAAGCCCCTCGCCCGGGTGCTGGCCTACGCCAGCCACGCCCAGGAACCGGAGTGGTTCACCACCGCGCCCGTCGGCGCGATCCGCAAGGTCCTCACGCAACTCGGCTGGAAGCCGCACGATGCCGATCTGTACGAGATCAACGAAGCCTTCGCGGTGGTCACCATGGCCGCCATGCGCGACATCGACATCGATCATGCGCGGGTGAACGTCAACGGCGGGGCCTGCGCGCTCGGTCATCCGATCGGGGCGACCGGGGCGCGTATCCTGACCACGCTGGTGCACGCGCTGCGCCGCCGCGGCGGTAAGCGCGGCATCGCCTCCCTGTGCATCGGCGGAGGCGAGGCGGTGGCCTTGGCCGTAGAGGTCCTCTAGCCGCTCACCTTCAAGGGGGTTACGTGAAGATCCAAGACGCACGCGCCGTGGTCACCGGCGGCGCTTCGGGCCTCGGCCACGCGGTGGCGCGCCACATCGCCGACAAGGGCGGCAGGGTCGTCATCCTCGACGTACAGGAAGGGCCCGGCCGGGCCGCGGCCGCGGCGCTGGGTGCGAATGCGAGTTTCATGCGTTGCGATGTAACCTCCGAGGCCGAGGTCAACGCGGCCATGGAGGGCGCTCACTCGCGCCTGGCAGGCCTCAACCTGCTGGTGAACTGCGCCGGCGTGATCGGCGCCGGGCGGGTGCTCGGCAAGAACGGACCGATGGCGGGCGAGTTCTTCACCAAGGTGATCCACATCAACCTGATCGGCACCTTCCTGTGCGACAAGGCCGCCGCCGCCCTCATGCAGAACAACACCCCCGGGCCCGACGGCGAGCGGGGCCTGCTGCTTCACACCTCGTCAGTCGCCGCGTTCGAAGGCCAGATCGGCCAGGCCGCTTACTCCGCCACCAAGGCGGCGGTCGCCGGCATGACGCTGCCCATTGCGCGCGAGCTGGCGCGCCTTGGCATCCGCTGCGTATCGATCGCGCCCGGCATCTTCCATACGCCGATGATGGACGGCATGTCCAAGGAAGTGCAGGACTCGCTCGCGGCGCAGGTGCCGTTCCCGGCGCGGCTCGGCAAACCGGAGGAGTTCGCGCAGCTGGTGGCGAGTGTGTTCGAGATCCCGATGTTGAATGGCGCGACGATCCGCCTGGATGGCGCGATCCGCATGCAGCCGAAGTAGCCGCGGCACGACACCAGCTGGCAACGGCTCAAGGGGGAAGGCCGTGACTGAGGAGAGCACCGCGACAGAGGCGATCGAGCGCGAGCGTCTGCAGTATGACGTCGTCATAGTGGGCGCCGGCCCTGCGGGCCTGGCGTGCGCGATCCGACTGAAGCAGCTCAAGCCCGCCGCCAGCGTGTGCGTTCTGGAGAAAGCCTCGGCGATCGGTGCCCACTCGCTGTCGGGCGCGGTGCTCGAGCCCGCGCCGCTCGAGCAGCTGCTGCCGGAGTGGAGCCGCGAGTACCCCGGCATGAAGGTGCCGGCGGCGGAGGACGACTTCCGCATCCTCACCCGCAGCGGCTCCTTCAAGCCCGTTCCGGCTTTGCTGCTGAAGCTGCTGCCGCGCTCGATGACCTATTCGACGCCGTTCGACAACCATGGCAACTACATCATCTCGCTCGGGCAGCTCACGCCGTGGCTCGCGGCCAAGGCCGAAAGCGCCGGCGTCGAGGTGTTCCCGGGTTTTGCCGCCGCGCAGGCCGTGTTCGACGAGCGCGGCGCCGTCAAGGGCGTTCGCATCGGCGACATGGGGCTCGACCGCGACGGCAAGCCTGGCCCCAACTTCACCGCCGGCGTCGAGATCCACGCCCCCCTCACGGTGCTCGCGGAAGGCGCCCGCGGCTCGGTCTCCAGGCAGCTGATCGCGAAATTCGACCTCAGCCGCGGGCACTGCCCGCAGACCTTCGCTCTGGGGTACAAGGAGCTGTGGCAGCTGCCCGCCGGGCGCGTACGCCCGGGGCGCATCGAGCATGCGCTGGGCTGGCCGGCCGACCCGCACACCTACGCCGGCAGCTTCCTGTATCACCTCGACCAGGACCGCGTGTACGTCGGTTACATCGTCGGCCTCGACTACCAGGATCCGCGCCTGCAGCCCTTCGAGGCCTTCCAGCAGTACAAGAATCACCCGAGCGTGAAGCGGCTGCTCGCGGGCGGGGAGATCCTCGCGGCGGGGGCGCGCGCCATAGCGGCCGGCGGCTGGCAGTCGACCCCGACACTGGAGATGCCGGGCGCGATCCTCATCGGCGATGCGGGCGGGACGCTCAACTTCGCCAAGATCAAGGGCGTGCACCAGGCGATCCGCTGCGGCGCGCTCGCCGGGGAACACATCGCGCAAACCGGTGGCGGCAGCGGCTTCGACGCCAGGTGGCGCGCCTCCGAGGGCGGGCGCGAACTCGAGCGCGTGCGCAACTTCAAGCCCGCGTTCAAGCGCGGCCTGTGGCTCGGGCTCCTCAACTCCGCCTGGGAGACCCTCACCGGCGGCAGATCGCCCTGGACGCTCAGGAACACCGCCGACTGGTCGGCACTGCACAAGCTCGACGAATACGCCTCCCCGCAGCGCCACTGGGTCGAGCGCACGCTGCCGCCGCGTGATCGGGTGTCGTTCGTGTTCTTCGCCGGCAACGTACACGACGAGAACCAGCCGGTGCACCTGAAAGTGGCCGACACCGGCATCTGCGCACAACGCTGCACCCGCGAATTCGGCAATCCGTGCGAGCGCTTCTGCCCGGCGGGCGTCTACGAGATGGTGGACGACGGCCAGGGCGGGCGGCGGCTGCAGATCAACGCCGCCAACTGCGTCCACTGCAAGGCCTGCGACATCAAGGACCCGTACCAGATCATCACCTGGACTACGCCCGAAGGCGGCTCGGGGCCCAACTACCAGTCGTTGTAGCATTGCAGCGAACGGCCGGCGCGAAACCGAGCGGATGAATCGCGCACCGCGGAGCTCTCGATGTCTGAACTGTGGCGACCCTCCCCGACGCGCATCGCGGATGCGAACCTGACACGCTTCACGAGCTGCGTGAACGCCCGCCGCGGCACGCAGCTGCGTGAGTACGCCGAGCTGTACGCCTGGTCACTCGCCGAGCCCGCAAGTTTCTGGAGCGAGCTGGCGCGCTTCGCGGATGTGCGCGCGGACTGGGGCGCGGGACCGGTCATCGAGCACCCCGGGCGCATGCCGGGGGCGCGCTTCTTTCCCGGCGCGCGGCTGAACTTCGCCGAGAATCTGCTGCGGTTCGGCGACGATCAGCCGGCACTGCTGTTCCGCAACGAGCGCGGCACGCGCCGCACACTCTCGTACCGGGAGCTGCGGGCGCAGGTGGCACGCGTGGCCGATGGACTGCGCTCTGCCGGCGTGGTGGCCGGTGACCGCGTCGCCGGCTTCCTGCCGAACCTGCCGGAAGCGGCCATCGCGATGCTTGCGGCGGCGAGTGTCGGGGCCACCTGGTCGTCGTGCTCGCCGGACTTCGGCGTGCGCGGCGTGCTCGATCGCTTCGGGCAGATTCAACCCAAGGTGCTGTTCACCGCCGACGGCTACTTCTACGCCGGCAAGCAGCTCGATTCCCTGCAGCCCATGTCAGAGGTGCTGGCGCAGCTCACCGTGGTCGAGCACGTGGTGGTGATCCCGTATGCCGATCCGCAGCCGCCGCTGGCGGCGCTCGGGGCCGCGGCCGGCCGCGCCAGCCTCTGGCAGGAGTTCGGCGTGAGCGGCCGCGCCGCATCGTTCGCCTCGCTACCCTTCGACCATCCGCTGTACATCCTGTATTCCTCCGGCACCACCGGCAGACCCAAGTGCATCGTCCATGGCGCCGGCGGCACGCTGCTGCAGCATCAGAAGGAGCACCTGCTGCACACCGACCTGAAGCGCAGCGACCGGCTGTTCTACTTCACGACCTGTGGCTGGATGATGTGGAACTGGCTGATGAGCGGGCTCGCCTCAGGTGCGACGCTGGTGCTCTACGACGGCAGTCCCTTCCATCCGCACCCCGGGGTCCTGTGGCACATCGCGCAGCACGAGCGCATCACGATCTTCGGCACCAGCTCCAAGTACCTCTCGGCGCTGCAGAAGGACGGCTTCGTTCCGGCGCAGGCGGTGGATCTCACGGCGCTGCGCACCGTGCTGTCCACCGGCTCACCGCTCCTGCCGGAGGGCTTCGACTACGTCTACAGCGCCGTCAAGGCCGACCTGCAACTCGCTTCGATCTCCGGCGGCACCGACATCGTGTCGTGCTTCGCACTCGGATGTCCGACGCGGCCGGTGTATCGCGGCGAGCTCCAGTGCCGCGGACTCGGCATGGCGGTCGACATCTTCGACGACGCCGGCCGGTCGGTGCGCGGGGAGCGCGGCGAGCTGGTGTGCACCGCGCCATTCCCGTCGATGCCGGTCGGGTTCTGGAACGATCCCACGGGGGCGAAGTACCGCGCCGCCTACTTCGAGCGCTTCCCGGATGTCTGGTACCACGGCGACTACGCGGCGCTCACCGAGCATGATGGAGTGGTGATCTACGGCCGCTCGGATGCGGTGCTCAATCCGGGCGGTGTGCGCATCGGCACCGCGGAGATCTATGCGGCGGTCGAGAGCCTGCCGCAGATTCTCGAGGCGCTGGCGGTAGCCCAGGACTGGCAGGGCGATGTCCGCATCGTGCTGTTCGTGCGCCTGCAGAGCGGGGCCGAGCTCGATGCAGCCCTGCAGCAGCAGATCCGCTCCACTATCCGCGCGTACACCACCCCCCGGCACGTGCCGGCGAAGATCATCGCCGTACCGGACATTCCGCGGACCCTGTCGGGTAAGGTCACCGAGCTGGCGGTGCGCAACGTGATCCACGGCCTGCCGGTCAAGAACCTGGATGCACTCGCCAATCCCGGGGCGCTGGCCCACTTCCGCGATCTGCCCGAGCTCAAGTCCTGAAGCGCGTGAGCGACGCCGCTGCGAGCGCGACCGCCGCCGCGTCCGCCGCCCCTGCCGGGGCGGCAAACTAGATCACGCCGCGCCGGATCTGGTCCTGCTCGATGGACTCGAACAGGGCGCGGAAGTTGCCCTCGCCGAAGCCCTCGTTGCCCTTCCTCTGGATGATCTCGAAGAAGATCGGACCGATGACATTGCGCGTGAAGATCTGCAGCAGCAGGCCCTCGCCCTTCTCGGGATTGCCATCGATCAGGATGCGGCGGCTGCGCAGCTCGGCCAGCGATTCCCGATGGCCGGGCACGCGGGCGGCGAGGTTCTCATAATAGGTGTCGGGCGTGTCCTGGAACGCAACCCCGTGCCCGCGCAGCACGTCCACCGTGCGGTAGATGTCGTCGGTCGCGAGGGCGATGTGCTGGATGCCTTCGCCGTGATACTCGCGCAGGTACTCCTCGATCTGGCTCCGGTCGTCCTGCGACTCGTTGATCGGGATGCGGATCTTGCCGCACGGACTGGTCATGGCGCGCGACAGGAGCCCGGTGCGCTTACCCTCGATGTCGAAGTAGCGGATCTCGCGGAAGCTGAACAGCTTCTCGTAGAAGCCGGCCCAGACATCCATGCGCCCGCGACCGACGTTGTGCGTCAGATGGTCGATCAGGGTAAGGCCTGCTCCTTCGGCCGGCGCGCTGTCGGCCACGCCGCCCGCCACCGGGCGAAAATCCACGTCATAGATCGAGCGCTCGCCGTACAGGTCGACCAGGTAGATGAGCGAGCCGCCGATGCCCTCGATGCAGGGGATGTTGAGCTCCATGGGACCGGCGCTCTGCGGTCCGGGCCTGGCGCCCAGTTGCAGCGCCCGGCGGAACGCCGCGGCCGCGTCGCGCACCCGGAACGCCATGGCGCACGCCGAGGGGCCATGCGCGCGCGCAAAGGCCTGGGCGAAGGACTGCGGTTCCGCGTTGATGATGAAGTTGATCTCACCCTGGCGGTGCAGGGTGACGTTCTTGGCGCGATGGCGCGCGACCACCGGGAACCCCAGCCGCTCGAACAGCGTGCGCAGCAGCTGCGGATCCGGCGCCGTGTACTCGACGAATTCGAAGCCATCCGTGCCCATCGGGTTGTCGTGCAGCTCGCTCATCGGCTTCACTTGGGTGCAGCAGGGGCGCGCGGGTGCCGCGGGGGCGATGATTATAGCCGCCCGCGGGCCGGGCACCCGGCGGCGGCGGCCCGCGGCCCGCCCGCGGGGGTGTCAGCCGCGACAATGTATAATCGCGCGCCGCAACACTGCGGGACCTGCGGCCGGCCCTTGCGGCCATGAAATCGGCCACGCGCACGCGGCACCGCTGCTTTCCCCACCAGGATGATTGGGCATGCACGCGCCAGTTGCTGTCGATGAAAGCCGGCTGCTCCGCAGCATCCCCGCCGCGCGCGTCGCGCTGATCGAGCGCATCGCGCGCGCCGGCGGCAGCGGCGGCCGCAACGAGCTGCCGCAGCGCTTCCTGCGCGCCTACTTCCACGGCGTGGCGGAAGAGGACCTCGCCGAGCGCGCACCAAAGCACCTCGCCAAGGCGGCGCTCGCGCAGCTCGCGTTCGGGGCGCGGCGCGCCCCGGGGTGTTCGCTGGTGCGGGTGTTCAACCCGGAAGCGCAGCGCGACGGCTTCGAGTCGGCTCACACCCTGGTGATGACGGTCACCGACGACATGCCGTTCCTGGTGGACTCGCTCGGCATGGCCTTCAGCCGCGCGCAGCTCGCCGTGCACCTGATCGTGCATCCGGTGCTGCAGGCACGGCGCGACCGCCGCGGGCATCTCACTGATATCGGCGCCAACGGCGCCCAGGCCGCGCACCCCGAGTCCTGGCAACTCTACGAAATCGACCGCATCAGCGACCCGGCGCAGATCGAGCGGCTGCAGCACGATCTGGAGATGACACTCGCCGACGTGCGCTTGGCGGTCACCGACTGGACGGCGATGCGCGAGCGGGTGCGCGAGATCATCAGCCGCCTGGAAAGCGACCCCCCGCCGCTGCCGGCGGCCGACGTGAGCGAGGCGAGTCACCTGCTCGACTGGATGGAGGGCCGGCACTTCGTGTTCCTCGGCTACCGACGCTACCGGCTCGAGCGCGGCCGCTCCGAGGATCGTCTGGTGCCCGACCCGCGCTCGGGGCTCGGCATCCTCAGCAGCGCCCGCCGGCAGGGCCGGCACCCGACCATCACCACCCTGCGCGGGGAGGTGCGCGCGCGGGCGCGCGAGCCGGAGCTGCTGATCGTGACCAAGGCGAACTCCACCGCCACCGTGCATCGCGGCGAGCTGCTCGATTACGTCGGCGTCAAGACCTTCGATCGTCGCGGGCGGGTCGACGGCGAGCACCGCTTCCTGGGACTTTGGACCTCGACCGCGTATCACGGCAGCCCGCGCGATATCCCGGTGCTGCGCCGGAAAGTCGAGCGCGTCATCGAGCACTTCGGTCTCGACCCGGGCGGCCACGACGGCAAGGCGGTGCTGAACGTGCTGGAGACCTATCCGCGCGATGAGCTCTTTCAGGCCGGGATCGCCGATCTCATCCACATCGTGCGCGGGGTGGTCAACCTGTACGAGCGGCGCACGGTGCGCCTGCTGGTGCGGCGCGACCCGTATCACCGCTTCTACTCCTGCCTGGTTTACGTGCCACGCGACCGCTACAACACCGAGGTGCGCCAGCGCATCGAGCAGATCGCGCGCGCCGGCTTCGCCGGCACCAGCGTGGAGAGCCACGCGCAGATCTCCGGCTCGAGCCACGCGCGCCTGCACGTCGTGGTGCGCACCGACCCGGGCCGGCGCCATCATCCGGACTTTCCCGGGATCGAGCGCCACATCGCTGAAGCGGCCCTGACGTGGGCGGACCGGCTGCGGCAGCTGCTCACCGAGCGGCGCGGCGAAGCCGAGGGACTCGCGCTCGCGAGCCGCTACGGCCACGCGTTCCCGCTCGCCTACCAGGAGGCCGTGGCCCCGGGCGAGGTGCTCGCGGATCTCGCCGAGCTCGAGGCGCTGCGCCGGCAGCCGCATGCGCTGCAGCTGAACCTGCATCGCCCCGCGGGCCAGACGCCGCAACGGGTGCATCTGAAGATCGTCAAGCTCGGCGATCCGGTGCCGATCTCGGATGTGCTGCCGATGCTCGAGAACTTCGGGCTGCGCGTGATCTCCGAGCGCCCCTACGAGCTCGCCTGGCCGGAAGGCGGCGCGGCCTGGATCCAGGACTTCGAACTCGAGCAGCGCGACGGGCTGATCGTCGACATCGCGCGCGTCGAGGCCAACTTCCGCGAAGGCTTCGCGGCCGCCTGGAGCGGCGCGGTGGAGAACGACGGCTTCAATCGTCTGCTGCTCGGCGCCGAGCTGAGCGTGCGCCAGATCGTGATACTGCGCGCCTACTGCCGCTACCTGCTGCAGGCCGGCGTGCCCTTCAGCCAGGCGTACATGGAGCGTGCGCTCGGGGCCAACGCCGGCATCGCCCGCAACCTGGTGCGCCTGTTCCAGACGCGCTTCGAGCCCGGCTCCGCCCGCAACCACCGCGGCGGCGAGCGCAACGCCACGCATCTGGTTGCGCAGATCCGCACCGCGCTCGACGCGGTCTCGAGCCTCGATGACGACCGCATCCTGCGCGCCTACCTGACCCTGGTGGAGGCGACGCTGCGCACCAACTTCTATCAGCCGGGCGCGGACGGCCAGCCCAAGAGCTACGTGTCCTTCAAGTTCGACCCGGCCAGGATTCCGGACCTGCCGCTGCCGCGTCCGAAGTTCGAGATCTTCGTCTACAGCCCGCGCGTCGAGGGCGTGCACCTGCGCATGGGCTATGTGGCGCGCGGCGGCCTGCGCTGGTCGGACCGGCGCGAGGACTTCCGCACCGAGGTTCTCGGCCTCATGAAGGCGCAGAACGTCAAGAACACGCTCATCGTTCCGGTCGGCGCCAAGGGCGGCTTCGTCCCCAAGCGCCTGCCGGCCGGCACGCGCGAGGAGGTGCAGGCGGAGGTGGTCGCCTGTTACCAGACCTTCATCCGCGGGCTCCTCGATCTCACCGACAACATCGTCGCCGGGCGCATCGTGCCGCCGGCGCAGCTCGTGCGCCGTGACGGCGATGACGCTTACCTCGTGGTCGCGGCCGACAAGGGCACCGCCA
>VBNH01000173.1 GCA_005878095.1 Gammaproteobacteria bacterium | reverse complement strand
GCCGCCGACGGAAGTGGCGGTGGCCGCCTGGGAATGGGACAGGTATCTCGGCCACGAGGCCGAGGAAGCGGGCGTGGACGCCTGCGTGTCCTCCTGGCAGCGGGTGGCCCCGAATACGCTGCCGGCGCTCGCCAAGGCCGGCGGCAACTACCTCTCGAGCCAGCTGATCGGCATGGAGGCACGGCGGCTCGGCTTCGCGGAAGGGATCGGGCTGGCCGCCGACGGCACCCTCAGTGAGGGCGCGGGCGAGAATCTGTTCCTGGTGAAGGACGGCGTGCTGCTCACGCCGGCGCTCGCGCATTCGGTGCTCGGGGGGCTGACACGCGACACGGTCATGCGGCTGGCGCGCGAGCGGGGCCTGGAGGTGCGCGAGTGCGCCATTCCGCGTGAGCTCCTGTACCTCGCGGACGAGGCGTTCTTCACGGGTACCGCGGTGGAAATCACCGCCATCCGCTCGGTGGACCGCCTCACCATCGGCGCGGGCCGGCGCGGGCCGGTCACCGAGTCGCTGCAGAACGCCTTCTTCGGCCTGTTCTCGGGCAAGACCGCCGACAAGTGGGGCTGGCTCGACTACGTGGACATGTCGGCGCCGCGCGTCGCGGCCTCCGGCTGAAGCGCGAGGTCGGTGCGATGGCGGGCGCGCCGCAGACCCTGTTCGACAAGGTGTGGCGATCTCACGAGGTGAGCCCCGAGAGCGCGGACCGACCTGCCGTGCTGTACGTCGACCTGCACCTGATCCACGAGGTCACCTCCCCGCAGGCCTTCGCGGTGCTGCGCGAGCGCGGCCTCAACGTACGACGCCCCGAACGCACGCTCGCCACCATGGATCATTCCACCCCGACCCTCACTGCCCAGGTGTTCGGCGGCGCACCGATCGCGCTCGACGCAGCCCGGCGGCAGGTGCGCGAGCTCGAGGCCAACTGCGCCGCGTTCGGTGTGGAGCTGCTCGGCCTCACCCACAGTGATCGCGGCATCGTGCACATCATTGGCCCGGAGCTCGGCCTCACGCAGCCGGGCAAGACCATCGTGTGCGGCGACAGCCACACCAGCACGCACGGCGCCCTCGGGGCGCTGGCCTTCGGCATCGGCACCACCGAGGTCGGCCACGTGCTCGCGACGCAGTGCCTGCTGCAGCGCAAGCCGCGCACGCTCGCCGTCAACCTGAGCGGTGAGCTGCGCGCGGGCGTGACCGCCAAGGATCTGATCCTGGCGGTCATCGGGCGGCTCGGCGTGTCGGGCGGCACGGGGCACGTGATCGAGTACCGCGGCGACACCATCCGCGCGCTCGACATGGACGAGCGCATGACGGTATGCAACATGTCCATCGAGGCCGGAGCGCGCGCCGGCATGATCGCCCCGGATGAGACGACTTACCGCTACCTCGAGGGCCGCCCGCGCGCCCCCCGGGGCGAAGCCTGGGAACGCGCGCTGGAGGCGTGGCGGGCTCTGCCGACGGATGCGCTCGCGCGCTTCGACCGCGAGGTAGAGCTGGACGCCGCCGCGGTCGAGCCGATGATCACCTACGGCACCAATCCGGGCATGGCCATCCCGATCGGCGGGGCGATCCCGCAGCGCTCCGGCGACGCCGCATTCACCCAGGCGCTCGCTTACATGGGGCTCGCGCCCGGGGAGCCGATCCGGGATCAGCCGGTGAACGTGGTATTCCTCGGCAGCTGCACCAATGCGCGCCTGTCCGACCTGCGCAGCGCCGCGCGCCTGCTGCGGGGCCGGCGCATCGCGCCGGGACTGCGCATGCTGGTGGTCCCCGGCTCGCAGCAGGTCAAGCGGCAGGCGGAAGCCGAAGGCCTCGACCGCGTGTTTCTCGAGGCCGGCGCCGAGTGGCGCGAGTCGGGCTGCTCCATGTGCCTCGGCATGAACGGCGATGTGGTCGGACGCGGCGAGTACGCCGTCAGCACCAGCAACCGCAACTTCGAGGGCCGCCAGGGAAGCGGTGCGCGCACCCTGCTCGCCAGTCCTCTCACCGCAGCCGCCTGCGCCGTGCGCGGCCGGGTCACCGACCCGCGCGAGCTCATGTGAGGGCCAGACGTGCCGCTGGAACCGTTCACCGTCCTGACCTCACGCACCGTGGTGCTGCCGGGCGCGAACATCGACACCGATCAGATCATTCCGGCGCGCTTCCTCACCACCACTACGCGCGCAGGTCTGGGTCGGCACCTGTTCGCCGACTGGCGCTACCGGCCGGACGGCACAGCGCGCAGCGACTTCGTGCTCAACCGCCCCGAGGCGCACGGCTGCCGCATCCTCGTGGCCGGGCGCAACTTCGGCTGCGGCTCATCGCGTGAGCACGCGCCCTGGGCGCTCGCCGACTACGGCTTTCGGGCCGTGATCAGCACCGAGCTCGCCGATATCTTCAGCAGCAATTGCCTGAAGAACGGCCTGCTGCCGGTCACGGTCGATGAGCCGACCAGCGCCTGGCTCATCGAGCATCCCGGCGCGCAAGTGACGCTCGACGTGCACGCGTGCACGCTCACCCTGCCCCACGGCGCCGCCGTGCCCTTTCCCCTGGAAGCCTTCGCGCGCCACTGCCTGCTGCGCGGCCTCGATGAGCTGGACTACCTGCTCGAGCGCCGCAACGAGATCGAGACGTTCGAGCGCCGCGCATGAGATCCCGTCGCGCATGAGAGCCCCCCGGCGCATGAGAGCCCCCCGGCGCATGAGAGCCCCCCGCGCATGAAGGCCAGGGTGGCGGTGCTGGCCGGTGACGGCATCGGACCTGAAGTCATCGCCGAAGGCCTGCGTTGCCTGCGCGCTATCGCGGGCCTGTTCGGGCACGAGTTCGAACTCACCCTGCTGCCCTTCGGCGGGGTGGCCATCGAGAGCCACGCCGACCCCCTGCCCGAGAGCACGCTCTCGGCCTGTCTCGCGGCGGATGCCGTGTTGCTCGGCGCCATCGGGGGACCGAAGTGGTCGGCGCCGCAGGCACCGCTGCGGCCCGAGGCAGGACTCCTGCGGCTGCGCGCCGCGCTCGGGACCTTCGCCAACCTGCGCCCGGTGAGGGTTCACGCGGCGCTCGCGGACGCCTCGACTCTCAAGGCCGACGTCGTGCAGGGGGTCGATCTGCTGTTCGTGCGCGAGCTCACCGGCGGCATCTACTTCGGCGACAAGCACCGCGACGCCGAGCGCGCCACCGACGTGTGCAGCTACACCGCCGCCGAGATCGAGCGCATCACGCGCGTCGCTGCGCGCCTGGCGCAGTCACGGCGGCGCCGGCTCACCTCGATCGACAAGGCGAACGTACTGGAGACTTCACGGCTGTGGCGCGAGGTGTGCACGCGGGTCGTGGCGCGCGAATTCCCCGATCTGACCCTGGAGCACATGCTGGTGGACGCGGCGGCCATGCACCTCATCCGCGCACCAAGGGACTTCGACGTGCTGGTCACCGAGAACATGTTCGGCGATATCCTCACCGACGAGGCGGCGATGCTCGCGGGCTCCCTCGGACTGCTGCCGTCGGCCTCCCTCGGCGAGGGGCGGCGCGGCATCTACGAGCCCATCCACGGCTCCGCGCCCGACATCGCCGGCCGCGGCATCGCCAACCCCTACGGCACCATCCTGAGCGTCGCCTTGCTGCTGCGCCTTTCGCTCGGGCTCGACGCAGAGGCTGGCGCGCTCGAGCAGGCGGTAGCGGCGGCTCTGGGCGACGGAGCGCGTACGCCCGACATCGCCCCCGCCGGCACCCGCGCCCTGTCCACCCGCGAGGCGGGTGAGGCGGTGATCAGCAGGCTGCAGCGGCCCGGCTGAAGGTAGGCTGCGGCACGACGGCGGCGGCTCGGGCGAGCGCCCGCTGCAGGTCCTCGCGCAGGTCCTCGAGCGCTTCGATCCCGACCGACAGGCGGATCAGCCCGTCTGCGAGTCCCGCCTTCTCGCGCGCCGCCGGGTCCATCGCGGCGTGGGTCATGGTGGCCGGATGCGCCACCAGGCTCTCCACGCCCCCCAGGGATTCCGCCAGGGAGAAGCATTCCAGTCCGGCGACGAACTCGCGCACCGCGGCGTGCCCGCCTTCGAGCTCGAGGGTCACGATTGCGCCGAATCCGCGCTGCTGGCGCTTCGCCACCTCGTGCCCCGGGTGGGTGGCAAGTCCCGGGTACCACACGCGCTTCACGTTCGCCTGACCCTGCAGCCAGTGAGCGAGCGCGTGCGCGTTGCGTCCGTGGTGATCCAGGCGCGCGTGCAGGGTGCGCAGCCCCCGCAGTGTCATGTAGCTGTCGAACGGGGCGCCGGTCAGACCCAGGCAGTTGGCCCACCAGGCGAGCTGCTCGTGCAGCCCCTTATCGCGCGCCACAACCGCTCCACCGACCACGTCGCTGTGACCGTTGAGGTACTTGGTGGTCGAATGCACCACCAGGTCCGCACCGAGCGCGAGCGGCTGCTGCCAGGCGGGGGACAGGAAAGTGTTGTCCACCGCGATCAGCGCGCCGGCGGCGCGTCCCAGGGCGGCGAACGTGGCGATGTCGGTGATGCGCAGCAGCGGATTGCTCGGGGTCTCGACCCACAACAGCGCCGTGGGTGCGGTGAGCGCCGCACGCACCGCCCGCTCGTCGCCAAAGTCGACGAACTCGACCTGCCGCTCACCGCGGCGCCGCCAGGCATCAAACAACCGGTAGGTGCCGCCGTAACAGTCATGCGGCGCGACGATGCGAGCGCCCGCGGGCACCAGGTAGCCGACCAGCGTGACCGCCGCCATGCCGCTCGCGGTCACCACCGCACCCGCTCCCTGCTCGAGCTCGGCCAGCGCCGCCGCCAGCAGGTCGCGTGTCGGGTTCCCCGAGCGCGTGTAGTCGTAGGCGCCCTTGTCGCCGAAGCCGCGGAAGGCAAACGTCGCGCTCAGGTGCAGCGGCGGTATGACACAGCCGGTCGCGTCCCCGCACTCGATGCCGGCACGCACGGTCTGTGTGACCTGGCTGGTGGACGTGTCGGACGCCGCTTTGAGCGCGGCGGGCGCCCGTGTGACCGGGATCGATTCGACCGAGGCTTTCATCGGATGCTCCGCTCATGGGTGGCACGTCTCACCGGCCTCCCGCGGAGCGCGCCCGCCCAGGACGGGCAGGCTTGTCGCGTCCATCCTTGAAGCGCCCTTCAGGCGCCCCGAGGCCACGCTGACCGCTCATCTGTCGATGCCCGCCAAGGCGGGAATCGCAGGAGTTGGCAC
The DNA here is from genome assembly GCA_005878095.1 of Gammaproteobacteria bacterium. Lineage (GTDB taxonomy): Bacteria > Pseudomonadota > Gammaproteobacteria > Steroidobacterales > Steroidobacteraceae > 13-2-20CM-66-19. Next base: position 6,742 of record VBNH01000173.1, on the reverse strand, counting down.
CTTTCCAGTGTGGTTAGCCCTGGCGGTTGCCCCGGCGTCCAAGGGCCTTATCCCTCAGCCGGTCTCGATGAGTAATCAGGAGTTTAGGGTGCCGCCGCGCGCCGCGCAAGCGCTCCGGGCGCCAGCGCCTGCACTGCAGGCGGATCCACGAAACGCCTCACGCCGAGCGCCTCGTAGACCTCGGCGGGGAAGTAGATGACCCCGTCCTTCATGACCAGGCTGATGCGGCGGATGTCGCTGATGTTCTGCGTCGGGTCGCCGTCGATCAGGATCAGGTCGGCCCGCTTATGAGGCTCGATCGAGCCCAGTTCCGCCAGCCGGCCGGTGAAGCGGGCACCGTTCCAGGTCGCGATCTGCAGCGCCTGGGCCGGGGAGAGGCCCGCGCGCACATACAGCTCCAGCTCCCGATGCAGGGTGAAGCCGGCGATCGCGTCGGTGCCGGCCTCGAGCGGCACACCGGCGCGATACAGCTGGCCGACGAGCTGCACCATTTTGTCATAAGAGGCGCGGTACCTGGCCGCGTTCTGCTCGGTGACGTTCATCGAGTTCTCGTGCCAGCCCCGCTGGACTGCCACCGGCACGTGATCGGCGACCGCGGCGTAGCTCGGGTCGATCTCGCCCTGTTTCTGGGTGAAGCTGCCCTCGAAGGTCGCGAGAGTGGTGTCGAGCACCGTGTGGTGCTGCTTCATCAGCTCGATGAGGTCGGTGACGCGCTGCGAGGAGAGGTCGAGCGTGTCGGCGTGATCGGCCAGCAGATAGAAACGCGCCAGCGTGCGTGTATCGTCCTTGGGCCCCACGAAGAAGGTCAGCATCAACTGGTTGATGTGCTGGATCTCGTCGTAGCCGGCGCGAATGGCCTCTTCCGAGCGCATGAACGCGGGCACGTGGCCGCTCACGCGCATGCCGTACTGGTGGGCGCGGGCGGCGGTCGCCTGCACCCACTCGGGATGGAAGGAGTTGTAGATCTTGATCTGCCCGTAGCCGTGCTGCGCGTACCAGTCCACGGCGTCGAGCGCACCCTGCAGATCCTTGACGCGAAAGCCGCCGCTCGCCGAATACGGGCTGTCGCCCTCGATGAAGCCGCACGGAATGATGCGCGGACCCACGATCTCGCCGCTCTCGAGCTGGGAGATGATCTCCTGCAGGCGCGTGTTGTCGTTGCCCATGTCGCGGCTGGTGGTGACGCCGCCGGCGATCTGCAGCAGCAGGTTCCAGGTGTCCTCGTGGGCGTGCATGTCGAACAGCGCCGGCATGAGCACGCGGCCACCGCCCTCGATGCTCGCGGCGGCGTCACGCACGCTGGAGCCCGCCGGGAACAGCGCGGCGATGCGGCCCCGGTATACGTACACATCCTGGGGCGGTAGCAGGCGGGCGTTCTGCGAATCGAACACGCGCACGTTGCGGATCACGATCGGATCGGCGGTATGGTGCGCGAGGCGCGTGGCGAGCTCGTGCAGCCAGTCGTGCTCGGCCTGCAGCTGCAGCCGCTCGAGCTCGGCTCCCTGCCCCTCCCAGCCCTGCTCGATGACGCGGGCCAGACCCGGTATCACCAGGGCGAAGAACCGGGGATCCTCTGGCCCCGTGAGCCAGATGAAGTCCGGTCTCGTGTCGATACCGATTACCGCGTAGAGCCCGACCGCCAGGCTCTGGCCGCCCGACTGCAGCTGGCGGTCGAGGACCTTCCTCACCGCCAGCTCGCCTCCGGGGAGCGCGGCGATGCGGTGTCCGGGCTGGCGCAGGGCCGCCCGCACCAGTGTGGCGCCGGCTTCGAAGGAGCTGTCCACCGGTACGTAGACCGCGGGACCCGTGAGCGTGGCCTCACCCCGATCCGCCAGCGACCGCCATTGCGCCTTGGCGCCGCGCAACGCGAAGCTTTCGTCTATCGGCGCGCCGAAGGTGGACTTGCCCTTCACCGCGAACGACAGGAGCGTGCCGTCCGGGGCGAATCTCGAGTGCTCCCTGAGGTCCGGTCCGCGTCCGTTGTCGCGGTAGCTCATCTGCACATCGACGCCGCCGTCACCCCGCACGGTCGCGATCTCAGAGCCCGCCACCCGCCCCTGAAAGAGCACGGTGTAATGGCTGGTGGTGTCGGCGAACGCCGCGCCCGAGAGTGCCAGGGCGCCGGCCGCGGCCATCATTCGCATGGTCGCACGGTAACACGGGGACGGCGGCAACGTCGCCGCGCGCCGCGCCGAAACATTGTCGCAATGCCCAGCTTCCGCCGGCCACACGGGCCCGCCGAGCTTGCCCACGCCGCCTGCGCCGGGGGCCGGGCTGGGCGCGCTGGCAGTGGCGGGCCTCCCGTGATAATGTATTAGCGCATTATTACACGGTCACGCCATGATGAAGACCCACCACAACGTCACCCCGCGCCAGGAAGCGCTCGCCGAGCGCCACCTGTGCGCCGCGCTCGCCGCCCTGCGCACACCGGAGGAGTGCCGCGCGTTCCTGCGCGATCTGTGCACGCCCGCCGAGCTGCAGGCGATGGCGGACCGCTGGACGGTGGTCGACTGCCTCAAGCGTGGCCTGCCCTACCGCGGGATCCAGCGCCTCACGGGCGTGAGCGTCACCACCATCGGCCGCGTGGCGCGCTTTCTCGCCGCCGGCCACGGCGGCTACGACACCGCGGCGCGCCGCCTGGCGCAGACGCGCAGCGCGCCGGCACGCCGCGGCGCCGGTGCCTCGACCGAAAGCACTGCAGGGGTCGGCAAGCGCGCGCGGCGACGCATGGAGGCAGCGCGCCATGAATGACATGCAGCACGTCATGGATGAGATGCGGCTGAAGCTCGCGGTACAGAAATCCGGGCGGCTGACCGAGCCGTCGCTCGATCTGCTGGCGCGCTGCGGCCTGAAGCTCTCGCGCGGCAAGGATCAGCTCGTGGGCTTCGGCGAGAACATGCCATTGGATGTGCTGTTCGTGCGCGACGACGACATTCCCGATCTGGTTCAGGAAGATGTCTGCGATCTGGGGCTCGTAGGCCTCAACGTGCTGGAAGAGAAACGCCTGGAGCTCACCTCACGCGGACACAGCGCGCGCTTTCAGCCGGTACGGACGCTCGACTTCGGCCGCTGCCGTCTGTCGCTCGCCGTTCCCGAGGGAACCTCGTACGAAGGCGCGCGCTCGCTGCGCGGCCGGCGCGTCGCGACGACCTATCCGTTCCTGCTCGAGAAGTATCTGCGCGAGCGCCACATCGCCGCCGAAATCGTCACGCTCTCGGGCGCGGTCGAGATCGCGCCCCGCCTGGGCCGTGCCGACCTCATCTGCGATCTGGTGTCGACCGGTTCGACGCTGCAGGCCAATCACCTGCGGGAAGTCGAAACGGTGTTGGAGAGCCACGCGGTGCTGATTCGCACGCCGCTCGATCTGCCGCCCGCAAAGGATGAGTGGGTGCAGCGGCTGCTGATGCGCATCGATGGCGTGCAGCAGGTGCGCGAGAGCAAATACATCATGCTGCACGCCCCGCGCAGCGCCCTGGCGGAGATCCGCCGGCTCCTGCCGGGCTCGGAGTCCCCGACCATCATCCCGCTGGAGGGTCGCGCCGACCGCGTCGCGGTGCACGCGGTGTGCCGCGAGAACGTCTTCTGGGAGACGCTCGAGAGCCTGAAGAAAGCCGGTGCGAGCGCCGTGCTCGTGTTGCCAGTCGAGAAAATGCTGGCCTGACCTCATGCGCATCGTGGAATGGGACGCGCGCGCCTACAGCGGTCTGTCGGTGCTCGACTTCGTCAAGCGCATCACGGTGCAGGAGCTCTCGTCGCCTGCCCTGCGGCCCCTCGGCCCCGTCGCCGTCACCCTCGCGCAGCTGGAGGGCCTGGACGCCCACGCGCAGGCGGTGCTGCGGCGCCTCGCCGCGCTCGAAGCGCAAGGAGCTTCGGGGACTGCCTCCAGGGTCGAATCATGAGCTGGGTGACGGAGCTGGCGCGCCCGGAAATCGTGGCCCTGAAGGCTTACGAGCACGCCGCGTGGGAGCCGCAGCTCGAGCGGCTGCACGCCAATGAGTTGCCGTGGCGCGCGTCGGGCGATGAGTCGCTCGCCGGCCTGAACCGCTATCCCGAGCCGCAGCCGCGCGCGCTCATCGAGCGGCTCGCGGCGTTGTATGGCGCCGCCCCGGAGTCAATCCTCGCCGGGCGCGGCAGCGACGAGGCGATCGATCTTCTGGTGCGCGCATTCTGTCGCGCCGGGCGCGACGCCGTGCTCGTGTGCCCGCCGACATTCGCTATGTACGCCGTGGCCGCTCGCATCCAGGGAGCGCACGTCGCCACAGTGCCGCTGCGCGCCGCTGCGGGGTTTGCTCTCGATGAACGCGCCGTGGTCGAAAGCTGCACGGCGGACGTCAAGCTCGTGTTCCTGTGCTCCCCGAACAACCCGACCGGAAATCTGCTCGACGAGCAGACGATCGTGCGCATCGCCGGCAAACTCGCCGGACGCGCGCTGCTGGTCGTCGATGAGGCGTATCTCGAGTTTGCCAACACGCAGAGCCTCGCGCGCCATCTTGCGAAGCTGCCGCATCTGGCGATCCTGCGGACACTGTCCAAGGCGCACGGGCTCGCCGGGGCGCGTTGCGGGACGCTGATCGCCGCTCCGGAGGTCATCGCGCTGCTGCGCAAGGTGATGCCACCCTATGCGATTGGGCAGTTGACGCTGGAGGCGGTACTGAATCTGCTCGCGCCGGCCAGGCTGGCGGATGCCAGCAAGCGCATCGCTCTCATTCGCGCGGAGCGCGAGCGGCTCACCGCAGCGCTCGCCGCCCTACCCCAGGTGGTGCGCGTGTGGCCCAGCGCGGCGAATTTCGTCCTCAGCGAATTCACCGATGCCGGCGCTGCGCTGCAGCGCGCCCGCGACGCACGGCTGCTGGTCCGGGATGCGCGCGGATATCCTGGTCTGGAGCGCGCGTTGCGCATTACGATCGGCTCGATCGAGCAGAATGACCGGCTCCTCGAGGCGTGGCGATGAGCGTGCCAGCCGCCACGCTGTTCATCGATCGCGACGGCACGCTCGTGGAGGAGCCGCCGGACGAGCAGCTCGACACGCTCGAGAAGGTGCGTTTCCTGCCCGGAGTGTTCGCCGCGCTCACGCAGCTCACGCGGCGCGGTTACCGGCTCGTCATCGTGACCAACCAGGATGGTCTGGGCACGCAGTCGTTCCCGCGCCCGGTGTTCGAGCGGGTGCAGCAGTTCATCCTGGACGCCTTCAGCTCGCAAGGCATCGAGTTCGATGCCGTGTTTGTCTGCCCGCACTTGCAAACGGACGGCTGCGCCTGCCGTAAGCCCCGCACCGGACTGGTCGAGCAGTATGTGCGCGACCGCGGAGTCGACCTCGGCTCGAGCGCCGTGATCGGCGACCGCGACACGGATCTGGAGTTCGCAGCCAACCTCGGTGTGCGCGGGCTGCGCGTGCGCCGCCAGGGAACGACCGCAGAGACATGGCCCACAGTGGTGCAGGACCTGACCGCGCGACGCGCGCGAGTCGAGCGGCGCACGAAGGAGACGAACATCGACGTGCGGGTCAACCTCGACGCCAGCGCCCCGCTCAAGGCCAACACCGGAATCGGCTTCTTCGATCACATGGTCGAGCAGCTCGCCAAGCACGGCGGGTTCTCGCTCGAGCTCACCTGCGAGGGTGACCTGCGGGTCGACGAGCATCACACGGTGGAAGACTGCGCGCTCGCGCTCGGGGAGGCGCTGCGGCGCGCGCTCGGCGCCAAAGCCGGCATCGCGCGCTTCGGATTTCTGCTGCCGATGGACGAAGCCCAGGCGCAGGTCGCCATCGACCTGTCGGGCCGCGCCTTCGCGCAGTTCTCCGGGCGATTCAACCGGGAGGCGGTCGGCGGGCTGCCGACCGAGCTGGTGCCGCATTTCTTCCGCTCCCTCGCCGAGACCCTCGGTGCGGCCATCCACATCAGCGTCACCGGCGAGAACACCCATCACATGATCGAGGGCTGCTTCAAGGGCGTCGGCCGCGCCCTGCGGCAGGCGTTCCGGCGCGAGGGCGAGGAGCTGCCGAGCACCAAGGGAGTGCTGTAGTGGAGGCGGTCATCGTCGATAGCGGCGGCGCCAATCTCGCCTCGTTGCAGTACGCCTGCGAACGGCTCGGCGCGCGCACGCACGTTACCAACGAGGCGCGGATGATCAGGTCCGCGGCCCGAGTCATTCTGCCCGGCGTGGGAGCGGCCGCGGACGCAATGCAGCGCCTGCGCCAATCCGGAATCGCCGCCCTGCTGCCCGCCCTGACACAACCGGTGCTCGGCATCTGTCTGGGGATGCAGCTGCTGTTCCGCCGCTCGGAGGAAGGTCCGACCGATTGCCTCGGGGTCCTTGCGGACAGCGTGCGCCGTCTGCGGGCAGAGCCCGGTCGGCCCGTTCCGCACATGGGGTGGAACCAACTCTGCGCCCTGCACCAGGACCCCCTGCTGGAGGGGATCGCGCCCCACGACTACGTTTACTTCGTACACAGCTATGCCGTGCCCGTATCCAGCGACACGCTGGCGACCGCGCACTATGGAGAGCCGCTGTCCGCGATCGTGCGGCGCAGGAATTTCTGGGGCACGCAGTTCCATCCCGAGCGCTCGGCCGCAACCGGCGCCAGGTTGCTCGCGAACTTTCTGAGGTTCGGGTGATGTTGCTCATACCCGCAATCGATCTGCGCCACGGCCGGTGCGTGCGCCTGCACCAGGGCGACTTCAGCGCCGAGACGCGCTATGAGCACGAGCCTCATGAGCTGCTGTTGCGCTACCGTAGCCTCGGC
>VBNH01000172.1 GCA_005878095.1 Gammaproteobacteria bacterium | reverse complement strand
CGGCGAGCTGCGGGTCGGCGGCGACCCTGGCCCGCAGCGCCGCCTCCTCGTCGCGCTTGGCGTTCAGCAGCCGCTCATCGAGCAGCGCGTCGAGCTGCTTGCGGCGCACCTTGATGGAGTTCTCCAGGCCGTTGAGCGGATCCTCCACGATGCGGTCGGCCTCGAGGCCGGTCTTGGCGAACTCGATGAAACGGCCGCGCAACTCCGCGGCGCGCAGCAGCCAGCGCGGCAGCTCCACGGTGCGCAGGGTCTCGAGCTGCGCGACGGTCAGCAGCCGCTCGGTGGTGCCGGGATGCCCCGACACGAACACCAGCTCGCCGGCCTGCGGCCCCTCCGGCCGGAGCGCCAGGAAGTTCGGCGTGGCGGCGGGCTTGCCGTTCGGGCCGTAGGCGCGCAGCAGCGCCATGTCCAGGCACCAGCGCGGGAACTGGAAGTTGTCCGGGTCACCGCCGAAGGCGGCGATACCGCGCTCGGGGGCGAATACCAGGCGCACGTCGTCGTAGCGATGGTACTTGTAGAGCCAGTACTGCCCGCCCTGGTAGAGGTCGACGGATTCGCACTTCAGCGGCCCGGATCTGGCGTGCTGGCTCTCCTGCTCGCAGGCCTGCTCGAGTTGCGTCAGGGTCTTCTTGCGGGTGTCGTTCGCCGCGCGGTCATCGAGTCCGCGGATCGCCGCCGCGACCCGGTCGGTGACGTTCTCCACGCTCATCAGCACGTCGGCGATCTGCGTGCCGCACTTCAGTTCCTGCTCCCGGGAGCGCGCGAGGAAGCCCCCGCGCAGCAGGTTCTGCTCGCTGGTCGAGTGCTCATCCAGGCAGCCCTCCGCGCAGTGGTGATTGGTGAGGATCAGTCCGGCGGGCGATACGAAGGAGGCGGTGCAGTTCGACAGGCGGAGCGTGGCGCTGCGCACTCGATCCAGCCAGGCGGAGCTGATGTCGGCGCCGTACTGGCGCTTCACCAGATCCTGCGGGAAGTCGTGGAAGGTCCACATGCCGGCGTCGCCGAACGCGGGCGCTGACGCCAGGAGCAGGAGTGACACCGGGAGCAGCAGAGCGGGCCGACCGCTGCGGCACATGACGATCCTCAGCCTTCTGCTTCGAGCAGCATGAGCGGTATGCCGTCCGGGCTCTCCAGCAGGGCGTTGCCGAGGGGCTCGGCGCCGCCGGGTACGGTGGCGGACAGGGGCAGGCCGAGCTCGCGCAGCCGCGCAATGCGGGCGCGCATATCAGGATCGCGGAACACGAGCATCGGCCGCTCGCATACCCCGGGCGGGTGAAACGAGACGTCCAGGTAATCGCTGGTGAGCGGCAGGTGCGGATAGGGTGAGGACACCTCGCCGGCGGCGACGAAGCCCAGAGGCTCCCAGAAGCCCTGCGCGGCGGCAAAGTCGGTGACCGGCAGACTCACTTCGGCGAAGTCGCCGCACAGCGAGGCATCCGGGCGCGCCACCGGTGAGTAGGTGCGCGCTTCCAGGACCGCGACCGCGTGGCCGAACGGGTCCAGCAGACCGATCTCGTTGAATACCTCCTCGCCGGTGCGGCACAGCGTCAGTTCGATGCCGGCCGCGGCAAACTCCCGCACGCACGCGGCGATGCCGGGACGCACGAAGGTGAGAACCGGCGAGGCGCCCCCGCGTTGATGCAGGCCGATGAACAGCCGCCCGTCGGTCAGCACTGCGTACGGGTGCGTGAGCGTATCGGAGGTCGGGGCCTGGCTGAACCCCAGGCGCTCGTAGAACTCGATCGAGGCGCGCGCATCATCGACCGCGATGCTGGCCTCGTGAAAGGTCCCCAGCAGGCGCAGCGGTGCGCTGGACATCATGCGGAGGCACCGCGCGCGGCGCTGGGAAGGCGCCCATGCCCGGCGTGCGTCCAGCCCTGGCAGTGCTGCTCGATCAGGTCCGCGAGGCAGTGCGCGTGGCTGGCGCGGGCGTTGAGCGCCGGCACGTACTGGTAGCGCTGGCCACCGGCGCGCATGAAGGCGCGGCGATTCTCGATATCGATCTCCTCGAGCGTCTCCAGGCAGTCCACGGCAAAACCCGGACACACCAGGGTCACTTCGCGCACGCCGCGGGCGGGCATGCCGCTCAGCACCTTGCGCGTGTAGGGCTTCAGCCAGTCCGCCGGACCAAAGCGCGACTGAAAGCTCACGCTCCACTCCCCGTCGCGCAGCAGCAGCTCATCCGCGAGCAGGCGCGCCGTGGTCTGGCAGCGGCCGAAGTACGGGTCGCCCTGCTGGACATAGCGTTCCGGAATGCCGTGAAAGGAAATCAGCAGGTGGGCCGTGCGGCCGTGAGAGAGCCAGTGCTCGGTGACGCTGGCGCGCAGCGCTTCGATATAGCCCGGATGCTCGTGATAGTCGGCGATGAAGCGCAGCTCGGGCAGAGCGCGCCAGCGGCGCAACTCCGCACTGACCTGGTCGTAGACGGCAGCGGTGGTGGCACCGCAATACTGCGGGAACAGCGGCAGCACCAGGATGCGCTGGGCGCCGGAGTCGCGCAATCGAGCGAGCGCGTCGCGCACCTCGGGAGCGCTGTAGAGCATGCCGAGCTCCACCGACAGCGGCGCCAGCATGCGTTGCGCGAGCGAGCCGGCGAGCTCGGTACGCAAGCGCTCCGACAGATCGCGCAGCGGCGAGCCCGAGGCCGTCCAGATGAGGCGGTACTTGCGCGCCACGCGCCACGGACGCCAGGGCAGGATCACGCCGTAGAGCAGCGGCAGCCACAGCGCGCGCGGCAGCTCCACCACGCGCGGGTCGGCGAGGAAGCGCGCCAGGAAGGCGCGCACGGCGCCCGCTGCCGCGGCCTGCGGCGTGCCGGAGTTGACCAGCAGGATGCCGATGCGTTCGGGGTTCGCGTAGCGCATGCCGCAGCCTACTCCGCCACCCTCAGCCGATGCCGACACACAGGTACTTGAGCTCGGTGTAGTCGAGGATCCCGTACTTGGAGCCCTCGCGGCCGGTGCCCGACTCCTTGATCCCCCCGAACGGTGCAACCTCGGTGGAGATGATCCCGGTATTCAGGCCCACTATGCCGTACTCCAGCGCCTCCGCCACGCGCCATGAGCGCGCCAGGTCGCGGGTATAGAAGTACGCCGCCAGGCCGAACTCGGTATCGTTCGCCATGCGGATGGCGTCGCCCTCGGTCTCGAAGCGGAACAGGGGCGCGACCGGACCGAAGGTCTCTTCGCGCGCCACCAACATGGCGGCAGTCACGTCGGTGAGCACGGTCGGCTCGAAGAACGTGCCGCCGAGCGCATGGCGCTTGCCGCCCTGCACGATGCGCGCCCCCTTGGCTGTCGCGTCCGCGAGATGCTCTTCCACCTTGGCGAGCGCCTTGGTATCGATCAGCGGACCCTGGTCGGTGGGCCCCTTCAGCCCGTCGCCCACGCGCAGCTGTGTCACGGCGTGCACCAGCTTGGCTGTGAACGCCTCGTACACCGGCGCCTGCACCAGCAGGCGATTGGCGCACACGCACGTCTGCCCGGTGTTGCGGTACTTGCTGGCGATGGCCCCGGCCACCGCGGCATCCAGATCGGCGTCCTCGAACACGATGAACGGAGCATTGCCGCCGAGCTCGAGCGACAGCTTCTTCACCGTGCCGGCGCATTGCGCCATGAGCTTCTTGCCCACGACGGTGGAGCCGGTGAACGTGACCTTGCGGACGCTGGTGTTGGACGTCATTTCGCCGCCGATCGCGGCCGCATCGCCGGTGATGACGTTGAGCACGCCGGCCGGCACCCCGGCGCGCGCCGCGAGCGCCGCGGCGGCCAGTGCCGAGTAGGGCGTCTGGCTCGCGGGCTTGCAGACGAAGGTACAGCCGGCCGCGAGCGCCGGTCCCGCCTTGCGCGTGATCATGGCGAGCGGGAAATTCCACGGCGTGATCGCCGCGACCACCCCCACGGGCTGGCGCAGCACCAGGATGCGCTTGTCGGTCTGATGTCCCGGGATCACGTCCCCGTACAGGCGCTTGCCTTCCTCGGCGAACCATTCGATGAACGAGGCTGCGTAGGCGATCTCGCCCTTGGACTCCGCGAGCGGCTTGCCTTGCTCGGCGGTCATCAGCGTCGCCAGGTCTTCCAGGTTCGCCATCAGCAGCTCGTACCAGCGACGCAGCACCGCCGCGCGCTCCTTGGCGGTCAGCGCGGCCCACGCCGGGAATGCCTGGCTTGCTGCCTCGATGGCGCGCCGTGTCTCGGCGGCGCCCATCTCGGGCACCGTGCCGATCGGTTCGCGCGTCGCCGGATTCACCACCTGGTGCGTGGCGCCGCTCATGGCGTCCACCCACTTGCCACCGATGAAGGCACGGCTACGCAGCAGATCCGGATCGCGCAATTTCATGTGGCGGCCCTCTCCTTCTCAACCCTTGACCGGCTCGCCGCCGGCCACATGGCGGCCGAAGAAATCCAGAGTGCGTGCGCGCGCCAGCGCGGCGACCTGCGGGTTGTAGGCCTCGCGCTGCTCGCAGTTGAAACCGTGGCCCGCCCCCTCGTAGACAAACAGCGGCGCCTGCGGGTGCGCCGCCTTGATGCGCTCGATGTCGCCGAGCGGGATGCTGCGGTCCTCCCGGCCGTAGTGATACATGACCGGGCACCTGGGTTTCTGCTCGAGATAGCTCGCGACCTTGCCGTAATAGACCACCGCGCAGGCGAGGGGCAGCTGGCAGGCGGCAAGATAGGACAGGGTTCCGCCCCAGCAGTAGCCGACGGTCGCCGCCCGGCCGGAGTGTCTCACCACGGCGATCGCGGCCGCGAGGTCGCGCAGCGTATCTTCCGGCGTCAGCTGCTTGGTGTAGCCGCTCCCCTCCTGCATGTCGGCGGCGGTGTAGCCGAGCTCGATGCCGCGGCGCACCCGGTCGAAGAGGCACGGTGCGATGGCCGTGTAGCCGTCGGCGGCGAAGCCGTCGCTCACTTTGCGGATGTGGCTGTTGACCCCGAAGATCTCCTGGATCACCAGCACTGCGCCGCGCGGGCGGCCGGGGGCGGCGGCGAGCCACGCCTGAAACTCGTGGCCGTCGCGGGCCATGATGGTGGAGTACTCGCCCATGGACTTGGTATTCTAACCCGTCGCGCTGTGGGGAGGAGGCATGCTGGTCGGATCCGCGGTCCGGCGCGTGGCCATCGTCGGTGGCCTGCGCATTCCCTTCGCCCGCGCCTATGGGGCTTACGCCACCGCCAGCAACCAGGACATGCTCACGGCTGCGTTGCGCGCCGTGGTCGAGCGCTTCAAGCTCCAGGGCGAGCGGCTCGGGGATGTGGCCGCCGGCGCGGTGCTCAAGCACTCCCGCGACTACAACCTGGTGCGCGAGAGCGTGCTCTCCAGCGGGCTCGATGCGCACACGCCGGGGCTCGACATGCAGCGTGCCTGCGGCACGAGCCTGGAAGCGGCGATCGACATCGGCAACAAGATCGCGCTCGGACAGATCGAGGCCGGTATCGCCGGCGGCACCGACTCCATCAGCGATGCGCCGGTCGTCTACCCGCGCTCGTACCAGCGACTGCTGCTCGCGAGCTACCGCGGGCGCAACGCCTGGGAGCGGGTGTCGCCGTGGTTCGGGCTGCGACCCAGGCACTTCAAACCGGTGCTGCCCGCGGTCGTCGAGCCGCGCACCGGACTGTCCATGGGGCAGAGCACCGAGATCATGGCCAAGCGCTGGCGGGTCGGGCGCGCCGAGCAGGATCAGCTGGCCCAGCAAAGCCACCTGAAGGCGGCGGCCGCCTGGCGCGCCGGGTTCTACGATGACCTGGTGGTGGAGTACCTGGGACTGAAGAGCGACAACAATATCCGCGCCGACAGCAGCGCCGAGAAGCTCGCCAAGCTGCGGCCGAGCTTCGCCGCCGACGGCACGCTCACCGCCGGCAACAGCACGCCGCTCACCGATGGGGCGAGCGCGGTGCTGCTGGCGACGCCGGAGTGGGCCGCGGAGCGCAAGCTGCCGGTGCTGGCTTACCTGCGCTACGGCAAGGTATGGGCGGTCGACTTCGCCGCCGGCAAGGAGGGGTTGCTGATGGCGCCCACCTACGCCGTACCCGCGATGCTGCGCGATGCGGGCCTGACACTGAAGGATTTCGATTACTACGAGATTCACGAGGCGTTCGCGGCGCAGGTGTTGTGCACGCTCAAAGCATGGCAGTCACCGGAGTACTGCCGCGATGTGCTGGGATTGCCCGAGCCGCTCGGCAGCATCGACCTGGCCAGGCTCAACGTAAAGGGCGGGAGCGTGGCCATCGGGCACCCGTTCGCCGCCACCGGCGCGCGTGTCCTGGGCACGCTCGCCAAGATCCTCGCGGGCGATACCAGCGCGAAGCGCGGTCTGATCTCGGTGTGCGCCGCCGGCGGGATGGGCGTGACGGCCATCGTGGAGCGCTGAGCTGGCGGACCCGGTCCTGGTCGTGTTCTGCCGCCGCCCGCGCCTGGGTGAGGGCAAGCGCAGACTCGCGCGCGCGCTGGGCGCGGCACCGGCGCTGGCGATCGCGCAGGCGCTGCTGGAGTGCGCGCTGGAGGATGCGTGCGCCTGGCCGGGCGCGCTCGTCATTGCACCGGAGAATCCGGCCGAGGCGCGCTGGGCACAAGGCCTGCTCGAGCGGGCGGCGACGGTACAACCCCAGCCGCGCGGCAACCTGGGCGAGCGCCTGAACGCAGTCGATGCCGCGGTACGCGCGGCGGGTCACGAGCGCGTCCTGTTCATCGGCAGCGACGCCCCGTCGCTCACGCTGTCCGATCTGCTCGCGGCGCAGACCGCGCTGGACGCGTCCGATGTGGTGCTGGCTCCGGCCCGCGACGGAGGTGTGACGCTCATGGGATCGGGGCTGCCGTGGCCGGATCTGGCGCCGCTCCCATGGAGCGAGCCGACTCTCGGTGAGGCGCTGGAGCAGTGCTGCCGCAGCCACGCCCGCAGCGTGACGCGGCTGGCGGGTTCCTACGACATCGACCAGGCATCCGATCTGCCGGCGGCACGGCGCGCGCTCGCCGCCGACGATCGTCCGGCGCGCCGCCGGCTGCACGAGCTGCTGGTGAAGAACGCATGAAGAGGCGGATCGTGGGGGCGCTCGCCGCTCTCCTGCTGCTCGCGGCGGCCGGGTGGTTCCTGCCGCTGCAGCCGTGGCTGGGCGCAGCGCTCACCTGGGCCGCGGCGCACCGCGGACCGTCCGCGCTCGCGTTCGTCGCGCTGTACGTGCTGGCGAGCGTGTGCCTGGTTCCCGGCCTGATTCTGACGCTCGCGGGTGGCGCGATCTTCGGACTCGTGCGGGGCGTGGTGCTGGTATCCGCAGGGAGCCTCCTCGGGGCGAGCGCCGCGTTCTTCATCGGCCGCACGTTTGCCCGTGAGTGGACGCAGCGGCGCATCGCGGCGTGGCCGCGGTTGCGGGCGCTCGACGGTGCACTCGGGGAGCGCGGCTTGTGGATCGTGCTGCTCACACGGCTGTCGCCCCTGCTCCCCTTCAACCTGCTGAACTACGCGTACGGTGTCACGGCCGTGAGGCCGCGCGACTACATTGCCGGCTCCTGGCTCGGCATGCTGCCCGCCACGGTGCTGTACGTGTATGCCGGATCCGCGGCCGCGAACCTCGCGCAGGCGCTCTCGGGAGGTGTGCGTACCGGCAGAACACGTACCGTCCTGCTGGTCGTGGGTCTGGCAGCCACCGTCACAGTTGCCGCGCTGCTGACGCGCGTCGCGCGCCGCCGGCTCGAACAGGAGCTCGCGCCATGAGCGAGGATGACGCGCTGTGGCGCCGGCTGGTGTTTCCCCCGGACTATCGCAATCCCACGCCCGCGGCGCGCTACCACCTCACGGTGATCGGCGCCGGCCCCGCGGGCCTCGTGACCGCCATCGCGGCGGCGGGACTGGGCGCGCGCGTGGCGCTGATAGAGCGCCATGCCATGGGCGGTGACTGCCTGAACGTCGGTTGCGTGCCCTCGAAGACGCTGCTCGCGGGCGCCGCCGGCGGCCTGACGTTTGCAAGCGCCATGCAGCGGGTGCGCGCGGTGCGCGCAAGCATTGCCCGACACGATTCGGTCGAGCGCTACTGCGGCGCCGGGGTCGACGTGTTCCTCGGGCAGGGGAGCTTCAGCAGTGCGCATGAGATTGGCGTCGCCGGGGCGACGCTGCGCACGCGCCGCACCGTGATCGCCACGGGGGCGCGCGCATACATTCCGCCCCTCCCTGGGCTCGGGGAGATCGCGCCCCTGACCAACGAGACCGTGTTCGATCTCACGGAGCAGCCGCGGCGCCTGGCGGTGCTGGGTGCGGGTCCGGTGGGGTGCGAGCTTGCGCAGGCCTTCGCGCGCCTCGGCACGCAGGTCGAGCTGCTCGAGCTCGGGCCACAGATCCTGCCGCAGGACGAACCCGACGCGGCGCAATGGGTGGCTGAGGCTCTGGTCCGGGACGGCGTGAGGCTGCGCCTCGGCGCGCGGGTCACCGGCGCCGCGCGCACGAGCGCGGGCAAGGTGCTGATGCTTGCGGACGGCACCGCGGTCGCCGCCGATGAGGTGCTGGTCGCCGCCGGCCGTGCACGCAACGTCGAGGACCTCGCGCTGCCGCGGGCCGGCGTGCGCTTCGACAGCCAGGCCGGCATTGCCGTCGACGCCCGCCTGCGCACCTCCCACCCGCACATCTACGCGGCCGGGGATGTGTGCGCGGCGCTGCAGTTCACGCACGCGGCCGATGCGCAGGCGCGCATCGCGGTGCGTAACGCGTTGTTCCCGTGGGGCGCGCGCGCCGATGCGCTGGTGATTCCGTGGTGCACCTACACCCGGCCGGAGCTTGCGCACGTGGGAGCCACCAGCCGCCAGCTGCAGCAGGCCGGCCGCGCCTTCGATCGCTATCGCGTGGAGTTCGGCGAGCTCGATCGCGGCCGGACCGACGATGCCGCCGATGGTTTTGCACAAGTGCTCACCGCGCGCGGGTCGGACCGGATCCTGGGTGCCACCATCGTCGGGCGGGACGCCGGCGAGCAGCTCTCGCCCCTGGTGCTGGCGCTCACCCGCGGGCTGGGCCTGAAGCGCCTTGATTCGCTGGTGCTGCCGTACCCGACGCGCTCGGAGTACCTGCGCCGCATCCTCGACGCCTACAGCCGCACGCGACTGACGCCGTTCACGGCGGGTACACTCAGGTGGTGGCTGAGGCGCACTCTTTAGATTCAGATTCGCCCGTGGCGGAAGACTCGCCCGCGGCGGAAGATTCGCTCCCGGCGCAAGACTCGCTCCCGGCGGGAGATTCTGCCGTGGCGGATTCGGCCGCAACACGCCTCGCGGTGGTGGTTCCGGCGCTGAACGACGACGCCGCGCTGGCGCGCCTGCTGCCGCTGCTGGCTCGGCTCGCCAGGGCGCCCGAGCAGGTGATCGTGGTCGATGGGGCCGCGAGTGCGGCTACCGCCGAGCTGTGCCGCGGCGCCGGCTGCGCCTGGATACCGTCCGCGCGCGGCCGGGGCGTGCAACTGGCTGCCGGCATCGCCGCAGCGCGAACCGCGGGCGCGGGTGTGGTGTGGATGGTGCATGCGGATTGCGAGCCCCATGCCTTGAGCGCGCACGCCATTCGCGAGGCTCTCGCTGCGGGCGCGGCCGGCGGCTACTTCAGGTTCCGTTTCGGCGGCGCGCGCAGCGCTCTGAAGCGTTTCCTCGAAGCGTGCATCGCGTGGCGCTGCCGGGTGTCGATGGTGTACGGCGATCAGGGCATTTTCGTGAGCCGCGCGGCTTACGACGCGAGTCCCGGAATCGGCCCGCAGCCGCTGTTCGAAGAAGTGGCGCTGGTGCGCGCTCTCAGGCGCACCGGGCGCTTCGTCGCCCTGCCCCTGCCGATGACGGTCTCGGAGCGCCGCTGGCAGCGCGACGGGCTGCTGCGGCGCACGCTGCGCAACCGCACCCTGGCGGTCGCTTATCTACTGGGCATCGATCCGGCGACGCTCGAGCGCTGGTATCGCGCCCCGCGGGCGCGGGAAGCGCGGCAATGAGCGCTGGCGATGCGGGCGGCATGCGCCTGCCCCGCGACGAGTGGCTGTTCACCCCGCTGGGGGATGCACGCGGCTACATCCAGCCTCACACCCTTTCGGAGCTGTGGTTTCACACCGGCACGGCGTGCAATCTCGCCTGCCCGTTCTGTCTGGAAGGCTCGCGGCCCGGTGACCGGCGCCTCGGCCGCGTGAGCTTCGAGGACGTGCAGCCCTTCATCGACGAGGCGGCCGCGCTCGGCGTGCGCCAGTTCTCCTTCACCGGGGGCGAGCCGTTCCTCATCAAGGATCTGATGCGCATTCTTTCCTATGCGCTGGAGCGCGCGCCGTGCCTGGTGCTGACCAACGGGGTCGACGCGGTGCCGAAGCGCCTGGCGAAGCTGGCGGAATTGCGCACGCGGCCGCACGCGCTGGCGCTGCGCGTGAGCATCGACTACCCGGAGCGCACGCGGCACGACGCGGGGCGCGGCGCGGGGAATTTCCTCAAGGCTTGGGCTGCACTCGCGCTGCTGCACGGCGCCGGCTTTCGCGTCTCGATCGCGCGGCAGATGGAGCCGGGCGAGAGTCGCGGCGCGGTCGAGGACGCCTACCGGCGGCTGATGTGCGCGCACCAGCTGCCGCAGGATCTGAACATCGTGGCGTTCCCGGACTTCGGCGCGCCCGCTACGCGGCCGGCCGTGCCACCGGTGACGGAGGACTGCATGAGGCGCTATCACACCGAAGCCACGCGGCGCGAGTTCATGTGCGCGTACAGCAAGATGGTGGTCAAGCAGAACGGGCGCATGCGGGTCTACGCCTGCACGCTGGTGGACGATGATCCGGCTTACGATCAGGGCGGCACTCTCGGGGAGAGTCTCGGCCGGCGGGTCATGCTGCGGCATCATCGTTGTTTCAGCTGCTTCAAGTACGGCGCGTCCTGCAGCGAGAGCAGGGGGCACTGACTGCCGCCGGCGCGCGCGGCGGAGCACGCGGATCGCGCCTGAGGGGCTTCGGTTTGCGGCTCGAGCCGGCGCGCCCGGTCAGCTCTCCAGGAACTCGACCAGCGCGCGCTGTGCGGCGCTCATCTGCTCGCGCGGCGTGACGAACGCCCCGCGCAGCGCCTGGCGGCAGGGGCGCGATTCGTCCTCCTGGTGCTCGGCCACCACCGCGCCGAGCAGCTGCTGCACGCGGCTGAGATTGGCGTGGAACAGCTGCAGGATCTGTTCCGCCGACGCATGTTGTGCCGGATCCTCGAGCCAGGCGTCGTAATCGGTCGCTACCGCGATGGTGCAGTAGCCCAGCTGCGCCTCCAGGGCGAGGAATGCCTCCGGCACGTTGGTCATGCCGACGACATCCGCACCCGCGGCCCGCAGGAACAGGCTCTCCGCGCGGGTGCCGAGGCGCGGACCCTCGACGCAGGCGTAGGTCTTGTCCTCGTGCAGCGCCACACCGCCCGCGCGCGCCACGCGCGCGATCAAGGCGGCGGTGGCGCGGCAGGTGGGCTGTGCGCTCGAGATATGCGCGACCAGCCCGCCGCCGAAGAAGCTGGCGGCACGCGTTCCGCGGGTGAAGTCCAGGTACTGCGACGGCAGCGCGAGCTCGCCGGGGTGGATCTCGGCGCGCAGGCTCCCCACGGCCGACACGCCGATCACCGTGCGCACGCCGAGGCTCTTCAGCGCCCAGATGTTGGCGCGGAAATTGATCTCGCCGGGCAGCAGCTGGTGCTCGAGGCCGTGGCGCGCGAGAAATACGACCTCACGACCGCGAAGTACCCCGGTCATGAGGGGCGCGGACGGCGCCCCGAACGGCGTCGACACCGCGCGCGCGCGCGGCGTCTGCAACTCCTGCATGGCGTACAAACCGGTGCCGCCGATGATGCCGATCATGGCTCGCTGCGCTCCCTGAGACGCTCATTTGCGCGGATGGCCCGTAACGCGGCAAGATGCCTGAAAGCACCGCGCAACAACAACTCCAACCGGGATCCTGAGCATGCCGTTCCCATCGCTCGCACCGCCGCCCTGGCCGGCGCGCCTGCTCGCCGTCGCCGGCGTTCGTGGCGGTTGCGGCGCTGCGGCGCGACGCTCATGCTCTGAATCCAATCGAATACGTGTCCCGGCTGAGCGGGCCGGGCGGCCGGAGCATGGTGGTGCGGGTGCGCGCGTTCCTGAAGCTGATGGACGGGGGCTGAGGGTGCGCCCTTGGGAATCGGCATGACAGTCAGGCCCACGGGACCGGGGCCGCGCTTCGCGAGCTTTCGCGAATTCTATCCGCATTACCTGGCCGAACACAGCAACCGCATTTCGCGCCGGCTGCACGTCAGCGGCACGCTGCTCGCGCTCGCGATCGCCGCCGGCGCGCTGCTCACCTCCCGCTGGGTGTGGTTGCTGGCGGTGCCACCGGCCGGCTACCTGCCCGCGTGGGTGGGGCACTTCTTCTTCGAGCGCAACTCGCCGGCCACTTTCCGCCATCCGCTCTACAGCCTGCGTGGGGACTTCACCATGCTGGCCGAGGTGCTCACGGGCCGCATGCGCTGGTAGCGCGGACCGCAAACCCCCATGAGCAGACCCGGCATCGACCGCGTCTTCGAGCGACACCTCTCCGCCCTGGTCAACGGCGGGGAGCCGCAGATCCTGCAGGGCGGGCGCAAGGGCGTCGAGAAGGAATCGCTGCGGGTGTTGCCGCACGGGCGCCTGGCGGCTACGGCGCACCCGCCACTGCTCGGATCCGCGCTCACCAACGAGCACATCACGACCGATTATTCCGAGGCGCTGATCGAGCTGGTCACGCCCGCGTTCACGCACGGCTGGGAGCTGCTGCAGTACCTGCTCGACCTGCACCAGTTCGTCTACCGCCACCTGGGCGATGAGCTGCTATGGGCCACCAGCATGCCGTGCGCCATCGAGCGCGACGAGGACATCCCGCTGGCGCAGTACGGCAGCTCGCACGTCGGGCGCATGAAGACCGTGTATCGCAACGGGCTCGGCCTGCGCTACGGCCGCATGATGCAGGCGATCTCCGGGGTGCATTTCAACTACTCGTTCCCGCTGCCGTTCTGGGAGGCCTACGGCGCGATGCGCGGCGCGCGCGAGCACGGCGCACAGTTCATCTCGGCGTGCTACTTCGACCTGCTGCGCAACTACCGCCGTCACGGCTGGCTGGTGCTGTACCTGTTCGGCGTGTCGCCGGTGGTGTGCAAGTCGTTCCTGCGCGGCCGGGAGCTGCAGCTGGCGGACTTCGGTCCCGGCACGGCCTACCAGCCCCACGCAACCAGCCTGCGCATGAGCGATATCGGTTATCGCAACCGCAACCAGGCGGGACTGGCGGTGTCGGTGAACAGCCTGGAGGAGTACGTGCGCGACCTGCAGCGCGCGATCAGCACGCCGCATCCGCCCTACGAGGCGCTCGGCGTCAAGGTGAACGGCGAGTACCGCCAACTCAACGCCAACATCCTGCAGATCGAGAACGAGTACTACAGCTTCATTCGGCCCAAGCGCGTGGCGCGCTCCGGCGAGCGGCCCACCAAGGCGCTGCGCCGCGCCGGGGTTGAATACGTAGAGGTGCGCGCGCTCGACGTGAGCGCCTTCGATCCCGTGGGCGTGAACCAGAACAAGCTGCGCTTCCTCGAGGCGTTTCTCGCCCTGTGCCTGCTCAAGGACAGTGCGCCGATCGGCGACTCCGAGCAGGCGGCGCTCGATCAGAATCATCTCACCGTGGCGCGACGCGGCCGCGAGCCGGGGCTCGTCCTGTGGCGCGAGGGATACGGCGTGCCGCTGCGCGAGTGGGCGCGCGAGCTGCTCGACTCGATGACCGGCATCTGCGAGATCCTGGATCGCGGCGATGCCGCGCGGCCTTATTCCCAGGCGCTCGCCGTCCAGCTGGCGAAGGTCGAAGACGTCGCGCTCACCCCCTCCGCGCGGCTCATGGCGGAGCTTGCCGGCGGAGAATCGTTCTTCGATCTCGCACTGCGCACCTCCGCGGCGCACAAGGCCTATTTCCTCGACCTGTATCCGCCCAACGACGAGCGCTTGCGTGAATTCGCCCAGGAGGCCCGCGAGTCGCTCGCGGCGCAGCGCGCGATCGAGGCCAGCGACCGGGGAACTTTCGAGGAATATCTGGGCCGCTATTTCGCGGACTGAAAATGCCGCGGCGGTGCGCCCAAGCTACCGCTCAGGCATTTTATGTCACCCGCTGTCCGCTCCAGGACTACATAAATTTCATTTCCCCGGTCGCACTATGCACGGGCGACGAGATGGGGGATTTCCCCCGGGCCAGGACCCCTGAGAACAGGAACAGGGATAGGAGCAGGAGCACAGGATGAGAAAAAAAGCAGCAGCAGGACTTGCCGCGGGACGCCGGAATTCATCGGCGGCCAACGAGGAATTCACCGCGACGGCGGATGGCGTGCACGGTGTGGAACGCCCGCAGTCGGGCTGGAATCCGTACGAGGTGTGGCGGACCCGCGTCAAGCAATCCTCCAGCGAGACGCCGGAGCACGAACCCGACCCGTTCCATTAGAGGCGCACCATCCGCAGGCGCACGGTCGCGTTGCGGGGGCGCGCTGCCCGCCAAAGTCATCGCCGCCTGAGCCACGGCGGCACCGGCTACTCCCATGAGCAGGCCGTACACAATGCCGACACCGCACTCCTGCCGCCTAAGGAGCCGGGCCCTTAGGTCTTCACGAGCGCTCGGGGGCCGACGCCGGCGAGAGCCCCGCGGTAATAGCGGTCTGTTGAAGTCCGCCAGCTGACACCGCAGCGCCTGCCGCGCGGCCGGCGCGTCAATACCCCGCCCGGGGCATGTTCCGCGGTGACCGCCCCCGTAACACTTGGGCGGCCGCGCGCCACGCGCGGCGCGCTCACTTGCGCTCGCGCGCCGCAGCCCCGATCCTTCCTCTATGAATGCACTTTCAGTACGCGGACTGACCAAGACCTACAGAAACGGCGTGCAGGCGCTCAAGGGCGTCGACCTCGAGGTCGAGCGGGGCGACTTCTTCGCGCTGCTCGGACCCAACGGCGCCGGCAAGACCACGCTCATCGGGATCATCACCTCGCTCGTCAACAAGACCGCCGGCGAGGCGCGCGTCTTCGGTCACGACATCGACCACGAGCTGGAGGCGGCCAAGGCCTGCATCGGCATCGTGCCGCAGGAACTGAACTTCAATATGTTCGAGACGCCGTACACCATCGTGGTCAACCAGGCGGGCTTCTACGGCATCCCGCGCGCGGTGGCGCGCCAGCGCGCCGAGAAGTACCTCAAGCAGCTGCAGCTGTGGGAGCGGCGCAGGGGCATGTCGCGCGGCCTGTCCGGCGGCATGAAGCGCCGCCTGATGATCGCGCGCGCGCTGGTGCACGAACCGCGGCTGCTGATTCTCGATGAGCCCACCGCCGGGGTCGACATCGAGATCCGCCGCTCGATGTGGGAGTTCCTGCGCGAGATCAACGATCGCGGCACCACCATCATTCTCACCACGCACTATCTGGAGGAAGCCGAGAGCCTGTGCCGCAACATCGCCATCATCAACGGCGGACGCATCGTGGAGCGTGATGGCATGAGCAGCCTGCTGCGCCGACTGCACGTCCAGACCTTCGTGCTGAACGTACGCGAGCCACTTGCCGCCGCGCCGCGCCTGGAGGGTTACGTCGCCACTGTGGTCGACGATCACACCCTCGAGATCGAGGTGGCGAAGGAGGAGAACCTCAACGACATCTTCGCGCGCCTGTCGGCGCTCGGCATCGAAGTGCTGAGCATGCGCAACAAGGTGAACCGCCTGGAGGAGATCTTCATGCAGCTGGTCGAGGGGCGCGGGCCCGCGGGCGAGGGCGGGCGGGGAGCCGCCGCCGCGGCGCCGGCCGGCGCCGCCGGCGCGACACCCCTGCGGGCGGGTGCGCCGCGATGAGCAGCGTGGTGCTGCCCGGCGCGCCGCCGGTCAATCTCAACGTGGTGCGCTGGATCGGCTTCCAGACCATCGTCATCCGCGAGTACGGACGCATCATCCGCATCTGGGGCCAGACCATCGTGCCGTCGGTGGTGACGGCCACGCTGTATTTCGTGATCTTCGGCAGCCTCATCGGGCGGCGGGTCGGCGCCATGGGCGGCTTCGACTACAAGCTGTACATCGCGCCCGGGCTGATCATGATGTCGCTGATCACCAACTCCTACGGCAACGTGGTCGCCTCGTTCTTCGGAGCGAAGTTCGGCAAGCACGTGGAGGAGATGCTGGTCTCCCCGCTGCCTAACTGGGTGATCGTCGCCGGTTATGCGACCGGCGGCGTGGTGCGGGGCCTCCTGGTGGGGGCGGCGGTGACCGTCGTGTCGCTGCTGTTCACGCACCTGCAGGTGCAGCACCCGGCGGTGATCCTGGCGGCGGGCCTCCTGACCTCGCTCATCTTCGCGCTCGCCGGATTCCTCAATGCGCTGTTCGCCAAGAACTTCGACCAGGTCAACTGGATCCCGACCTTCATGCTGACACCGCTCACCTATTTCGGCGGCGTGTTCTACTCCATCACGCTGCTGCCGCCGTGGGCGCAGCAGGTGTCCTACATCAACCCCATCCTGCACATGGTGAACGCGTTTCGCTTCGGCTTCCTGGGCGTGTCCGACGTCAGTATCGGCCTCGCCTTCGCGCTGATGGCGGTCGCCGCGGCGGTGCTGTTCGCCGTCGCGGTGGCGCTCATGAACCGCGGCGCGGGAATCAGGGAGTGAGGACGGCGGTCGCCCTGGTGAGCGCGCGCGCCGCGCGCGGTCTCGACGCGGACATGCCCCCGCTGCTGGCGGCGTTCGGCGCCGCCGGGGCGCACGCCGAGATCGTCGACTGGGACGAGCCCAAGGCCGATTGGGCGCGCTTCGATGCGGCGCTGCTGCGCTCCGCCTGGGACTACACCGAGCGCCTGGGCGAATTTCTCGCCTGGGTCGAGCGGGTTGCCTCGCTCACCATGCTGCTGAATCCGCCGCCCGTGGTCCGCTGGAACGCCGACAAGCACTACCTGCTCGAGCTCGCACGTTCCGGCCTCCCGGTGGTGCCCAGCAGCTTCGCGGAGCCCGGGGCGGACTGCGGGGCCGCGCTCGAGGAGTTTCTCGCGCGCCAGACTTGCGCGCAGCTGGTGGTGAAGCCGGCCGTGGGCGCCGGCTCGCGCGACACGTGCCGCCACGCGCGCACCGCCGTCGCGGAGACGCTCGTGCACATGCGCCGGCTCCTCGACGCCGGGCGCAGCGTGTTGCTGCAGCCCTACCTCGAGGGCGTGGACGCCCAAGGCGAGACCGCCGTGATCCACATCGGTGGGGACTTCAGCCACGCCGTTCGCAAGGGTCCGCTGCTGCCCCTCGGGGCACCCTCGACCGAGGCGCTGTTCGCACCCGAGGAGATCACCGTGCGCGCGCCGGGCATGGACGAGCTCAGCGTCGCGCAGCGGGTGCTGGCGGCGCTGCCTTTCGGCGCCTTGCTGTATGCGCGCGTGGATCTGATCCGCGACGCCGCGGGGACCCCGTGCCTGCTGGAGCTGGAACTCACCGAGCCGTCCTTGTATTTCGGGCATGCCCCGGGCTCGGCGCAGCGCCTGGTGGGGGCGACGCTCGCCCGGCTGGCCTGAAGCCGCGGGCAGGCGCGACCCGCGGCGTCATCTCGCTAACACGTTGACGCAACAAAATGCGCGCGGCGCGCGCCGGCGTGATCCCACAGGTGCTCGTCTGATCCGCTCCGCAGTCGTCTTCACGGCGCGACAGCGTTGCCGGGTGTTATGAGCTACACTTTGCTCAAAGATACCGGGGGCGGCGCTGGGAGGGGGCATGGGCGCAAAACGGGCGTTGATCGTGGACGACTCGAAGACCGCGCGCCTGTTCCTCGCCCGCGCCCTGGAGCAGTACGACATCGACGTCGATGCCGCGGAGAGCGCCGAGGCGGCCATCGAGTACCTGAGCAGCAACCGCCCGGACGTGATCTTCATGGATCACCTGATGCCGGGCATGGACGGGTTTCAGGCCGTTAAGGCCATCAAGAACAACGCGCGCACCGCCACCATCCCCATCATGATGTACAGCTCCCAGGAGGGCGAGCTGTATCTGGGCCAGGCGCGCGCGCTCGGCGCGGTGGGCGTGCTGCCGAAGCAGATCAGGGCGACCGACGTATCCAAGGTGCTGAACGAGTTGCACCTGGTTAGCGAGCGTCGCACCGCCGAGCAGTCGGGTTTCACGCCACCGACCGCGCGCGTGGGAGGGGTGGCGGCGGAAGCGGGCGCCGCCTTGGCCTCCAAGCCCCTCACCGACAGCGCGCTGCGCGAGCATTTCGCGGAGCTGCGCCGCGCGCTGGTCGCCGGCATCGACACCCAGACCGAGCGCATCACCGGGGAGGTGCGCGCGCTGTTGCGCGAAGCACTGTCGCGGCCGCCCGAGCGGGGCGCGCCGCCGCGGGCCGCTACGTGGGTCGCGTGCGCGGCGCTCGGCCTGGCACTCCTGAGCGCCGCGCTGTGGTGGCGCACCGTGAAGCTGCTCGACGGCCTCACGGTGCAACTGGCGCAGCTCCAGCATCGGGACGCGCCGCCGTTCGCGGCGCTGGCACCGGCCGGCACAGCGGTGGCGACGCCCGGGGCGGCCACGCCCGCGGCGGAAGCGCCCACGGCAACGACCCCTGCGGCGGAAGCGCCCACGGCAACGACGCCTGCGGCCGCGGCGCGCTCTGCCCCCGGCGCGGCGACCGTCATCCCGAGCGACGGCAAGCCGGTGGTGGTGCCGGTGCCGTACGGGGCCGACGCGCTCGGCGGCGCGCGATTCGAGCTCATCGGCAAGCTCCTCTACCGGCTGGCGCGGCAGAAGGTGGCGGGCGTGGTGGATATCAGGACATTCCCCGGACGCTTCTGCCTCGTCGGTAACGCGCTCGACGGGTACTCGCCCGCGCCGGAGGAGACGCGGTTCTCCCGGTGCGACGTGGTCGGCAACCCCTCGGACGAGGCACCCCAGAGCACCCAGCGCACGCCACTCGCTCTGGCCAACCTCATCGGCGACATCCGCAGCTCCACCCACGGGGCGCTGCAGGTGCAGGTGGCCGCGGGCGACGCCGCGAGCGTGCTCGTGCCGTATCCGCCGGTGGGGAGCGAGCTCACCGCGGGGGACTGGAACCGCGCCGCCGGTGCCAACAACCGCATCGAAATCCGCGTGCACTGACGCACACTGAGCTGCACGATACCGGCCGTGCAGTACGTCGAAGACGACTTCCGGCCGTCGCGCTGGTTACGCAACCGTCACCTGCAGTCGATGCTGGCGAGCACCGCCTGGCGGCGCGGCCGCATCCTGCGCGGCGCCGCACCGCTGCTGGCTGCGCAGCGCGAGCTGCTGCTCGATTGCGGCGCGGGCGTGCGGTTGCAGTGCTTCCTGTCGAGTCCGGCGCACGGCAACGGCCCTGCGGTGGTGCTGCTGCACGGCTGGGAGGGAAGCGCGGACTCGCTCTACGTGCTGTCGCTCGCGCAGCTGCTGTTCGCGCAGCGCTTCGCGGTCGCGCGCCTCAACCTGCGCGATCACGGCGACACGCATCACCTCAATCGCGAGCTGTTCCATTCCTGCCGCCTGCCGGAAGTGATCGGCGCGGTGCGCGCCCTGCAACAGCACCTCGAGGGCACGGCGCTGCGGCTGGTGGGTTTCTCGCTGGGCGGTAATTTCATGCTGCGGGTGGCGGCGCAGGCGCGTGAGGCGGGGCTCGATCTTGCGCAGGTGATTGCGGTGTCGCCGGTACTCGATCCCGCTCAGACGCTGACCGCACTGGAGCGTGGCCTGCCGGGCTACGAGCGCTACTTCGTGCGCAAGTGGCTGCGCTCGCTGCGCCGGAAGCAGGCGGCCTGGCCCGGCAGCTACGATTTCCGGCAGCTGGCGCGGCGGCGCGGTCTGCGCAGCATGACCGCGGAGCTGGTGCGCAGCCACAGCGAGTTTGCGACGCTCGAGGACTACCTGAACGGTTACGCTCTCACCGGCGCTCGCCTGGCACGGCTGGAAGTGCCGGCGCTCATCCTGACATCCCTCGACGATCCCATCATTCCCGCCGACGGCCTCGCGCGCCTCGCGCGACCCGCGGCCCTCTCGATCACCGTTACGCGCTACGGCGGTCACTGCGGGTTCTTCCAGCGGCTCACCGGTCCGACCTGGCTCGAGCGGCGCATCCTGGCCGAGCTTGGTGCCGGCCGCGGCGCGCAGCCCGCGCCGGGCGCTGGCGCCGGCTTGGAGACGAGCTAGCCGCGGCACGAGCTAGCCGCGGCGTGCGGTGCGCTTCTCCTCGAACCGCACCACCGGCTCACCGCTGGTGACCGTCACGGCGCCGTCGATGACGGCGCCCTTGGCGACCGCGATGCTGCGCGCAACGATGTCGGCGTGAATCACCGCCGTGGCGCCGATCTCGAGCTTGTTCTCGACCACGAGCTTGCCGGAGATCCTGCCCGCGATGACGGCCGCGAGCGCATGGATCTCCCCGTGCCATTGCGCCGTCACGGCCATGCGCAGCATGCCGCCAACGCGGCCATCGCCGCGAACGACGCCGCACATCACCAGCGGGCCAGGCGTCTCCAGATCCCCGGTCAGAACGGAGCCTTCGGATACAAAGGTCGGCGAATCCCCGATCTGATCGATCAGTCTGCGCTTGATGGTCTCGCTCATCCGCTGCTCCCTGGAGTGCGCCGGGGTCATAATACGTAACGTCCGTCGCTTGGGGGTGCCGATCATGCTCACATTCGGTGCAGGAAGAGTTGCCTTGATCGCGGTTCTGGCGCTGCTGGCGGCGGGGTGCAGCCGCGAGCAGCAGGACTGGCGCTCCGCGGAAGCCGGCGATACCAGCGAGGGCTACGCACGCTTCGTCGAACAGCATCCCGACAGCGAGCTCGCCGTGCAGGCGCGCGCCCGGCTCGCGCAGCTGGCGGAAGAGCGCGACTGGGCGCAGGCGGGGAAGATCGCAACCACGGACGCCTACCGGGCGTTCCTGGCCGAGCACCCGAGCGGCAGATGGTCCGAGGAGGCGCGCATCCGCATCGAGGCCTTCTCCCTGGGATCCATGCCGCGCCTCGCGCCCTCGACGCCTTCACAGTCGGGGGGTGCGCCTCAGGGGCCCTCCGGCGTACGCGCACTGCAGCTGGCGACCGCGACGGCGCCACCGGCAGTGCACGAGAGCGCTGCGCCCCCTGCAGTCGCACGGCTGAACCGGGCCGAGCCCACTGAGGCGGCGCCCGCGCGCGGCAGCGCCGCCCGCACCGGGGGCAATTCGTACGGTGTACAGCTCGGCGCGTTCGGCAGTGAAGCGAGCGCGGACCGCGAGTGGCGGCGGCTGCAGGGGCGCTTTGGTGCGCAGCTCGGCGGCCTGTCGCCGCGGATCGTTGCGGGCGGCAACACCTCCGGACCGCTCTATCGGCTGCAGGCCCCCGCGGCCGGTGAGGCGCAGGCGCGCGCCCTGTGCGATTCGCTCCGGGAAAAGTCGCAGCCCTGCGTGCCGGTCCTGCCGCACTGACCGCCGCTCTCGCGGAGGCGGCCGCAGCTTCGGCGCGTGCGGGGCAATGGTGGCTGCGGCTTGCTCCAAAGTGACAATCCACGTCACCCGGCGGCAGGAGTGGGTTGGCCAGTAACCTACTAATTTATATAGGTTAATTCTTCTGGCACAGCCCTTGCTCCTGCTTGTCCAGGTTGCGAACAAATCCCCGTGTTCGCTACTGCGCGCCGCGATGCGATTTCCCCCGCCTCGCGGCGCTTTTTTTTCAGGCGGTGGTTTTTCAGGCGGTGATCGGATGAGGAGGTCTCACCGTGGTGCTGCGCGAGCGCTTAGCGGATGAGCGCCTTCACCTCACGGTGGTCGGCAGCCGCACGCGCACGCACCGCGAGCCGCTGCCGGCTGGTGCTTCAAAGTCGCGCCCGCGCGGGCGCTCACGCACCGCCGCGGTGTGCCGCATTAGAATCGGTGGGCATGGAATTCCGTGACTACTACAAGGTCCTGGGCGTGGAGCGGGCGGCCAGCGCGGAGCAGATCAAGGCCGCCTACCGGCGGCTGGCGCGCAAGTACCACCCCGATGTGAGCAAGGAGCTGAACGCGGAGGCGCGCTTCAAGGAAATGCAGGAGGCGTACGAGGTGTTGAAGGACCCCGAGAAGCGCGCCGCATACGATCAGCTCGGCACTAACTGGAAAGCCGGCGAGCAGTTCCGCCCGCCCCCGGACTGGGCCAGCGGCTTCGAGTTCTCCGGCGGCGCGGGCCGTGCCGGAGGCCCGAGGCGCGGAGCGGGCCGGGGATGGAGCGGTGCGGGCGGCCAGGACGGCGCGTTTGCCGAACAGGACTTCAGCGATTTCTTCTCCTCGTTGTTCGGTGGCGGCTCGCCGTTCGGCAGGGGCGGTGGCGGCGCCGCGCGCGATCATCACGCGCGCGTCGGCCTCGAACTCGAGGAGGCCTACCGCGGCACCACGCGCACACTCGAGCTCAGGCGCCCCGACGTGAAGCCCGGTGGCTCGGTTGAATTACGCACGCACACCGTGCGCGTCACTATTCCGGCCGGCGTCACCGAGGGGCAGCTGATCCGGCTCGCCGGCCAGGGTGCACCGGCCGCGCGCGGCGGTCGGGCGGGCGATCTGTATCTGGAGGTGCACCTGCAGCCGCACCGGCTGTTTGCACTCGAGGGGCGCGACGTGACGCTCACCTTTCCGGTCGCCCCCTGGGAAGCAGCCCTCGGCGCCTCGGTCACGGTGCCCACGCTCGGCGGCTCGGTCGAGATGCACATTCCCGCCGGCGCCCAGTCCGGTCAGAAGCTGCGCCTGCGCGGCCGCGGCCTGCCCGGACAACCCCCGGGGGACCAGTACGTGCAGTTGAAGGTGGTGCTGCCGCCTGCGAACTCACCGCAAGCGAAGGCGTTGTATGAGGAGATGCGCGACAAGCTCAACTTCGATCCGCGCGAGAACCTGTCGAGGTGATGCATGACAGGGGTGACTCATCGGCTCGAAGCTCGTGTGCTCGGCGAAGGTGACTGGATCGGCGCGACCGAAATCTGC
>VBNH01000016.1 GCA_005878095.1 Gammaproteobacteria bacterium | reverse complement strand
CCGAATGCGGCGGTACGGGCGCGTCCAGCAGTGCGACCGAGCCCGAATCCGAGCGCGCCTTGGCGGAACCGGCCACCGCGATTGTGCCTCCCGCTTAGCGCTACTCTTCCGCCACGATCGTCACGTGCAGCGGCACGTCGACGTCGGCGTGCAGATGCAGGCTGATCAGGTGCTCGCCCAGCATACGCAGCGGGCCGGTCGGCAGGCGCACTTCACTGCGCTCGATGTTGAAGCCATCGCGCGTGCAGGCCTCGGCGACGTCGCTGGTGCCGATCGAGCCGAACAGCTTCCCCTCGGTGCCGGCCTTGGCATGAATGACGAGCTTGAAATCCCTGATGGCGGCCGCCCGCTCCTCCGCGGAAACCAGCTGCTCGCGCGCCAGGCGCTCGAGCTCGGCGCGGCGTGCCTCGAAACGCGCAATGTTCTCGGGAGTCGCCAGGGTCGCCTTGCCCTGCGGCAGCAGAAAATTGCGGCCGTAGCCGGAGCGCACCTTCACGCGCTCGCCGATATTGCCGAGATTGGCGACCTTCTGCAGGAGAATGACTTCCATCGAGGTGGCCTCAGTGCTGATCGGTGTAGGGCAGGAGCGCGAGAAAGCGCGCCCGCTTGATCGCCACCGCGAGCTGGCGCTGATAGAAGGATTTCGTGCCGGTGATGCGGCTCGGAACGATCTTGCCCGTCTCGGTGACATAGCCCTTCAGGGTGGCGAGATCCTTGTAGTCGATCGACTTCACGCCTTCGGCGGTGAAGCGGCAGAACTTCCTGCGCCGCGAGAAGCGGCTGCCGCCGCCGCTCCCGCGCTGGTCTCTGGACATTGCCATGAGTGTTATTCCTCGAATACGTCAGTTGCTGACATGCCGCTGCAGATGCGCACCGTGCTCATACGCTCTCGGCGACCGAGTTGTCTTCGTCGTCGGGCGGCGCGCCGCTGTCGTCGCGCGTGCGGTCGCGACGCCGTCCGCCCTCGCCTTCCTCGTCTGCGGCCTTCGCCATCGGGGAGGGCTCGGTCACGGCGGCATCCATGTTCACCACCAGATGACGCAGCACCGCGTCGCTGAAGCGGAAGGAGCCGGTGAGCTCGCCGAGCGTCTTCTGATCGGTCTCGATGTTCATCAGCACGTAGTGTGCCTTGTGCACCTTGGCGAGCGGATAGGCAAGCTGGCGGCGCCCCCAGTCCTCCAGGCGGTGAACGTGGCCGCCGCCGCCGGCGATCATGCCCTTGTAGCGCTCGATCATCGCGGGCACCTGCTCGCTCTGATCCGGATGCACCAGGAAGACGATCTCGTAATGCCTCATTGTGTGCTCCTTGCGGATTAAGCCGCCCGGATGCAAGGCTCGCCCGGTGCGGCAAGGAGATGCGCGGACTCGAGCGACGTGCCGATCATCCGCACCCCTTTCGGATAAAAAGGGGCGCGAAGCATACTGAAAGCGCCGCGCCGCTGCAATGCCACGGAACCACGCTGCGCTTACGGATCAATGAGTTGAGGCGCCTGCCTCTGGCGCACCGCCTCGTACAGCAGCATACCGGCGGCCACCGACACGTTGAGACTCTCGACTGCGCCGAGCTGCGGCAGCCTGACCAGAAAATCGCAGGTCTGTCGCGTCAGAAGCCGCAAGCCCGTGCCTTCGGCCCCGAGCACCAGCACCACCGGTCCCGTGAGATCCGCCTGGTGCGCGCTCTTGTCCCCCGCGGCATCCGCGCCGGCGACCCACAGACCCGCCTGCTTGAGGAGCTTCAGCGTGCGCACCAGGTTGGTCACTGCGACCACGGGGGTCGTTTCCGCCGCGCCAACCGCCACTTTGCGTACGGTGGGCGTGACCTGCGCGGCACGGTCCCGCGGCACGATCACGGCGAGTGCGCCGCAGGCATCCGCGCTGCGCAGACAGGCGCCGAGATTGTGCGGGTCCTGCACGCCATCGAGCGCCAGCAGCAACGGCGCGCTCACGTTCTGCAGAGCGGCGAGCAGCTCATCCTCGCTCCAGGGCGGCAGTGGCGTGATGTCGGCGGCCACACCCTGATGGGCGACGTCGCCCAGCAGCTGCTGCAGCGCGCGCACCTCGACGCGCTGCACGGGTCGATGGTGGCGCCGCGCCAGCTCGTCGATGGCGCGCACGCGCGGATCGTCGCGCTGCTGTGCGATGCGCACGCCGTGCACGCGTTCAGGATGCCGCTCCAGCATGACGCGTACCGCGTGCACGCCGTAGATCGTGTCGGTGCCCTTCATTGCGGTGCTCGCCGCCGCGGCCTGCCGCCCGCGGCTATGCCTCTTCCGCCAGCGCGAGATCCACCAGGCCTTCGATGGGATTCACGGCGGTCACCAGCACCCGCAGGTGAGCGCCCGTGCGCAGCCGCCGTCCCGTGCGCCGGCCCCGCCAGGCATGACCGTCGTCCTCCATGACGTACTGATCATCCCGCAGGTTGTCGATGTGCAGCAGGCCGTCCACGGCGACGTCCAGGATCTGCACGAAGCAGCCGAACTCCACGACGGTGGTGATCAGCCCCTGGAACGTCTGCCCGACCCGCTCCTTCAAATAGGTGCATTTGAGGAAGGCGGAGACGTAGCGGTCGGCTTCGTCGGCGCGCTTTTCCAGCCGCGATGTGCTCTCACCGAGCGCGCCGAGCTGCGCCGTCGAGTAGCGCACGTCCGCGCCGCCCTGTGCCGCGATCAGCGCCTTCAGGGTCCGGTGCACCACCAGGTCCGGGTAGCGACGGATCGGTGAAGTGAAGTGCGCATAGTGAGTGAGCGCCAGTCCGAAGTGGCCGATGTTGGCCGGTTGGTAGATCGCCTGCGGCATGGCCCGCACGACGAGCGATTCGACGAACGCGCGCTCCGGAGCGTTCCCGACGCGCCGGGCGATCGCCTGCAAGTCCCGCGTGGTCACGGTCTTCGGTATGCGGGCATCGATGCCGAGTGCGGTGAGAGTTGCCGCCAGCCTCTCGAGCTTCTCGTCCTCCGGCTGGCCGTGCACACGGTACAGGGTCGGCATGCGCGCCTTCTCGAGCGCCTCAGCCACCGCGACGTTCGCGAGGATCATGCACTCCTCGATGAGCCGGTGCGCCTCGTTGCGTGCCCGCAGCTCGATGGCACGCACCCGCTCGCCGGCGTCGATGACGAACTCGGCTTCCGCCGCATCGAAATCCAGCGCGCCGCGGTTGCCACGCGCCTTGTAGAGCGCGCGGTAGACATCGACCAGCACCATGAGCCGCTCGAGCAGCGGACCGAGCTGGGTGCGCGCCGCCGGCCGGCCCGCGAACAGCGCGTCGTTCGCGAGCGTGTACGTGAGGCGCGCCGCCGAGCGCATCACCGCCGGGTAGAAGCGTGCACTCTTGAGGGCACCGCCGCGGCTGACCACCATGTCGGCGGCAAAGCACAGGCGATCGACCCGCGGCGCCAGCGAACACAGGTGATCCGACAGCGCGGTGGGCAGCATCGGCAGCACGCGGCTCGGGAAGTAGACCGACGTGCCGCGTGTCTGCGCTTCGGTATCGACGGCACTGCCCGGCCTCACGTAGTGACTGACGTCGGCGATCGCCACGATCAGGCGCAAGCCTCCCGGGTGCGGCTCGGCATACACCGCATCGTCGAAATCGCGCGCATCCTCACCATCGATGGTGACGAGCGGCAGCTCGCGCAGATCCACGCGCGCGTTCGCTTCGCGCGCATCAACTTGCTCACCGTGCGCCTGCGCCTCGCGCAGCGCCGCGGCCGGAAACTCGTGCGGCAGATCGAAGCGTGCGATCGCCGACTCGGTGGCGAGCTCGACCGGTCGATCCGGATCGAGGCGCTTGCCGATCACCGCCTGGGCGGGAGAAGCCGAGCCGGCGTGACGCGTGATCCTGGCAATCACCCAATCGCCGTTGCGCGCGCCGTGCAGGTCCTGCGGCGCCAGCGCACAGCGCAGCTGCAGGCGCCGATCCGCAGCGTTCACCCAGGCACTGCGGCCCTGCACCTCCACGGTGCCGAGAAACGCGCTCACCCCGCGCTCCAACACCTGCTGCACGGCGCCCGACCAGCGATCGCTCGCATCACGCGACACTTTCACGCGCAGCCGGTCGCCGTGCATGACGCCGCGCATCTGCGGCGGCGGCAGGAACACGCTTTCCTTGAATCCCTCCACGCGCAGGAAACCGTAGCCGGCGCGATTGGCGCTGACCGTGCCCTCGACCAGTGAGCCGGGACTCACTTTGGAATCAGATGGCGCCGATCTTCCGGCGCGCACGCTCGCGCGCGTGCCGCGGGCTGCGGCCGCGCTTTGCCCGGCGGTCCTGGACTTGGTGCCGGGCGTCCCGCCACTGCGGGTCTTCGACGCAGCGCTCGCACTGCGCTCGCGCCGTCCGAATTTTCCTCTACGCGCCTTCAATTGACAGCCCCCGGACCCGTGCGTACATTTCGCCGCCTTCCTCGCCTGCCCGGGTGGCGGAATTGGTAGACGCACTAGTTTCAGGTACTAGCGGGTAACACCGTGGAGGTTCGAGTCCTCTCCCGGGCATTCTTATCAAATACTTATAATACATTGTTGATGGGATTTCTTGATGGTTATTTCGACTGCTCACGCGTGAAATCTCGCGCCCGAGCCAGGCGATCAGACCGGACGATTCTACGCACTCTCCCTCAGCGACGCCTGCTAGTCCGGGGCGGATGCCGCCGCTCCTTGGCGGAATCGCCTACGCATCGCGATCTCGCGGGCCCTATGTTCGTTGGTAACTTGAGCTGCGTCACGTGCGCAAATAGACAGCACAACCTCTTCCTTCGCAGCAGCGAGACGGAGCCGGGCGGGCGGACGTCGAAGCACTGCCCCAGTACGGGTCGACCGTCGCCGATCGGGCCAATTGCGGTTACTCGCTATCTCAAATTTCACTCCGGTCTGCGGTCACTCGCACGGCAAGCTATCCGTGATGTTTCTCCGCCGATTTTCCCGACATTGGTGTTGACGGTCCGTTTTCCGCCTTCAGATGATCGATAAACGCTCGGAGCTTCGGCTGAACCTGCGCTCGGCGAGGATAATAGAGATAGTAACCGTCGCTGGTTGGCGCAAACTGATCGAGCACCATCTCCAGTTTCCCAGATACAAGCTTGCCTCTTGCAACATCCTCGGTTACGTACATGAGGCCAACGCCATCGCTTGCCGCGTTCAACGCTTGAACGGCGTCGTTCACGATGAGCGAGCCCTTGATCTGCACGTGGAATGCCTTCCCTTTTTGTTCGAACTCCCATTTGTCGTAAATCCAATCATCGTCGACACGTACACGCAAACAATTGTGCGAAAGCAAGTCGTTGGGATGTTTTGGACGGCCCATTTTCTTAAAGTATTTTGGAGCACCGACGATTACGAACCGAATGGGTCCAAACAGTTTTATCGCGACCATATCTTTGGCAAGAATGTCTGAATCCCTGATTCCGGCGTCGAAGCCCTTTTCAACGACGTCAGATGCAGTGTCTTCGAAGAAGAGCTCAATAGAAACGTCAGGATATTTGCTCAAGAACCTCGTAATCATGGCCGCGAGATAGGATGGATAGCTGAATAGAGGCAGGTTGAGCCGGAGAAGACCCGACGGCTTAGATGCGTACGCACCTACGTCTTTGAGCGCAGCGAGAATCTGATCGAGAGCCGCCCCAGCCTGGTTTAGAAAGCGCTCTCCCGCTTCTGTCAGGCTGGTACTCCTCGTCGTGCGACTGAGGAGCGCAACGCCCAAGCGGCTCTCAAGCTGCTTGATCATCTTGCTTATCGCGGGCGGTGAGATCCCAAGCTCGTCAGCCGCAGCCGTGAAATTGCGCTTGTCTGCGACGAGTTTCAGTGCCAGCAGACCGTCCAGTTGATCCTTGTTCATTGTGAACCCCAGGTTCATACCACATGAACGAGCATGCCATTTGTGGAAAGAGTGCGCCAGAGTAATGTCCTTCCGAGACATGGAGAGCAAGGAATACGAAGTGAGTACACCGACAACAGAAGCTGCTAAGCCGGCGTGGGATGCGATTGTGGCAATCGCTCTCGGCGTCGCTGCGCTGATCATGGCCGAATTTCTACCTGCGGGACTCCTCACGCCCATGGCCAGTGACTTAGGCGTGACAGAGGGAATGGCAGGCCAGGCCGTTACTGCGACCTCTATCTTCGCCGTCATCACGAGCTTGCTCCTCGCATTCATCACCCGAAAGCTAGATCGCCGCCACGTTCTACTCGGCCTT
>VBNH01000071.1 GCA_005878095.1 Gammaproteobacteria bacterium | reverse complement strand
CACCTCGACGGCATCCTGTTTCCGCAACGGGTGCGGGATCTGCGCAACTTCGGCTTCGAGGATGCGCTCACCGGGCACATGACGCCGATGCCGGACTGACTTAAGGAGACCGCCCACATGAGTCAGCGCGTCACGGGACCCTTCGAGGTGAAAGTCACGCCGCAGAAACCCGACACCCAGATCGCCCGAGCCGCAAACCTGGGCCGGCTGACCATCGACAAGCGCTTTCACGGCGAGCTCGAGGCGATCAGCAAGGGCGAAATGCTGGCCACCCAGACCGAGGTGAAGGGTTCCGCCGCCTATGTGGCCCTGGAACGCGTGACCGGAACGCTCAAAGGGCGCAGCGGCAGCTTCGTCCTGCAGCACAGCGCCACCATGAATCGGGGCAAGCCCGTGTCCTCCGTCACCGTGGTGCCGGATTCCGGCACCGGCGAGCTCAAGGGACTCAGCGGCAAGATGAATATCGTCGTCGCCGCGGACGGCTCGCACTCCTACGAGTTCGATTTCCGCGTCGAGCCAGAGGCAGGCTGAAGTCGCGCCGTCAGAATGCCGGTGGCGCGGCGTCGCTGCGCGGCGGACGCGCCACGTCCCGCACCATGCGGATGGCGCACTCTCGCCCCTGGTAGTAGCCGGGAACGCGCGCCAGCTCGCGGTAGCCGAGCGCCGCATAGAAGGCGCGGGCGCCGGCGTTTCCCGCGCGCAGCTCGAGCGCGATCGTGAAGGTGCCGGCGGTGAGTGCGGTGTCCTCGAGCCACGCTACCAGGCGCCGCGCGATACCGCGGCGGCGGTGCTCAGGCGCGACCGCCAGCAGGTTCAGGTGAGCGGAGTCATCGGCGTAGCGCATGATGGCGAAACCGACGATGGCGGTCCCGGCCCGCGCCGCAAGCACCACGCTGTCCGGATGGCGGATGTGCCAGGCGATGCGCGCCGCATCCCACGCGGGCCTGAGCCCGCTCTCCACCAACTCCTGCGACATCCCCGCCAGCAACGCGGCATCCGCGATCCGGGCCGGCTCGAGGCGATACTGGTACACGACATCGAGCATAGCGCGGGCGGGGACGCGGCGCCCGGCCGGCGCGTTCAGGCGAGGGTGTGAAACACGTGCTGAACGTCCTCGTCCTGCTCCAGGCGGTCGATCACCGTCAGGACCTCGGTCGCCTCATCCTCCGGCAGCTCGCTCGGCACGGTGCAGATGTACTCATGCTCGGCGGACAACGGCGCGAGGCCGCGCGCTTCCAGCGCCTCCTGCAGCCGGCCGAAATCGGCGAACGCACAGCGGATCACCAGCTGCGGCTCGCCCTTCTCGCCAGCGCTCTCGCCCATCTCCTCGAGTCCGTGGTCGATGAGGTACAGCTCCAGATCGTCCTGGTCGATCCCCGCGGGATTCAGTCGAAACACCCCCATCTTGCGGAACAGGAAGCTGACGCTGCCGGTGGTGGCGAGATTGCCGCCGCCCTTGGTGACGATGTTGCGCACCGCCGCGACGGTGCGCGTCGGGTTGTCGGTCGCCGTTTCCACCAGCAGCGCCACGCCGTGCGGCGCATAAGCCTCGTACAGCACCTGCTGGTAGTTGGCGGCGTCGCGTCCCGCGGCGCGCTTGATCGCCGCCTCGATCCGGTCTTTCGGCATGTTGACGGCGCGCGCGTTCTGGATGGTCCGCCGCAGCACGGGATTGGACGCCGGGTCGGTGCCGCCGGCCTTCACCGCCATGGTGATGTCCTTCGCGATGCGGGCGAACTGCTTCGCCATGCGGTTCCACCGCGCGAACATCGTGTGCTTTCTGACTTCGAAGATGCGTCCCATGGCGCGCATGGTGCATCAACAGCGCCGGGCCTGCCAGCCGCCGGGGGACGATGGCCTGGCCTGCCGAGGCGGGCGCAGCCCGCGTCGGCCAATTCAACTACGCGAGCTGCGCCTGCAGCATGCGCATGCGCCGCAGCTGCAGGGAGAGGCGGCGCTCGATCTCCCGCAGTTTGCTCTGCAGGTCCACGTGCTCCCACTGCTCCAGCACCGCGCGCTTCTTCTCGCCCAGCCACTGCTCTTTGACGCGCGCCCAGTCGGCCACCGCGGCGAGGAAGCTGTCGTACTCGTGCGCCAGGCGCGCGCGCAGCTGTTCGATGTGCGAGTGACCCGCGTCCGGGGTCTTCGCCAGCCGCTCGCGGGCACGCGTGAACTGCATGGCGAGCAGCGCGCGCTGGATCTGGAACACCGGCGTGCGCTTCAGGCGCCGGGTCAGGCCGAACAGCTGCAGGCCCGCGATCAGCCACTTGGTCGGATCCCACTGCCACCAGCGCACGCCGTTGCGATAGTCGTGCGCGAAGTTGTGGTGGAAGTTGTGATAGCCCTCGCCGTAGGTGATGACCGCGAGCACCGGGTTGTCGCGTGCGCTGTTGTCCTCGGTGTACGGCCGGCTGCCCCACATGTGGGCGAACGAGTTGATGAAGAAGGTGACGTGATGGCTCCACACCAGCCGCAGCACGCCGGCGAGGATGAACATGCCCCACAGGTCGTGGAACAGGACGCCTACGATGACGGGCAGGCCGATGTTGGTCGCCAGCGCGAGCGGCACGTAGTAGCGGTGCTGGAACGCCAGCAGCGGATCGCGCCTGAGGTCCGGGATGTTGGAGAAGTCGGGCTTGCCGCTCGGGTAGTGGCGCAGCATCCAGCCGATGTGCGAGAACCAGAACCCGCGCCGCGCCGAGTACGGGTCGCGGTCGACGTCGTCGACGTGCAGGTGGTGAGCGCGGTGGCCGCTGCACCACGCGAAGACGCTGTTCTGCAGCGCCATGGTGCCGAACACCAGGTAGAGCAGCCGCAGACTCCAGTGCGCCTCGTAGGTGCGATGCGCCCACAAGCGGTGATAGCCCGCCGTGATCGCCATGCCGTTGGCGCCGGCGAACAGCACGAACGCCGCCCAGGCCGCGGGCGAAAAGCCGCGCGTCAGGCCATACCACGGCACGAGGATCGCGGCGGCGGCGAAGGTCAGCGCGAACATCAGGGCATTGGTCCAGACCAGGGGGGGCGTCTGTTCGTCGCGGGTAGTGTCGGACATGCGCAGCCAGGGTGTTAAATGGAGCCCATAAATTTATCACGCCTGAGCTCCCGAGGTGGGACTTAAGTCGTTTTTGAGTATGCTGCGCCCCTGCGGCACCCTGTGTGAGCTCGATTCTATGACGTGGATCCCTCTACGCCCGGCGATCCTGCGTGGCGCGCTTACCGCCTCGCTGGCGCTGGTGGTCTTCCTCTTGCCCGTGGGTGCTCGTGCGACGCGGGCCTATGTTTCCAACGAGGACGACGGCACCGTGACGGTCATCGATACGCAGCGCCTGGCGGCGCTTGCAACCGTGACGGTGGGCAAGCGGCCCAGGGGACTGGTGCTCAGTCCTGACGGTGCGAGCCTGTACGTGGCGCTCACGGGGCTCCCCAAGTGCCCGCCGCCGATCCCGGAGGAGAAGTGTGCCAAGCTGCCGCGGGACCGGCAGGCCGACGGCGTGGCGGTCATCGACACCGCGACGCTCAAGCAGACACGGCTGCTGAAGGAAGTCTCCGATCCCGAACGCGTCGAGATCAGCCACGACGGACACTCGCTGTTCGTCACCGATGAGGATGCCGCGCGGCTCAGCGTTCTGGACGTGCTGCGCGGCCGCGTCGTCGCCAGGCTTGCGGTCGGGCGCGAGCCTGAAGGTGTGCGCGCCTCGCCCAATGGCCGCTGGGTGCTGGTGACCAGCGAGAGCGGCAATTCCGTGGCCATCATCGATGCGCACACCCACGCCCTGCTGCACACGGTCCTGGTGGGCATGCGCCCGCGCGATCTCGCCTTTACACCGGACAGCCGCAGCGCCTACGTGTCCGGGGAAGCCGATGCGTCGGTGTATCGCATCTCACTTCCGAGTGGTGCGCCCAGCGCGCAGCTCGTGCAGCTGCGCAAGGAGGCGCGCCCCATGGGCGTCGCGCTCGATGCGGCACGCGGGCGGCTGTACGTGAGCACCGGGCGCGGCGGTACCGTGGCGGTGATCTCGCCGCAGGACGGCAAGCTGATCGGCGAGGTCGCCGTGGGCGCACGACCCTGGGGGCTGGCTCTGAGCGCCGACGGCACCCGCCTCCTCACGGCCAACGGCCCCTCGGGGGATGTGTCGGTCGTCGATACCGACACGCTCACCGTCGTCGGCAAGGTGACGGTCGGCCACGGTCCCTGGGGCGTGGTCGTTGGCCCTTAGAAGCGCGCTGCCTGATAGACGCGCTGCCTGATAGACGCGCTGCCTGATAGACGCGCTGCCTGATAGAGAGGAGCGGACGTGATTGCAGTTCTTGGGCGATTCGGCCTGGTGTTTACCGCAGCCGTGGCGGCAGTGGGCATGGCCCAGTCCCCGGCGCTTACCGCCCCCGTCGAGAAGGCGGCACGCACTTACATCACGCGCGGCGCGCTCGAGGCTGCGGTCCGCTTCCTGTCCTCGGACCTGCTGGAGGGCCGGGGGCCGGGCACACGCGCCGATCAGCTGGCGCGGCTGTATCTGCAGACTCGGCTGGAGAGCATGGGCTACAGCGCCGCCTTCGCCGGCGGCAGCTGGCAGCAGCCGTTCGACATCGTCGGCATCAAGTCGCAGTTCCCCAAGAGCTGGAGCTTCCAGGTCAGGGGCCAGCGAGTCGACCTCGCCTGGCGTGACGACTACATCGCCGCGAGCGGTCTGCAGAGTGACAAGGTCGCGCTCACCGACGCCGAGCTGGTGTTCGTCGGTTACGGGATCCAGGCCCCGGAATACCAGTGGGACGACTTCAAGGGCGTGGATGTCGCCGGCACGATCCTGGTGATGATGAACAACGATCCGGACTGGGATCCGAATCTGTTCGCCGGCAAGCGCCGCCTGTACTACGGCCGCTGGGACTACAAGTACGCGAGCGCGGCACGCCACCGGGCCGCCGGCGCGATCATCATCCACACCACACCCTCCGCGGGCTATCCCTGGCAGGTGGTGCAGAGCTCCTGGGGCGGTGAGCAATTCGAGCTGCCGGCGGGGAGCGAGGCGCGGCTGCGCCTGAAGGCCTGGGCCACCGAGCAGGCGGTGCGGCGCCTGCTGCAGGCGGGTGGTCAGGACCTGGACAAGCTGCTCGCAGCCGCGCGCTCGCGCGATTTCAAACCGCTGCCGCTCGGCATCCGCACCTCGGTCGCCTTCACCAACACACTGTCGCACGTGCAGACCGCCAACGTCGGCGGGCTGCTACCCGGAAGTGATCCAAGCCTCGGCGCGCAAGTCGTGGTGC
This sequence comes from Gammaproteobacteria bacterium, assembly GCA_005878095.1. Lineage (GTDB taxonomy): Bacteria > Pseudomonadota > Gammaproteobacteria > Steroidobacterales > Steroidobacteraceae > 13-2-20CM-66-19. The sequence goes on along the minus strand of VBNH01000071.1, from coordinate 28,317 downwards.
TGTCGGCGCATCACGATCATTTCGGCATCGGCGAGCCGGATGCCGGCGGCGATCGCATTTATCACGGCGCCGTGGACAACGCCTCCGGCTGCGCGCAGGTGCTGGCGATCGCGCGTACACTGGCGGCGCTGCCGCAGCGGCCGCGCCGCTCGATACTGGCGCTGTTCGTCGCCGGCGAGGAGCGCGGGCTCCTCGGCTCGAGCTACTACGCGCAGCATCCCTCGTTCCCGGCCGGCCGCATCGCGGCCGACATCAACATCGACGGCGGCAACATCTTCGGCCGCACCCGTGATGCGACCCTGATCAGCATGGGCAAGTCCTCGCTCGACGAGATCGCCGCGCGCGTCGCGAAGAGCCAGGGCCGGGTGCTCAAGCCCGATCAGTTCCCCGACCGCGGCTACTACTACCGTTCGGATCAGTTCTCATTCGCCAAGATCGGCGTGCCGGCCCTGTTCTTCGCGGACGGCACGGACTTCATCGGCCGGCCGGCGCTCTGGGGCAGGCAGCAGATCGAGGAGTGGGAGCTGAGGAAATACCATCAGCCGGCCGACAAGCTCGACGACAGCTGGAACTTCGACGGCATGATCCAGGACGCGCAGCTCGATATGCTGTCCGCGTGGCTCATCGCCCAGGCCGATGCCATGCCGACGTGGAAGCCCGGCGATGAATTCGAGGCGGCGCGCAAGCAGGCACTCGGCGCACTGGCCGGCAAGTAGACCCGCGGAGTCAGAAAGCATGTTCGAGCGGCTCGAGTCCGTCATTCCCGATCCGATCCTCGGCCTCATGGCGGCGTTTCGCGCCGACCCGGATCCCCGCAAGGTGGACCTGGGTGTCGGGGTGTATCGCGACGATCGCGGCGAGACGCCGGTGCTGGAGGCGGTGCGCCGGGCGGAGAGTGCGCTGCTGGCGCGCCAGAGCACCAAGACCTACGTCGGGCCGGCGGGCAACCCCGCATTCAACGAGGCCATCGAGCGGCTGGTGCTCGGCGAGGAGCACCCGACGCGCCTCACGGCACGGGTGCGCACCGTGCAGGCACCCGGCGGGTGCGGCGCGCTGCGCCTGGGCGCGGAGCTGATTCGCGCCGTCTCGCCCGATTCGGTGGTGTATGTGAGTACGCCTACCTGGGCCAACCACAGCCCGCTGCTGTCGGGCAGCGGCCTCAAGCTCGCACCCTATCCGTATTTCGATCCCGCCACCGGCGGGGTGCAGTTTGCCGCCATGACGGCGGCGCTCGCGCGGCTGCCGGCGCGCGCGGTAGTGCTGCTGCACGCCTCCTGCCACAACCCGACCGGCGCGGACCTGTCGCCGGCGCAATGGCGCGAGCTGCTCGAGCTGCTGAAGCGGCGGCAACTGCTGCCATTCATCGACATGGCCTACCAGGGCCTGGGCGAGGGGCTCGAGGCGGACGCGTACGGCATGCGCCTGTTCAGCGCCGAGCTTCCCGAGGTGCTGTGCGCCGTGTCGTGCTCGAAGAACTTCGGCCTGTACCGCGAGCGCACCGGCGCGCTGCAGGTGATCAACGAGACGCCGGCGGCGGCGGACGCCGCCTTCAGCCACCTGGTGCGTATCGCCCGCGGCATCTGGTCGATGCCGCCCGATCATGGCGCGGCGATCGTGCACGGGATATTCGCCGACGCGACGCTGCGCACGAGCTGGCAGGCGGAAGTCGCCGCCATGCGCCAGCGTATCCAGGGCCTGCGCCACGAGGTGGTGAAGCAGCTGCGGCAGCACTGCCCGCAGCGTGACTTCGGTTTCATCGCCACGCAGCGCGGCATGTTCTCCTTCCTCGGCATCAGCGCCGGGCAGGTGCGCGAGCTGCGCGAGCGCCATCACGTCTACATGACCGACGACAGCCGCATGAATATCGCCGGACTGCGCGCGCAGAACCTCGAGTATTTCGCGCGTGCCACCGCCGCGGTCCTCAGCTCTCCGGCACGATGATGCGGTGCGTGGATTTCACCTCCTCCATCACGAAGTAGGTGTGCGTCTGCTGCACGCCGCGCACCGCGGCGATGCGATCGCCGAGGAAGCGGCGATAACTCTCCATATCCTTTACGCGTACCTTCAGCAGGTAATCGAACCCGCCCGCCACCATGTGGCACTCCATCACCTCATCGTGCGCCAGCATCACCTGCTTGAAGCGCTCGAAGGCGTCGGGCGTGGTGCGGTCCAGTAACACCTCCACGTAGGCGAGCAGGCCGAGCCCGAGCCGGCCCGGGTTCAGGCGCGCAAAGTATCCCTCGATGTAGCCGGCCGACTCCAGGCGCCGCACCCGCTCGAGCGTCGGTGTGACGGTGAGGTTCACCTCGCGCGCGAGCTGCGAGACCGCCGCACGGCCGTCCTGCTGCAGCCGCCAGAGCAGGCGCCGGTCGATGCGGTCGAGAGTGCGCTCGCCGGCCGCCGCGGACGCCGATTTCGGGCTCATGACAGTTGATTTCGCTATTAAAGTTGCTAAAACGGACGATTATTCTCTAAATAAGAGCATAACATAAGGGTAATCGACTAGGCAGGCGGACATGGACCGAGCGACGGCCCAACAGCTGAATCACCCCCGGACCGGGCTTGCGGCGCTGCGTGCGCAGCTGCGCGCGGCGACGCTGCGCCCGGAGGCCGACGCATCCGGGGAGCTGCTCGCCGACCTGTCGGTCGCGCAGGCGGCGCTCGAGCGCGCCGCGACCCGCGCCGCGCGCTGGGTCGAGAGCGCCCGTGCGGATGAGCGCTCCCGGCCGCTCGTCGACAAGATGCTCGAGCAGTTCCCGCTCGACAGCGCCCAGGGCAAGGCGCTCATGAGCCTGGCGGAGGCGCTGCTGCGCACGCCCGATCCCAGGCGCGCCGACCAGCTGATCGCCGAACGGCTCGCATCGGTGCGCGCTGCCGGCGTTCCGGGCGACACCGACCTGCTGCTGCGGACCGGGTTCACGCTGCTCGGTGCGGCCGGGCGGCTGCTGCCGGAAGTGTCGGCAGAGCTGTCGGGGGAGTTCTCGGCCGCCAGCCTCGCTCGGCCGATGATCGCGCCCATCGTGCGTGCGGCGCTGCGCCAGTCGATGCAGCTGCTGGGGCACGCCTTCATCGTCGGCGAGACCATCGACGCCGCGCTGGCGCGCGGCCGCTGCGAACCGGGACTGGCGCTGTGCTCCTTCGATGTGCTGGGCGAGGGCGCGCGTACCGAGGCGGACGCGCAGCGCTATTACGATTCCTATGCGCACGCGATCGGGGCCCTGAGCGCTCAGGCGGCCGGCGCGGTGCACGCGCGCTCGGGCATCTCCGTGAAACTCTCGGCGCTCGAGCCGCGCTATACGCAGCTGCAGAGCGCGCGGGTCAACGAGCAGCTTGGCCCCCGCATGCTGGAGCTGGCGCGCCGTGCGGCGCGCGCCGGCATCGGCTTCACCATCGACGCCGAAGAGGCCGATCGGCTCGACCTGTCGCTCGACATCGTCGAGAAGCTCTCGCGGGACCCGGCCACGCGCTCCTGGGAGGGGCTCGGACTCGCGGTGCAGGCCTACGGCCGCCGCGCGCCGCTGGTGCTCGACTGGGTGGCGGCGCTGGCCCGCGACAGCGGGCGACGCATGACGGTGCGGCTGGTCAAGGGGGCGTACTGGGACAGCGAGATCAAGCGCGCGCAGGAGCGCGGCCTCGCCAGCTTCCCCGTTTACACCTCGAAGGCCGCCACCGACGCCAGCTACCTCGAGTGCGCGCGGCAGCTGTTCGCCGCCGGCCAGGTGATTTACCCGCAGTTCGCCACCCACAACGCCTACACGGTTGCCGCGATGCTTGAGCTGGCCCCGGCAAGCGCGGCGTACGAGTTCCAGCGCCTGCACGGCATGGGCGAGGCGCTGTACGAGGCGGCGCGCGCGGAAGTTCCCGCGCTGCCGCCGGTGCGGGTGTACGCGCCGGTGGGCACGCACGAGGACCTGTTGCCGTACCTGGTGCGGCGGCTGCTCGAGAACGGCGCCAACAGCTCCTTCGTCCATCAGTTCATGAATACCCAGATCCCCGTGGAGCAGGTGGTGCGCGATCCGGTCTCTTCCCTGAGCAGCCACGCCTCGCGGCCGACGCGGGTGCGCGAGCCGCACGCGCTCTTTGGCGCCGAGCGCGCCAACTCGGAAGGGCAGGATTTCGGCGACCCGGCGGCGCTCGCTGCGCTGCAGGCGCAGGTGCAGCAGCACGCCGGCGAGACTTACGTCGGCGGACCGATCCTGAGCGGCCGCCGCACCCGCGATGCCCGCACGCCGGTCACTTCGCCGGCCGACACCCGCGAGACGGTGGGGCTGACGCGCGATGCGAGCGCCGCGCAGATCCGTCACGCGATGCAGGCGGCGCATGAGGCGCAGCCGCACTGGGATGCGCGGCCTGCGGCCGAGCGCGCCGCCTGTCTCACGCGTGCCGCGGACCTGTTGCAGCAGCGACGCGGACTGTTCCTCAGCCTGCTGGTGCGCGAGGCCGGCAAGACGCTGCCCGATGCGGTGGCGGAGCTGCGCGAGGCGGTGGATTTCTGCCGCTATTACGCGGCGCGCGGCGCGGAGCTGTTCGGCGCGCCGCTCGACCTGCCCGGGCCGACCGGCGAGAGCAACACGCTCTCCCTGCACGGCCGCGGCGTGTTCGTGTGCATCAGCCCGTGGAATTTCCCGCTGGCGATCTTCACCGGGCAGATTACCGCGGCGCTCGTAGCCGGCAACGCCGTGGTGGCGAAGCCGGCGCCGGCGACGCCGCTCATCGCTCATGCCATGACCTGCCTGCTGCACGAGGCGGGCGTGCCGGCCGCGGCCCTGCAGCTCACTCCGGCCGATGGCCCGGCATTCGGCCGGGTGGCGCTCACCCACCCGGCGCTCGCCGGTGTCGCGTTCACGGGCTCGACCGCGACCGCCGCCACCATCAACCGCACCCTCGCCAACCGCGACGGTGCGATCGTGCCGCTCATCGCCGAGACCGGCGGTGTCAACGCGATGGTGGTCGATGCGACCGCGCTGCCCGAGCAGGTGGTCGACGACGTCCTCACCTCTGCTTTTACGAGCGCAGGCCAACGCTGCTCGGCGCTGCGCGTGCTGTACCTGCAGGAAGAGATCGCCGAGCGGGTGATCGCGATGCTCATCGGCGCGATGCGCTGTCTGAAGATCGGCGCGCCGGCGGATCTGGCCACCGATGTCGGGCCGGTGATCTCGCAGGCCGCGCAGCAGCGCCTGCAGCAGCATGCCGCGCGCATGCGCGCCGAGGCGAAACTGCTGTACGCCTGCGAACTCGATGCCAGCCTGGCGCCGGGACATTTCTTTGCGCCGCAGTTGTTCGAGTTGCACAGCCTCGATCAGCTCAGGAGCGAGGAGTTCGGACCGATCCTGCACCTGGCGCGCTATCGCAGCGGGGAGCTGCCGCAGGTGCTCGAGGCGATCCGCAGCACCGGTTTCGGGCTGACGCTCGGGGTTCACAGCCGCCTCGAGAGCGTCGCCCGGCACGTGTTCCGATCGCTGCCGGTGGGCAACACCTACGTGAACCGCAACATGATCGGCGCGGTAGTCGGCGTGCAGCCGTTCGGCGGCCAGGGCCTCTCGGGCACCGGCCCCAAGGCCGGCGGGCCGCATTACCTGCTGCGCTTCGCCACCGAGCGCACCCTGACCATCAACACCGCCGCCATCGGCGGCAACGTCGAGCTGCTGTCCTGACCGGCCGGATTGTGGCGGCGACGGTGGCCGGGCAGGTCGCCCCGGGGCGCCGGCTCATTGCGCCAGCGGCTTGAGTCGCGCGTCCCGCGCGAGGCCGCCGTAGAGGTCGAATCCCCGCTCCAGCCATGCGAGCAGCGGGTCGCCCTGCGCCAGCGGCGGGATCGTGCTGACGCTGGCCACCCACCGAAACGCGCCGAGCGCGAGGTAGTCCGCATAGTTGGGCGATGCACCGCCCAGGAACGGGCCACGCTCGAGGTGTGCGCGCAGCGGATTCAGGGCGTCGCGCAATTCCGGGAGCCTCGATACCCGATCGGCGACAGAGGCTTCCAGGCTGGTACCGTTCAGCCGCGCCTCACGGCTCTTGCGGAAGTAGGGGCGGTCGGCGGGGCGTGCGGCGTTGTGGATGTCCAGCACGTAGATCCTGAACATTCGCCGCAGGATTTCCGCGGAAAACCACGCATCGAAGAGGCGCACCATGGCGTACTCCGCGGACCCGGAGAACAGGGCCGGGCGGGCCGGGTACCTGCGCTCCAGATAATCGGCGATGTGCCAGCTATCGCCAACGCGCTCCTCCCCATCCTCGATGACGGGAACGGTCCTCAGCTCACCGGAAAATGCCGCAGCAATCTCGGTAAAACCAAGCGGCACGGGCTGGCAGGCCAGGCCCTTGTGCGCCAGAGCGAAACGCGTGCGCCACACATAGGGGCTGGCGGAGATTCCATTCTCCAGCACCAGCTCGTAGAGGCGGATGTTTTCCCGCGATGGCACGGCCACGGCCCGTGCACGGTAGCACATGGCGCGCCGCCCGGCCCGGCACCTCGGCCCGGCTCACCGCCGATCGCCGGCGCGCAGCTGCTCGGTGAGCGCCTCGAGAGACTCGACCGGTGCCGCGCAGCTGCCGCCCCGGCACACGTACGCAACCGCGGCCGCGTGCGCGGTCTTGTCCGCCAGCGCCGGCGGCAGGTCCGGCGCATCCGCCGGTATGGCCAGCACCAGCCGGCGCGGGGCGTAAAGCCGCGCGAGCTCGCGACGCCAGCCCTCGATCGCTGGCGCCGCACCGCGCAGGATGACGATCTCGGCCGGATGCAACAGCTCCTCGAGCGCGTTGAGCAGTGCGACGTGCGCCTGCGGGTGCTGCACCAGGGCCGGCCAGGCGGCCCGCAGGGTCTGCTCGGCGGCCGTGAGGTAGCGGGGTTCCCCGAGCAGATGCCCCATGCGCAGCAGCACGCGCGCGGCAATGCCGTTGCCGGACGGCGTGGCGTCGTCGCCGAACACCTTGGAGCGGTGGATGAGCGCTTCGTGATCCGCGGAGGTGAAGAAGAAGCCGCCCGCTTCGCGGTCGGGGAAATGCTGCAGCACCGCCTCGAGCAACTGGCGCGCAAACTCCAGCTCGCCGCTGGCGAAGCGCAGCTGCTGCAGCTCGAGCACCGCATCAACGAGATACACGTAGTCGTCGAGGTAGGCGTTCAGGTGCGCGCGGCCGGCCATGCTGGTCGCGAGCAGGCGCCCGTCGCGCCACAGCGTGCCGCGGATGAAATCGAGCGCGCGGCCGGCGGACTCGCCGAGCTCGTCCCGCCCCAGGGCGCGCGCTGCGATCGCCAGGCCGCGGATCATCAGCGCGTTCCACGACGTCAGCACTTTCTCATCGCGCGCCGGACGCACGCGCCGCGCGCGCACCTCGAGGAGGCGCGCGCGCGCCGATGCCAGCAGCGCCTCGACCGCCTCGCTGCTGCCGCCGATGCGAGCTGCAATCTCGTCCACCGCGGCGGCCACATGCAGATGCCAGCGCCCTTCGAAGTTCGCCGGCCGCTCGAGGCCGAAGCGCGGCGCGAACACCGCGAATTCCTTGGCGCTCAGGTGCCCCTCGACCTCGGCGCGATCCCAGGCGTAGAACTTGCCTTCGTGACCCTCGGAGTCGGCGTCGAGGCTCGAGTAGTAGCCGCCCTGCGGGGACTGCATCTCGCGCAAGGTCCAGGCGGCGGTCTCCTGCGCCACGCGCGCGTACAGCGGATCGTCGCCGGCGAGCGCCGCCTGCGCGTACACCGCCAGCAGCGCGCCGTTGTCGTACAGCATCTTCTCGAAGTGCGGGATCATCCAGTACTCATCGACCGAGTAACGGCAGAAGCCCCCGCCCAGCTGGTCGTTGATCCCGCCCTCGGCCATGCGGCGCAGTGTCAGCGTCGCCATGTGCAGCGCCTGCAGATCGGGCTCGGGAGCGGCGACGCTCGCGTGCCAGTCGCGCAGCAGACGCTCGATAGTGAGCGGATGCGGAAATTTCGGCGCGCCGCCAAAGCCGCCGTGACGCGAGTCGAAGGCGCGCGCCAGCTGCGCGCGGCAGCTCCTGAGCGGCGCATCGCCGAGCTCGGTGTCGGCCGCGGCCGGTGGTGGATTGAGCTGGGCGAATGCCGACATCAGCGCGTCGTTCTGCGAGCGCAGCTCCGCCGCATGATCGCGATAGTATTTCACCACCCGCAGCAGCACGTCGCGAAACGCCGGCAGGCCGTAGCGCGCCTCCTTCGGGAAGTAGGTGCCGCCGAAGAACGGGCGCTGGTCGTCGTGCGTCAGGAACATGGTGAGCGGCCAGCCGCCGCCGCGCTGGGTCAGCATCTGTTGCGCAATCTGATAGATGCGATCGATGTCCGGCCGCTCCTCGCGGTCCACCTTGATGTTGACGAAGTGATCGTTGAGAAGTCGCGCGGTGGCTTCGTCCTCGAAGCTCTCGTCGGCCGCGACGTGGCACCAATGGCAGGCGTGGTATCCCACGCTCAGGTGAATCGGCTTTTTCTCGGCACGTGCCCGCTCGAGTGCTTCATCGCCCCACGGATACCACTCGACGGGGTTGTGGGCGTGCTGCAGCAGGTACGGGCTGGTCTCGGTGGCGAGGCGGTTGGTGTACTTCGGCGTGCCGTCGGGGTTGAGGTGGCTGACTTTCATCCGGGTCTCCGGTCCCGATTGTATACTCGCGCCTGCCCCTCACCGTCCCGGACTCATGTCGAATCCCCCTGACTCCCACGCCGAGCCCGCCGCGCGCGTGCTGCGCCTGAAGCGTGGCGAGGAACGGCGCCTGGCGGCTGGGCACGTGTGGGTGTTCAGCAATGAGATCGACACCGGCAGCACGCCGCTGACGGCATTCGCGCCCGGGGTCCTGGCGCAGGTGCGCACCCAGCGCGACGCGTTCGTCGGCTACGCCTGCGTCAACCCGCACGCACTCATCTGTGCGCGCATCCTGTCGCGCGACCCGGCGCAACCCGTGAACCGGGCGCTGCTCGAGCGGCGACTCGCGACGGCGCTGGCGCTGCGCCGGCGGCTGGGCGCGGCGCCCCATTACCGCTGGGTATTCGGCGAGTCGGACCAGCTGCCGGGACTGGTGCTCGATCGCTACGGCGACGTGATCGTCGGTCAGATCGCCACCGCCGGCATGGAGGCGCTGCGCGAGGAGGTCGCCGCGGCGGTACGCGCCGTGCTCGCACCGGCGGTGCTGTATTGGAAGAACGACTCCGCGGCGCGCGAGCTCGAGCACCTGCCTCGGGTTGCGGCGGCGGCGTTCGGCGCGGTCCCGGCCAACATCGAAGTCACCGAAGGCGCTCTGTCGTTCACGGCGCCCCTCGCCGAGGGACAGAAGACCGGTTGGTTCTACGACCAGAGCGCCAACCGCGCGCGGCTGGCGCGCTACGTCCCGGCGGGCGCGCGCGTGCTCGATGTGTGCTCGTACGTGGGAGCCTGGGCGGTCACGGCGCTGCGCCACGGAGCCGCGCGCGCGCACTGCGTGGATACCTCGCAGGCGGCGCTGGAGTTTGCGCAGCTCAACGCAGCGCGCAACGGCACCGCGGTGCAGGTGCTGCGCGCCGACGCGTTCGAGGCACTGAAGAGCCTTGCGGAGCAGGGCGAGCGGTTCGACCTGGTGATTCTCGACCCGCCCGCGTTCATCAAGCGCAAGAAGGACATCCCACAGGGGCAGGCGGCGTACCGCAAGCTCAATCAGCTGGCCCTGGGACTGCTCGCGGACGAGGGACTGCTCGTATCCTGCTCCTGCTCGTACCATCTCGCGCCCGAGGAGCTGGTCAGCGCGATCCAGAGCGCTGCGCGCCATAGCGGGCGCTTCGTCCAGATCCTGGAAGCCGGCGGCCAGTCGCCCGACCACCCCGTACACCCGGCGATCCCGGAGACCCGCTATCTCAAGGCGTTCTTCTGCCGCGTCACGCGCGAGGTCGGCTAAACTTCGCGCCTCATGCTGACCTACCCCGGCTTCAACAAGGTGGCCTTCGAGCTCGGCCCGATCAAGGTGCATTGGTACGGCATCATGTACCTGCTCGGGTTCGCGGCGGCCTGGTGGCTGGCGCGCCGGCGCGCCGCACAGTCCGGCTCGACCTGGAAGAAGAACGATGTCGACGATGTGATTTTCTTCGCCATGCTCGGTGTGATTCTCGGCGGGCGCATCGGCTACGTGCTGTTCTACGGCCTGACGTTCTGGGCAAACGACGCGTGGTATCCACTCAGGCTCTGGGAAGGCGGCATGTCCTTTCACGGCGGGATGCTCGGTGTCGCCACCGCGCTCACGCTGTTTGCCTGGCGCCGCGGCCGTCATCCCGCCGACGTCTACGATTTCACCGTGCCGCTGCCGGCGCTGGGCCTGTTCTTCGGCCGCATCGGTAACTTCATCAACAGCGAGCTGTGGGGTAAGGTTACGAGCGTGCCGTGGGGATTTCGCGTCAACGGCGAGGTGCGCCACCCCTCACAGCTCTACGAGGCGGCCCTCGAAGGGCTGCTGCTGTTCACCGTGATGTGGTGGTTCACCGCACGCCCGCGGCCGCGGCTCGCGCCCTCGGGGTTGTTCCTGGCTCTCTACGGCGTGTCACGCTTTCTGGTGGAGTTCGTGCGGCTGCCCGATGAGCACATCGGCTATCTCGCCGGCGGCTGGCTCACCGAGGGGCAACTGCTGACGGCGCCGATGATCATCGCCGGCGGCGCGCTGCTGGCGTGGGCGTACCGGATGCGCGCGCCCTCGGGCAATTTCGCCATCGCACAATGAAACAGTACCTGGAGCTGATGCGCCGGATCCGGACCGAGGGCGTGCGCAAGGGCGACCGCACCGGCACCGGCACCCTGTCGGTGTTTGCGCACCAGATGCGCTTCGATCTCGCCCGCGGCTTCCCGCTGGTGACGACCAGAAAGATCCACCTGCGGTCGCTGGTCTACGAGCTGCTGTGGTTCCTGCGCGGCGACACCAACGTCGCCTGGCTGCGTGAGCACGAGGTCACGATCTGGGACGAATGGGCGGATGAGCACGGGGAGCTCGGCCCGGTCTACGGCCGGCAGTGGCGTGCCTGGCCGGCAGCCGACGGACGTACCATCGACCAGATCGCCCAGGCCGTCGAGCGGCTCAGGAGCGACCCTGATTCGCGCCGCATCATGGTCAGCGCCTGGAACGTGGGTGAGCTCGAGCGCATGCGCCTCATGCCCTGTCATGCGTTCTTCCAGCTCTACGTGGCCGCGGGACGTCTGTCCTGTCAGCTCTACCAGCGCAGCGCGGACGTGTTTCTCGGCGTACCGTTCAACATCGCCGGCTACGCGCTGCTCACGCACCTGTTCGCGCAGCAATGCGATCTCGAGCCCGGCGAGCTCATCTGGACCGGCGGCGACTGCCACCTGTACCTGAATCATCTCGAGCAGGCGGACCTGCAGCTGTCGCGCACGCCGTTCGCGCTGCCGCAGCTGCTGATCCGCCGCCGGCCGGCGAGCATTTTCGCCTATCGGTACGAGGACTTCGAGTTCGTGAATTACCAGCACCATGCGCCGATCAGGGCGCCGGTGGCGGTGTGAGCGCGTCGGTCACCGGCGCTCAGGCGCCACTGATCGAGGTGCGCGCTTCGCCGCTGCACGGCCTGGGTGTATTCGCCGCGCGGCGCATCCCGCGCGGCACGCGCGTCATCGAGTACCGGGGCGAGCGCGTTTCACACGCCGAGGCGGATCGCCGTTACGTTCACAAGGACGCAGGCGATAACCACACCTTCCTGTTCATCGTCGATGAGCGCACCGTGATCGACGCCGGTGTCGATGGCAACGAGGCGCGCTTCGTCAACCATTCGTGCGAGCCGAACTGCGAGTCGGTGATCGAGAATCAGCGCGTGTACATCGACGCGATCCGCACCATCGAGCCGGGCGAGGAGCTCACTTACGATTACCAGATCAAGCGCGAAGCGGACGACCCGCCCGACATCGACGCCATCTTCGCGTGCCGCTGCGGCGTTCAGGGCTGCCGCGGCAGCATGCTGTGGCCGCCGCCGCGCGCGCCGCGGTCGAGGAGCCAGGGGCGACGCAGCCGCCGCCGCTGAGCAGCGCAGCGGCGCACGATTCACATGAACAACTCGCGTCGCCTCAGTGTGTCCGCGGTGATCGGCGCCATGGGGATCGTCTACGGCGACATCGGCACCAGCCCGCTGTACGCGCTTCAGTCGGCGCTCGATGCCGCCGGCGGTTTTGACGCCGAGGTGGTGCTGGGCGTGCTGTCGCTGGTCTTCTGGAGCCTCGCCATCTCCGTCACCCTCAAGTACGTAACGGTCATCATGCGGGCCGACAACGAGGGGGAGGGCGGGATCCTGGCGCTGTTCGCGCTGGCACAGCGGCGCCTCATCACCGGCAGCACCTGGGCGAAAGTGGCCGTGGCGCTGGCGCTGATCGGCACCGCGTTCTTCTTCTGCGATGCGCTGATCACGCCGGCGATCTCGGTACTGGGCGCCGTCGAGGGCCTGGAGGTGCTGAACCCGGGCTTAAAGAGTGGCGTGGTCCCGGTCACGATCATCGTCATCGCCGTGCTGTTTGCCTATCAGCGCCACGGTACCGCCAGGGTGGCCCGCCTGTTCGGGCCCGTCATGCTGCTCTGGTTCGTGGTGATCGGGGTCATCGGCGTCATTCCCATCGTCCGCAGCCCGCAGATCCTGCTGGCCCTGAATCCCCTGCACGGCATCGGTCTGCTGGTCCATCGCGCGCCGGTGGCGCTGGCGATCATCGGGGCGGTGTTCCTGGCGATCACCGGCGGCGAGGCCCTGTATGCGGACATGGGCCAGTTCGGCCGGCGCCCGGTGCGTATCGCCTGGTTCGCGCTGGTGGGGCCGGCGCTGGTGATCAACTACTTCGGGCAGGGCGCCCTGCTGCTCGAGCTCGGCAAACCCGTCGCGCATCCGCTCTACCACCTGGTATCCGCCGCGGTGCTGCCGTGGATGGTGATGCTGGCGACCGCCGCCGCGATCATCGCCTCGCAGGCCACGATCTCAGGCGCCTTTTCCATGGCCCGCCAGGCGGTGCACCTGGACCTGCTGCCGCGGCTGCGCGTGCTGCAGACCTCGGCGCTCGAGCAGAGCCAGATTTACGTGCCGATCGTGAACTGGCTGGTGTTCCTGGCCGTTAGCGCCTTCGTGGTCGGCTTCGGCTCCGCGGACGCCCTGGGCGGTGCGTACGGCGCCGCGGTGGTCGGCACCATGGTCGTCACCACGATCCTGGGCGCGTTCGTCGCCGCCACGCAGTGGAACTGGCCGAAATGGCAGGTGGCGGCGCTGTTCGGGCTGATGCTGGTGGCCGACAGCGCGTTCGTCGCTGGCAACCTGACCAAAGTGCCAACCGGGGGCTGGATTCCGCTGACGCTCGGGGCCGCGCTGTGCCTGATATTCACTACCTGGCGCAACGGGCGGCTCGAGCTGCGCGCGGCGCTGGCGAAGATGGCCGTGCCGCGCAGCGAGTTGGCGAAGCTGGTCGCGGGGGTGCAGCGCGTCCCGGGCACCGGCGTGTTCCTCGCCAGCAATGCCGGTCTGGTGCCGTCGGCGTTGATTCGCAACATCGAGCACAACTGCGTCGTGCACCAGCGTGTCATCATCCTCAACGTCGAGATCGCCGACACCCCGCGTCAGGATCCGGTGCGGCGGCTGCGTATCGAGGAGCCGCTGCCGGGCGTGCATTGGATCACCGCGCGCTTCGGCTTCATGGAGACTCCGGACGTGGCCGAAGCCCTCAAGGCGTGCCGCGCGCGCGGCCTGCGCGTGTTCACCGAGGACAGCTCCTTCTTCGTCGGCCGCCACGTGGTGCGCGCCCGACCCCTGCCGGGGCTGCGCGGCTTGCAGCGCCGCCTGTTCGCGCGCATGCAGCAATACAGCACGCAGGCGGCGGAGTTCTTCCGCATGCCGTTCCGCGACGTCGTCATCCTCAACACCGCGGTGGAGATCTGATCGGCCGTAGGCGACGCACGGCGGGTGGCTTTCCAGGCGCCGCGCTGGTAATAATGTGTAATGGGGGTCGTGCAACCGTTGGTTTCGCTGATCGTTGCGATGGCGCAGAACGGCGTCATCGGCCGCGGCAATGCGCTGCCGTGGCGTCTGCCGAAGGATCTCAAGCGCTTCAAGGCCTTCACGCTCGGTAAGCCCGTCCTCATGGGCCGCAAGACCTTCGAATCCATCGGCCGCGCGCTTCCCGAGCGCGCCAATCTCGTGCTGACACGGGATCGCGGCTGGTTGGCCGCCGGCGTGATCGCCGTGCACTCGGTGGAGGAGGCGCTCGCGCACAGCGGCGGCTGCGCTGAGGTGGTGGTGATAGGCGGCGCGGAGGTCTATCGTCTGGTGCTGCCGATTGCGCGCCGCATCTATCTCACCCACGTGCAGGCCGACGTGCCGGGCGACACCTTCTTTCCCGGTTTCGATGCCGCGCAATGGGCCGACGTCGAATGCAGCACGCATCCGGCGGATGAGGATCACGCCTATCCGGTCACGTTCGTGACGCTCGAGCGCCGCAACGCACCGCAGGCGCCGCGGCATCACTAGGCCCGGACGCGCTCAACTTATCGGCGGCAGGCGCTCCCGCACCAGCTGTTCGGCGCGCGCCGGATCCGGGTCCCCGCCCGGTCCCGGGTCCAGCTCATCCAGCAGCTGCGCCTGCACCGCCCCGCGACGCAGCGCCTCGGCGTACGCAATCTCGGGGTGAAACATCACCATCGAATAGCGCGGGATGAAGCGATCGGGAAAGCGCCGCTCCAGCCCCAGGGCGAGGTCCCGGCGGCGCACGAAGCGCGCGTCCAGCACCGCATCGCGCATCTCGGTGTAGTTCTCCAGCGCCATCTGCGCAATTGCCGCGGCGTTCGGGCGGCGCGACTGCTCGAACTGCGCGAACACGGCCGGCCAGTCCGCCTGCCGCTCGAGCAGCGCATCGAGCACCGCGCAGTCTTCGAACGCGGCATTCATGCCCTGGCCGTGAAAGGGAACGATGGCGTGGGCGGCGTCGCCCAGCAACAGCACGCGGCCCGCGACCTGCCAGGCAGAGGCGTGTACGGTGCCGAGCTGCCCCTGCGGGTGGCTCGCGAACTCGGCGAGCAGGTCCGGCATGAGGGGCACCGCGTCCGCGAACTGGCGGTCGAAGAACGCCGCGACCGCCGGCTGCGTGGCGAGCGCGGCGAAGCTGACCGCGCCGCTGCGCGCCAGGAACAGCGTCGCGGTAAAGCTGCCGTCGGTGTTGGGCAGCGCGATCAGCATGAAGCCGCCGCGCGGCCAGATGTGCAGCGCGTGGCGCTCGAGCGCCTGCCGGGCGGCCGCGGGCGGCACGCTGAGCTCCTTGTAGTCGTGGTCGAGCCACTCCTCGCGCACGCTCACGAGCCCGGCGGCTGCCAGGCTGGCGCGCACCGCGGAGCCCGCGCCGTCGGCGGCGATGGTGGGCGTGAGGGCGCTCTCGTGCAGCGCGCCGCTCGCCTCATCGCGAAAGCGCAGCCGATCCCCACCCACATCCGCGCCCAGGCACAGCTGGTTGAAACGCACGCTCACACCCGCGTGGCGCGCCGCCTCCTCGATCAGAACCCGGTTGAGAGCGGCGCGGCCGACCGACCAGATGACTTCGTGCTCGCGCTGGCCGTAGGGTTGCAGGGCGGTTTGCCCGGACAGCTCGTGCACCATGCGTCCGCGCATCGGGATCAGCAGCGGACGCACGCGCTCCAGGACTCCGGCGCGCTCCAGGGCGCGCATGCCGCGGGCGGCCAGCGCCAGATTGATGGAGCGCCCGCGCTCGGGTCGCGCCTGCCGCGGATCGGGCCGGCGCTCATGCAGCCTCACGGACAGTCCGCGCCGCGCCAGCAGCAGTGCGAGCAGCGACCCGGCCAGGCCCGCGCCGACAATGTTGACCGCCCGCCGCGCCTGCGGGCTCAAGCGCTCTCCCGCAGCACTTCGCCGAGCGCCTCGGCGAACCGCCAGAGGTCTTCAAAGCGGTTGTATAACGGCACCGGCGCCACCCGGATGATGTCGGGCGAGCGCCAGTCGCACACCATGCCGCGTGCGGCGAGTGCCGCGAACACGCGCGCGCCGCGCGCAGCACCGCCCTCGATGCGCAGCGACAGCTGACAGCCGCGCCGCGCCCGGTCGCGCGGCGTGATGAGGTGCACCTGCTCCTGCAGCGGCCGCAGCAGCTGCTCGAGAAAGTAGGTGAGCTGCACCGACTTCGCGCGCAGCCGCTCCATGCGCGCCTCGGTGAAGATTGCCAGCGAGGCGATGAGCGGCGCGGCGGCGAGGATCGGCGGGTTGCTGATCTGCCAGGCGGCCGCCCCGGCGGCGGCGCGAAACTGCGGCTCCATCAGAAAACGGGTCGTCTGCTCGTGCCCCCACCAGCCGGCGAGCCGCGCGCCCGGCAGGCCGCCGCTGTGGTGCTGGCGCGGTTGCGCGTCCACGTGACGCTGGTGGACGAAGCAGCCGCCGATGGCACCGGGGCCGCCGTTCAGGTACTTGTAACTGCACCACACCGCGAAGTCCGCTCCGGCCTCGTGCAGCGCCAGGGGCGTATTGCCGATGGAATGCGCGAGGTCGAAGCCGGCAATGCAGCCGTGGCGGTGCGTGGCGCGGACGATGCGCGCGAGGTCGAACGCCTGGCCGGTGCGAAACTGCACTCCCGGCCACAACACCAGGGCGATCTCCTCGCCGTGCTCCCTGAGGCAGGCCTCGATGGCCTCCTCCGGCACGGTGTCTTCGCCCGCGCGCGGCGCCAGCTCGAGCAACGCAGAGGCAGGATCGAGGCCAGCCCAGGCGATCTGGGAAGCGACCGCGTGGCGGTCGGAGGAGAACGCGCCCGCTTCCATCAGGATGCGGGTGCGCCGGCCCGTGGGCCGGTAGAAGCTCGCCAGCATCAGGTGCAGGTTCACCGTGAGTGAATTCATGGCGACCACTTCGGTCGGGTGCGCGCCGCTCAAGGCTGCGAGCCCGGCGGTCAGGTTCTCGTGGTACGGCACCCACGGCCGCCGCGCGTGCTCGTGGCCGGCCACGCCGAGCCGCGCCCACTCATCGAGCTCCTCGATCACCAGCTCGCGGGCCGCGAGCGGCAGCAGCCCCAATGAATGACCGCACAGGTAGACGAGCGGCTCGCCGTGCACATCGCGGGGCAGAGCGAAGCGCTCGCGAAAGCCGCGCAGCGGGTCGAGCGCATCGCGGGCCCGCGCGGCCTCCAGGGTCGATTCCCCGCTCATGACGCCGGCGTCACCAACCGGTACAGCAACGGACGGCTCGGCACCGCATCCCCGCCGAGCGCCGGCACCTGCAGCTCGAGGAGGTAGGCGCCGTCGGCCAGCTCGTCCGGCATGAAGGCCAGCTCGGTGATGGTGGCGCCGGGCCGCGCCGCGGCGCCGAGCTGCACCGAGCCCGGCGGCAGCCCGAAAAAAATGCGGTGCGCCGTGAGCCGGCCCTCATCGTGCGCGCGATCGATCGAAGGCATGTCGACGATGAGGTGCAGGATGCCGCGGCTGACGAGCAGCCGCGCCGCCTCCTGCGACAGGTAAGGGGGCGTTGTCGCGCTGTAGTCGCGCGCGCGCTTGTCCGCGGTGTTAGGCAGGGTGCGGATGAGCAGCGCCCGCGCCTCGAACGGGGCGTTTGCCGGCCAGCCGCGCTCCAGGGCGCGGCGCGTGATGAGCCGGTCGTTCGGGCGCGGCGCCGGCTCGCTCCCCTCACCGGCCGCGCCCGGTGCTTCCGCGCTGACCGACAGCAACAGCGCCGGCAGAAATCCCGCCGGAACCACCCGCCAGGCATCGAGAGGCTCGCGCGTGAGGTGTCCGACGCATTCGGTGTGCGTGCCGTTGCAATGCGGGATGAGCGTGATGAGCTCGCAATTGCAGCTCGCGCCGCGCTCGACCGAGCCCTCGAACCCCGCCGCCTCGAAGGGCTGCGAGGTGGCGCGCGGCGCTCCGAAATGACGCGGCTGCGGGCCCGCGAAATCCAGCGCCAGGGCCAGCATCACCGGGCGCGACACATCGATATCGAACTCGCGGCCGCCGACCGCGATGCGGGCATTCACGAGCGCTCCATGACCTTGCCGCAGCGCGCGCAGGTGCGTTTGGCGCTGCTCGCGAAGAAGCGCTCGAATACCGGCGGAAACTGCTTTTCGATATCGGTGAGCGGGAAGAACTCCTCGTACAGGCGCTGGCCGCAGTGCTCGCAGTACCACTGGAAGCCATCGAGCTCGCCCGGGCGGCGTGCACGCTCGATCACCAGGCCCACGGTGCTGGCAGGTCGTTGCGGCGAATGCGGCATATTGGGCGGAATCAGCAGGACTTCGCCCGCTCTGATCGGCACGTCGACCGCACGGCCCTCCTGCATGGTCTTGAGCACCATGTCGCCCTCGAGCTGGTAGAAGAATTCCTGCCCCGGGTCGACGTGGTAGTCCTTGCGGGCGTTCGGCCCCCCCACCACCATGATGATGAAATCGCCATCGCGAAACACGCGCTTGTTGCCCACCGGCGGCTTCAATTGCGCGCGGTTGGCATCGATCCATTGCCGGAAATTGAACGCTTGCAGGGATTGCATGTCTCCTCCGTGCCGTTCGCGTATGTTACGCGCAGCAAGGCTGGAGCGAGGAGCGCGCGATGCGGTCAGGGTCCGGAGGAGCGAGCGCGGGGCGCGCAGGCGCGGCGGCGCTGGTGCTGTTGGCGGCCGGCTGCGGCCACCTGCCGGCCATGCACTGGCCCTGGCATCAGCGGCCGGCGCCCCCGGCCGCGCCCGTGCATGAGCTCGACATCAGCGCCGCCGCGGGCGTCGCGGACTCCTTCCGGCAGTACTGGAAGCGCAATGCCCTGGTGGTCGACCTCACCGCCGCCAGCGGTTCGGGCAGCATCACCCTGCAGCCGGCGTCAGGGGCCGCCTGGCCGGTGCGGCTCGCCTTGCGGGTCACACCGGGGGCGATCGGGATCCTGGAGGTACGCGCGGATCAGCGTCTCATCCTGCCCATCACGCACCGGCGCCCGCTCGGCATCCAGGTCCACGGCGCTGAGCGCGCCGCCCCACACACAACCGGTATCGAGGCCGATGACGCCGTGGTCGCGCACCAGGCCGAGCGCCGACCAGTGGCCGAAGATGATGCGCGCCTCGCGGCTCTCGCGCTGCGCGTGCGTGAACCAGGGACGCAGCGGCGAAGGGGGCGGAGGCGGCTCGCCCTTCATGGTGAAGTCCACCCGTCCGTCGGCGGTGCACACGCGCAGCCGCGTCAGCACGTTGATGGCGAAGCGCAGTCGCTGCATGCCGGCAAGCAGCGGGTGCCAGCGGTCCGGCTCATTGCCATACATGCGATCAAACAGCGCGCGCGGATCGCGCCGCAGCGCGCTGCCGACTTCGAGCGCCAGACTCAGGGTCAGGGCGACGGTCCATTGCGGCACCAGCCCCGCGTGCACCATGAGATCCGACCCTTCCGCGTGCGCCAGGGGGCGCGTGAGGAGCCACTCGAGCAGCACGTCCCGGTCCGGCGCCGCCAGCACCTCGTCCAGGGTGTCGGACTCGCGGCGCCGGTGGGCACCGTGCGCAAGCGCCAGCAGATGCAGATCGTGGTTTCCGAGCACCACGACCGCGTTGTCGCCGAGTGCGCGCACGCGCCGCAGCGTCGCGAGCGATGCGGGGCCGCGGTTGACCAGATCCCCGACGAACCACAAGCGGTCGCGATCCGGCGAGAACTTCAGCCGCGTGAGGAGAGCCCCCAGCTCCTCGTCACAGCCTTGTACGTCGCCGATGGCATAGCGGGTCACTGCAGAATTCCGGGCATCGCGAGCCGGAACGGCTGGATGGGCGCATCGAAGTGCGCGCCGTTGTCGGCGAGCATCTGGTAGCTGCCCTGCATGGAACCGACCGGGGTCTCCAGCACCGCGCCACTGGAGTAGCGGAACCCCTGGCCCGGCTTCAGGTACGGCTGCTCGCCCACCACGCCGTCGCCGCGCACCTCCTCCACCTTGCCGTTGGCATCCGTGATGACCCAATGGCGGGTCAGCAGTCGCGCCGGCACCTGGCCCTCGTTGCGGATAGTGATGGTGTAGGAGAAGACGTAACGGCTCTCGCGCGGGTCGGACTGCTCGTCCAGATAACTGGTCTCGACGTCGACGCGGATCTTGTGCTCGAGGGGGCTCATGGGCGCGATTCTACCGGAGTGCCCGGCCGACTAGCTGCGGCCGGCGCGCATTGCGAGCACATCGCACGGCGCGGCGTGCAGCACGGTGTCCTCGGTGAGGTTTACCAGGATCGAGAGTCCGTGACGTTCGCGACTGCCGAGAATGATGAGGTCGGCCCGGCGCTCGCGCGCTACGCGCACGATCTCGGATTTGACATTGCCACTCTCGACCCGGCAGGTAGCGCCGCTCAAGCCGAGCTCGGCCGCGAGTCCCGCCAGGCGCTGCCGGGCGCGCTCGAGCAGCTCCTCCTCGATCTGCACCGAGGGCATGAGGGTCTCGCCCATGGGCTCGACCGGCACGAATTCCACCACATGCAGCAGCTCGACTTCGGCGCCGAGCGCCGCGGCGAGCGCCTGTGCCTTGCGCCCGATCCCGACGCTGCCTTCCGTCAGGTCAACAACCAGCAGGATGCGACGGTAAACTGTCATGACGAGTCCCCCCTGCACCGCTGCCGGGAAGACTAACGTCACGGACGCGCGCGGTCGAGGGCCCGTGCCAGGGTGTTGAATGCTTGCGGCGCGAGCGTCTCCGCGCGGGCACCGGGATCGACCGCGCAGGCCTCGATCTGCTCGCGGGTGAGCAGCGGCTTGAGGGCGTTGCGCAGGGTTTTGCGGCGCTGCATGAAGGCCGCGGCCACCACGGCCGGGTAGTGCGCACTCACCGCAAACAGTGGCTGCGCCCGCACGGTGAGGCGCACCACCGCGGACCACACCTTCGGGGCCGGCTGGAAGGCTCCGGGACCGACCTCGAACAGCCGCTCCACCCGGACCTGGGGAGCAAGCATGACGCCCAGGCGCCCGTAGTCCGCATCCCCGGGCTGCGCGGCGAGGCGCGCCGCCACCTCCCGCTGCAACATGAGGTGCAGGTCGAGGATCGCGGGCGCGTGCGCCAGCAGCCGGAACAGCAGCGGCGTGGAGATGTTGTAGGGCAGGTTGCCGACGATGCGCAGCCGCCCGCCGCGCTCACGCGCCAGGGCGGTGAAGTCGAACTGCAGCGCGTCAGTATCGTGCAGCACGCAGCGCGGCGGGTTGAAGCGCTCACGCAGCAGCGCCGCGAGATCGCGATCGATCTCGATGGCATCGAGCGTACAGCCCTCGCACGCGAGCAGCTCGCCGGTGAGCGCACCGTGTCCCGGTCCGATCTCGACCAGGTGCTCGCCGGCGCGGGGGCTAAGCGAGCGCATGATGCGGGCGATCACCGCCGGGTCGTGCAGGAAATGCTGGCCGAAGCGCTTGCGGCGCGGCGCCGGGTGCGCTCTCGCCACGCCGGGCATCAGCGCCGCTGCACGGCGAGACGGCTTGCCATGCGCACCGCGGCGGCAAGACTGCGGCAGTCCGCCCGACCGGTGCCTGCCAGATCGAGCGCGGTGCCGTGATCCGGCGAGGTGCGCACGATCGGCAGGCCGAGCGTCACGTTGACCGCGTGCTCGAAGCCCGCGTGCTTGACGACCGGCAGCCCCTGGTCGTGATACATGGCGAGCACGGCGTCGAAGCCCGCGAGCACCCGCGGCACGAACACGGTGTCCGCCGGCAACGGCCCCTCGGCGCGGATGCCGCTCGCCTGCATCCGCGCGATCGCGGGACCGATCACGCGCAGCTCCTCGTCCCCGAGGTAGCCGCCTTCCCCCGCGTGAGGGTTCAGGCCGCACACGGCGATGCGCGGCGCGGGAATCGCCCACCAGCGCGTCAGATCGCGCGCCAGGATCGTCGCCGACTCGTATAGCGAGTCGGCGCTGAGGGCATCGCTCACGGCCCGGAGCGGCAGGTGGGTGGTGGCGAGCGCCACGCGCAGCTCGCCCGCGGTCAGCATCATCACCACGCGCGCGCTGCGGGTGCGTTGGGCGAGAAATTCAGTGTGGCCGCTGAAACGCACGCCGGCGTCGTTGATCACGCTCTTGTGCACCGGGGCGGTGACGATGGCGTCGAACTCGCCGCTGAGGGCGCCCGCGACGGCGCGCTCCAGCAGCGCGAGCACGTAGGGCGCGTTGGCCGTGTCGGGGCGTCCCGGCACGCTCGGGCACGCGAGCGGGTGGTGCTCGACGCTGAGGCTGCCGCCGCGGTGCGCAGCGCCAGCCGCTCCGGCCCGGTAGGCGTAGGAGCGCAGCGTGACCGCCAGGTTCAGCCGTGTGGCGCGCTCACTCAACAGCGCGCGGTCGGCGAGGCACACCAGCTCACAGGGCAGCTCCTCGCTGGCGAGCGCCAGGCACAACTCCGGCCCGATGCCGGCCGGCTCTCCCGACGTCAACGCAACGCGCGGAATCATAGTGTGATGTGCGCGCTCCCGCGCGCGTCTATGACTTGAACTCGACGAACGCCTCATCGCGCATGCGGCGCAGCCACAGCTCCGTCTCCTCGTCCGCCTTGCCGGCGCGGATTGCTTCCATGGCCTGCCGGCGCTTGAGCTCGTCGGTGTTGTCGAAGCGGCGGTGCCCGAGCACCTGCGCGATATGCCAGCCAAACTGCGTGTGGAACGGCTCGCTGATCTCGTTGTCCTTCAGACCGGCGATCGCCTGCTCGAACTCCGGGGCGAAGGTTCCCGGCCCCGCCCAACCCAGGTCACCGCCCTCGGCGGCGGATCCCGGGTCCTGGGAAGTGGTCTGGGCGAGGCCGGCGAAGTCCTCGCCCTTGAGAATCCGCTCGCGCAGCGCCGTGAGCTTTAGCCGCACGGTCGCATCGTCGGCGAGCTCGGTGGTCTTCATGAGGATGTGTCGCACGTGGATCTGATCCTCCACCGCCTTCTCGGTGGCGCCGCGCACCTCATTCAGCCGGATAATGTGGTACCCGGTCGGGGTGCGCAGCGGCTCGCTCACCTCGCCCGGCTTGAGTGCGGCGATCACGTCGCTGAGGAACGTGGGCAGCTCGCCGCCCTTGCGCCAGCCCAGCGCGCCGCCCTCGAGGGCGGTCTGGCTGTTCGAATAGGCTACCGCGAGCTTGGCGAGCAGCTCGCCGCCCTTGCGCCAGCCCAGCGCGCCGCCCTCGAGGGCGGTCTGGCTGTTCGAATAGGCTACCGCGAGCTTGGCGAAATCCTCGCCGCCCTTGGCGCGCTGATAAACGTCCGCGGCGCGCTTGGCGGCCTGCTCGAGCTGCGCGGGGCTCGCTTCCTGGGCCACGGCGATCAGGATGTGAGACACGTTGTACTCTTTGCGCTCGGAAGGGGTCTTGGCCTGCTTCTCGAGAAACTGATCGATCTCGCGTGGCGTGACGCTGATGTGCTGCAGCACATCCCGCTGGCGCAGCAGCGACAGCGTGATTTCCTTGCGCAGGTCATCGCGGTAGGAGGCGTAGTCTTCGCCCTGCTTGGCGAGGGCGTCGGGCAGCTGCGAGAGCGTCAGGCCGTTGCGCTTCGCCACGTCCACGAGCGCTGCGTTCACGGTCTCGTCCGACACCTTGACGCCGGCGCGATTGGCGCGCTGCATCTGGATTTCCTGCAGTACCAGGCGCTCGAGCACCTGCTGGCGCAGGACGTTCTGCGGCGGCAGCTCGAGCTTCTGCTGGCGCAGCCGCCCACTCACGGCCTCCACCTGCGCGTCGAGCTCGCTGTTGAGCACGACGCCGTCATTGACGATGGCCGCCACGCGGTCGAGCAGTTCACCCTTGGTGGCCAGCTCGCGGGTTTGCGCCTGCGCCGCCTGCTGCAGAGTGAGGGCCGCCGCGATCACCGCGAGCTGCATCAGGGCTGAAGTCAACATCCGCTGCATGTGATTGCCGTTCCTCTACCAGGTGCCCTTCAGCGGGCCCTGACTCTTCGAAGGTATCGTTTCGGGAGGCGTGTATCCCCGGATCGCCTCGGTGAGGGAGGCGTCCGACGCCGATCCGACACTGGCGAGACCGGCAAGTTCCAGCTGCAGCCAGACGCCGGTCTCCTGGCTGGCGGTTGGGTCGTGACTGTTCACGAACCGGCGTGCGCCGAGCCTCACCCGCCAGCAGCACGCACGGTACTCGAAGCCGGCGAAGCGCTCCAGTGGGGTGTGATCGCGCAGCGAGTAGACGTCCCGCGTGAACACGTTCCACTGGCGCCGGATAGGCCAGGCCGCCGAGAACTCCACCTGGTCGAACCCCTGCTGGAACGGCTGCGCGACCCCCTGCACCAGCTGCTGCACCAGTACGAAGCGCTTGTAGCGGTAGGCGAGGTTGAGCACGGCATCGCTGGCGGCCTTGTACTGCAGATTGACCGTGGTGCGTTCGCTGCGCTCATTCTGCGGATCCCATTGCACCCCGGCGTCCGCGCTCCAGTCCTGAAAGGCCGTCAGGGCAAGCTGCGCCACGAAATCCGAGTGCTTGCCGCTCGCCGGAGCTTCCCCGGGCAGGATCACCCGCGGGGTCTCGAAGTGGTAGGACTGCCCGAAGGTGGCGGCCAGGAACTGGCGGCCGTTGTGCGCATCCAGCAGCCGGCTGGTGAGCCCGGCACTCACCTGGTTGGCATCGCCGACGCGGTCGGCGCCGACATAGCGGTTGGTGCGAAACAGCTCCACGGGATTGAGGTCCGGAAGCGCGCTGTCGAACACCGGCAGCTGGTCCTGGTTGCGATAGGGGACGTCGAGGTACTGGATGCGTGGCTCGAGCGTCAGCTTGCGCTGCTTGCGCGAGCCGCTGTCGCGCTCGAACACCAGGCCGGCGTCGAAGCTCGCGATCGGCAGCGTCCGCGACGGCGAGCGCGGTTCACCCGGGGGGGTGTTGTCGAGCTGGTAGCCGGTCGCGCGCCAGGCGAGCGCGGGGCGCAGGAAATATCCCGGGCCGGTGAGGTCCAGCAGAACCCCCGGCATGACATCCGCCCGCCAGCCGGTGACCCCGGTGGCGCCGGCCGGGCGCTGGAAGTCGACCAGCTCGGAATCGAAACCGTAGCGCAGCCGTCCGGCCGGACCCAGGCCGTAGTCGGCGCTCACCGCAATGTGCGGCACACGCGCGTAGGGGCGATCGTTCACCGCCAGCGTGTAGTCGATGGTCTGGTATTGCTGTGCTTCGCCATCGACGCTCCAGTGCTCGCCGCGGTACGAGAGCGCGGCGCGCCGCTCGATGAAGGCGGTGCTGGTGCCTTCGGGTCCCTGGGAGAAGTCTTCGAAGTAGAACGGATCGCTGACGTTCTCCGCTTTCACGCTCAGGCGGAAGTCATCCGGCAGCTCGGCCACGTCGGACAGCCGCACACGGCTGCGGCTGCCGTGGAAGGCGCCGTCGTAGGGCAGATAGTTCCAGTCCACCTCGCCGCGCTGGTGCTGCGTGAGAAAGCGCAGGTCGCCGCCCAGATCGGGCCCGCTGCGGCTGTAGTCGACGGGCTGGAAGGTGAAGTCGGCGTTGGGCGCGATGTTCCAGTAGTACGGCACCGACAGCTGCAGCCCCCCGTAGGAGGTGTTGCCGATGCCCGGAAACAGAAAGCCGCTCTTGCGCTCGTTGCCCAGCGGAAACGACACCCACGGCAGGTAGATCAGCGGCACGCCCATGAAGCGGATCTGCGCATCGGTGCCGGCGCCGAGCCGGTTGCGTGTGTCGAGCATGATGCTGTCGGCCTTCAGCTGCCAGGAGCTATCCTGCGCCGGACAGGTCGTGAACATGACTGCCCGCAGTCGAATCACGCCCTGGGGCGTGAGCGTCATGTCCTGCGCGGCGCCGCGTGCGGCACGCTGGCGCAGAGCGAACTCGGCCGACTTGAACTCGGCGCCGGCCGCCGCCGAGTAGCTGCCGCCCGCACCCGTTACACGCACGAGGGGGTCGCTGTAGTCGATGTGGCCCGCGGTGTGCACCGAGGTGTTATGCGCGTCGTATTCAAGCTCGTTGGCGCGGATCTCGCGCTCGCCGTGGCGCACGACCACGTTGCCCTTGAGCGTCGCGTTGCCATCGACGCCGAGTGTCGCCCGGTCACTGGCGACGTAGATGTTGCCTTCGCCCGGCAACGGCTTCGCGGTCGGCGGCGCGCCCGCGGCAGAGGTCGGCGCGCCCGCGGCAGAGGTCGGCGCGCCCGCGGCAGAGGTCGGCGCACCCGCGGCAGAGGTCGGCGCACCCGCGGCAGAGGTCGGCGCACCCGCGGCAGAGGTCGGCGCACCCGCGGCAGCGACTTGCGTCGGACAGGGAGGGTCCTCGGCCCGGGCCGCCGGCAACATGCCGCCAAGCGAGACGACGATCACGATCCAGAATGCGCTCGAACGCGGCATGAAGAGCAGCATTATAATGGCGCGCCATTGCCACGCGCCCTGCGAGGGCCCGTAAAGCTCACATGCTCGAGACCGACGCGCGAGTCGCGCTGATTGGGGACTGGTTGGCGCGCGAGCTGCGCCGGCCCGCGGCGCGCATCGAGCCGGCATCGAGCGACGCGAGTTTCCGGCGCTACTTCCGCGTGTTCTGCAGCGGTGCCACCTACGTCGTGATGGATGCGCCTCCGGGCAAGGAGGACGTGCGTCCGTATCTGAAGGTGTCGCGCCTGCTCGAGTCGCTCGGCGCGCACGTGCCGCACGTGCATGCGGCCGACGCCGAGCGCGGCCTGCTGTTGCTCGAGGATCTGGGTGCGACGCTGTATCTCGAGCGGCTCGAGGCCGGCGACGACCCCGAGCGGCTGTACGCGGATGCGCTGCAGGTGCTGGCGCGCATCCAGGTGGGCGGTGGCGCGGCCTGCGCGCAGCTCGCGCCCTACGGCCGCGCGGAGCTGTTGCGCGAGATGGCGCTGATGCCGCAATGGTTCCTCGACCGGCACCTGGCGCTGACGCCCGCGGCCGATGAAGCGCGGCTCATCGAGGCCGCGTTCGAGTTTCTGAGCGCGGAAGCGCTCGGGCAGCCGGTGGTGTTCGTGCACCGCGACTATCACGCCCGCAATCTCATGGTGCTCGAGGAGCGCAATCCCGGGATCATCGACTTCCAGGACGCGCTCGCCGGGCCGGTGGGTTACGACCTGGTGTCGCTGCTGAAGGACTGCTACATCGCCTGGCCGCGCGCGCGCGTGCTCGAGTGGGTGAATGGCTACCGCGGGCTGCTGCGCTCGCAGGGCGGCCCCGCGGGCGAGAGCGAGCAGCAGTTCCTGCGCTGGTTCGATCTCATCGGCGTGCAGCGGCACATCAAGGTGCTCGGGATCTTCTGCCGCCTGTGGTATCGCGACGGCAAGCCGGGCTACCTGCCCGACCTGCCGCGCACGCTCGAATATGTGCGTGACACCTGCGCGCGCTACCCTGAGCTGGCCGCGCTCGGACGCTTTCTCGAGCAGCGCGTCGTCGCGCAGCTCCCGCGCGCCAACGCGCGGGTCGCCGCGGGCACGAAGCACGCGCGGGACGCGCGCGCATGAAGGCGATGCTGCTGGCGGCGGGCCGCGGGGAGCGCATGCGCCCGATCACCGACTCGCTCCCCAAGCCCCTGGTGAGGGTGGGCGGCAAGCCGCTCATTGCCTGGCACCTCGCGGCACTGGCGCGCGCCGGCATTCGCGAGGTGGTCATCAACCTCTCCTGGCTCGGCGACCAGGTGCCCGCGACGCTCGGCGACGGCCGCGACTACGGCGTGTCGATCACGTACAGCGACGAGGGGCCGGTGCCGCTCGAGACCGGCGGTGGCATCTTCAAGGCGGTGCCGCTGCTCGGGCCGGGGCCGTTCCTGGTGGTGAACGCCGACATCTGGACCGACGTCGATTTTGCGAACCTCGAGCTCGAGGACGCGGCGCACGCGCACCTGGTGCTGATCCCCAACCCGCCGCATCATCCGCGCGGGGACTTCGGGCTCGAGGGGGGGCGCGTGGTCAGCCGCGAGAGCGACCGCTTCACCTACTCCGGGGTCGGCGTGTACCGGCCGGAGTTCTTCGGCGGCTGCACCGCGGAGAGGTTTCCGCTGCTGCCGCTGCTGAATCGCGCCATCGCCGCAGGCCTGGTGCGCGGGCACGTGCATCGCGGCGAGTGGTGCGATGTCGGCACCACAGAGCGCCTGGCGAGCCTGGATGCACGCGTGCGTGCGGTACAATGAGTCCATGTCGGATCTGAGGGGCATCCCGGTGGTGGCGGAGGTCGCGCGTGCCGCCAGTGGCGAGAAATACCTGACGGCTCAAGGGTTTACCGCCATCCGTGACGGCATCAAGCGCGGCGCCGACAGTGGGCGCGGCCCGGCGCCCAAGCCGCCGTGGCTCAAGGCGAAGGCGCCGACCGGCGCTGCCTTCGCCCGCGTCAGGGCGCTCGTCAGGGAGCACCGGCTCGCCACGGTCTGCGAGGAGGCGAAGTGTCCCAACATCGGTGAGTGCTGGAACGCGGGCACCGCGACCATCATGCTGATGGGC
>VBNH01000070.1 GCA_005878095.1 Gammaproteobacteria bacterium | reverse complement strand
GAGGGCGGCAAGAAGTAGCCGCCACCACAGGCACTGCTCAGACCCGTCACCGGCCGCCGCGGGAGCCAGGGCGCTCCTTCGGCGGCCGGCGGCGTTTGCGGTGTGAGTCAACGACATGGCAGGTGAGCCGCTCAAGCTGATCGTCGGGCTCGGTAATCCGGGCACCGAATACGCACGCACGCGGCACAACGCGGGGTTCCAGTTCGCTGACGAGCTCGCGCGCCGCCACGGCGCCGCCTTCCGCAGCGAGCCCCGCCACCGCGCGGAACTGGCGCGCACGCGTGTGGGTGACACCGACCTGTGGCTGCTGAAGCCCATGAGCTACATGAACCACAGCGGCGACCCGGTGCGCAGCGTCACGACGTTCTACAAGATCCCCGTCGAGTCGGTGCTGGTGGCGTACGATGAGCTGGATTTCCCCGCGGGGGTGGTGCGCCTCAAGCAGGGCGGCGGCGCCGCCGGTCACAACGGCATGCGCGACGTGATCGCGCACATGGGCGATGCGTTCTGGCGGCTGCGGATCGGCATCGGTCACCCCGGCAACCGGGCCGCGGTGCTGGATTACGTGTTGGGGCGCCCGCCTGCCGTGGAAGCGCAACTCATCCACGAGGCGCTGCTGGCGGCCGCGGACATCGTGCCGCTGCTGCTCACCGAAGGCGCGCAGGTCGCCATGAACCGCCTGCACAGCCGCGAATCCGCACCGGGCGCGCCGGCGGCGCCCGCCAACTCCTGAAGCACGAGACGAATCCTCTTCATGCCCATCCGCTGCGGCATCGTTGGTCTGCCCAATGTCGGCAAGTCGACTCTGTTCAACGCGCTCACCCGCGCCCAGGTCACGGCCGAGAACTATCCGTTCTCCACCATTGATCCGAACGTCGGCGTGGTGCCGGTGCCTGATCCGCGCCTGGCGCAGCTGGCGGCGATTGCCAGGCCCGAGAAGATCGTTCCGACCACGGTCGAGTTCGTCGACATCGCCGGCCTGGTCGCCGGCGCCTCGCAGGGCGAGGGACTCGGCAATCAGTTCCTGTCGCACATCCGCGAAGTGGACGCGATCGCGCACGTGGTGCGCTGCTTCGAGAGCGGCGACGTTATCCATGTCGCGGGCCGGATCGATCCGCTCTCGGACGTGGAGACCATCGACACTGAGCTGGCGCTCGCGGATCTCGCGACTCTGGAGAAGGGGCTGGATCGCGCCACGCGGGCGGCCAAGAGCGGCGAGCCGGACGCGATCCGCAAGCGCGCGCTGTTCGAGCGCGTCAAGGTGCAGCTGGATGCGGCCAGGCCGGTGCGCGCGCTGGCGCTCGGCGAGGAGGCACACCGCGATCTGCGCGAGCTGCAGCTGCTCACGGCAAAACCGGTGATGTACGTCGCCAACGTGGCGGAGCGCGGCTTCGAGGACAATCCGTTCCTGGCGGCGCTCGAGCAGCGCGCCGCTGCCGAGGGCGCCGTGGTGGTGGCGGTGTGCGCGGCCATCGAGGCGGAGATCGCGCAGCTCGAGGAGGCCGAGCGCAGCGAGTTCCTCGCCGATCTGGGTCTCAAGGAGCCGGGGTTGAATCGCGTGATCCGGGCGGCCTACCGGCTGCTGGGTCTGCAGACCTTCTTCACTGCCGGCCCCAAGGAAGTGCGCGCCTGGACGGTGCGCGTCGGCGCGTCCGCGCCGCAGGCGGCGGGGGTTATCCATACCGACTTCGAGCGCGGCTTCATCCGCGCCGAAGTCATCGCCTTCCCGGACTACCTCGCCGGCAAAGGCGAAGCCGGCGCGCGCGAAGCCGGCAAGCTGCGCCTGGAGGGCAAGGAATATGTGGTGCAGGAGGGCGACGTCATGCACTTCAGGTTTAATGTGTAAGGAGCGGCGCCGCGGCCGCACGCCCCGAACGGCGCCGGCGCGGGTTTGACACCCCGCGGCGCGGATGAGGACAATGCGCGCCCCTTCGTGGAAAGGTAGCTCAGCTGGTTAGAGCACGGCACTCATAATGCCGGGGTCGAGGGTTCGAGTCCCTCCCTTTCCACCAACTATTTAATTGCTGACTAATTGATGCCGGGTCAGCTCTGAACGCGCTGCTGGATCGCTGGATCACAGTTGCGACTATGGGTAAAGATCGGTCGATGAACCTGGCTACGTCGGATGGCGGCTCGCAGCAAGTCGCGGATCGGCGTACCGAACCAGATGCCGCATTCCTCGGCTTGCGTTTTGATAAATCCGCCAGAGAAGTGCGGCGTGAGCCCTAGTTGACGCCGATCCTCGCGGCTGGCGTCGAATCTGTGAGCCGGGCAAATGATCGCCGGATGGCCGCGGCGTCAGCAGCGCGGGCGATAGGCAGCGATCGGTCCATCGCTCCGGGCTATCGTTTACTTGCGACGCCCCAGAAAGCCGAAGCAAGCCAATCCGATCAGCGCGATGATCCAGGCGCGTTGCAACGCCCGATCCCCACCCAGGAGCACGTTTACAAACAGGACCGGCCCGGTAAAGATCAGCGCGAGAATGGGCCACAACTCCCTGGGGAGGGCGTGTGAACGCTCCGCCTTGTTTTTCACAGGATTCATCTGCACGTCCTGTTGAACACAGATACCAAGTCGGTCAGCGGCGCGAAATAAGGCGAAAGCGTTACTGCGTGCATGGGGCAAAGACTGGCGAGTCCGCGGGGACAATTGCTGTGCCCTGCCGGTCCTGCGCCCCAGGCTTAGCCCGTGACATGGAAACGCCGCCCGAACGCGGCGCTCTCGAACACCGCCAGATGGGATCAAATTGGACCTATCGGACCTGTCTAGCCACCCCCTTTGGAGGATACCCGTCGTGGCGGGGCATCGTTTGGAGCGGGTCCTAGTTCACGGCCGTCGGGTCGAACGGCACTGTTGCGGGCTCTGTCGATGGGATTTCGTGGACAGGAGGTTCGCGGATGAGGATGACGACAATGACACGCAAGTCACTGACTGAATTGCGGGAGGAATTGTGGAGCACCGTGGTCGACCGAGACTAAGCGCAGGTCTCTCGAGCTGACGCGGGCGCAAGGCGCTTCGTCTCCAACATGCACGTTCCGCCGACCAGCTCGATCCTTCGGACCCCACTAGTCGCCACAGCGACGGGGGCAATACTAAGCGGCAGACGCTTGGGCGCAAACAGCGCAACAAGAAGTTGCTCCGTTCTCTGCCACACTTCGGAGACCACTTGACGCCAGCGGTGCTCGTCCCATGAACAACGGACTTCAACGCGGTGAGCTTCTCGCACTGCGTTGGCGATGCATCGTCTTCAACCGCCAGCTGGAACCACGCGCAGGGGCGTCGCGAGAGAGAAAATCAAGCTGTACTGGAAAAGTAGTCTCTCACCGGCGGTTCGGCCGGAGTGTAGGCAAGGGGCCCTTCCGCGGCCAGCCAGGGGACGAGATAGTTCGAGCCGACGATGGTGGACGTGGAAAATCGCGGGATTGTAGCCATGTCGGAGGTTCACCCTGCGCCTAGCAGTAATTGGATCGCACCGCGCGTTTCCGGACTCAACCCGGAGAACTCGTCCTCCGTTAACAATCCTGCCAAGCGAACCCTGGCCAGCATCGCCAGCGCATTCGAGCGCTTCGGGTCATCGAGGATGCCCGCCATCTCTCGGTCGCGCTGTTCGATGACTTTGAAGACATCGAGGTAGCGCTGATGAGCGCTCAGGGCGCTCAGGGCGCTGTTCGTGCGTGACACGCTCGATCTCGGCAAGCACGCGTTCGCAGTAGCGTTCGAGCGCGAGCGGGTGCACGCGCCTCAGCACCTTCCAGTCGGCTTCCGCAATGGTGCGTGGCACGGCGCAGGCTCATTCATCGTCGAAGCCGAGCGCGAACGACACGGCTGCCGCTGTTTCTTTCATTTTCCGCGACGTCAATCGGGTAATGCGATCGCCGATATTGCTCTTGGGTACCGTCTGAAGATTGTCGAAGTTTGCTGCGCAGGCATGAGGCAAACCGTCCTGCTCCGTCAACACGACCTCTGTGGGAATGCTGCGGATTGTCGATGTGATGGGCGCAATGGTGACCGAGTGCAATATTGCTATTGCAGACTCGCGGGTAAGGATCAGCACTGGCCGCTTCTTGTCGGGTGCCTTGAACGTGTACCAGCGGACTTCACCTCGATTCACGATGCGCCCCAGTCTTGTTCGCTGAGCCAGACGTCGAACTCGCCTGGCGCGACTGGCTTGCGCGTGTAGCCCTCAACGTGACGGATCTCGTCCCCGCGAACTCGCTGTCGCCGGATCTCTGCCTCGAGTGCGTCGCGAATGAACGCCGATCGGCTAGTCTTTCGAGCCCGGCTCAGCTTGTCGACCAGCTTCAGGAGCCGCTCGTCGATGGTCATCTGGATCGTCTTTACCACTGTGGAGTCCGATATGGGTGTCAATCCACATCGTACACCACATCGGAGGGGTGAGCGCAGCATCGCTGCACACGGCTGGTGAGCAGCACTCGTGCCGGGGCCGTGACCCGAATTCCTGCGGGAGTCTTGCGGGACTCGGTCGTGCTCAGTTGCGCCTCGTCGTGCCAGTGGCAACGAGCGCCCCTTGGCAAGTTGTTGAATCTACTCGTTACCTTGAGCAAACTACCGGCCTCATAATGCCGGAGTCGAGGGTTCGAGTCCCTCCCTTTCCACCAACTCTTTTCAAAGATTTGCACATCACACTACCAACCTTAGAACGGTTCTCGCGGGAATTCCCGCCCGCAGGTACTTCGAGACCGCTCCGACCGACAGCCCGAGCGCCCGCGCGAGCGCCCGGACGCTTAAATTGCTCGCCTGCAGCCCGATCAGCTGCTTCAGCTTCGACACGGAGACCCTCTCGTTCGGCATCGACCTCGCTCCCCAGGACAAAAAGTCCCAAGGCTACGCGGTCGGCCATCCGATCAATCTCCAGTCGCCCGCCCCCTCGCCACGATCGTGAACACCGCGCCACGCACGGCGCCCAAGTGTTCACGATCCCCGTGGCGTTCACGTTCCCGTGGAATCCGTGTTCACCATCCCGTGGAAACCCCGTTCACGATCGCGTGGAATACGCAATGATGTCCTCCGCGATCTGAGAATCGACAAACTGCAACCTGATGCCCTGGCCCGTGTAAAAGCAGTCTCTAATCAGCTTGTGCTTGCCTTCGAAGCGCCGTATCAGTCCTCTTACTGCGGACGCGTCCATGTCCAACTTCCACTCACCAATATGGAGTTACCGTCGACTGTGGCGCTTATGCCTTCACGGGTATGTAAGCGAAGCGCTCGGGCTCCGATATGGGGCCATCACGTGCCCTGGCGTAGGCGACAATAGCCCTTCCGAGGGGGTGCTCCGAACGGAATTCAGCTGCCGCTGCTGTTGAGATGATGGAATCTGGGGATTCAGTCCGGCCGGTAGGTGGCCTAATCAGGTTTTCAGCACCTCGGTTGATCGGCGCTACAGTTACCCCGTTTGAACGCCCGGCTAGGTGACTTCCCAATCCACGTCGCCGCGCAAATCGGCGGCAATACTGCGCAACTCCACGTCCAGCCGGTCGCGGGTGCTGCGGCGGGGCAAACGGAAGACAAATTCAATCCGCGCCTTTTCCAGCGAATGATGCTCAGCAATGATGCTGCAGCCATGCCCCTTTAGAATGCCGCGATAGACCTCGGTGCACCTGTCGGCGCGATCCTTCGCTATGCCTTCCACCCGGATGCGGTAGGGCGGTCTGGTGTCGAAGAGATAGATCAGGGCGGAGGTGAACAGCGTGATGATCACCGCAAAATGCAACAGGCCGAGGCCCGCGGTCAGTCCCACCAGGGTAACGATGATCAGCCGCACTGTGTCGCGCGTCGAATCTGCCGCCGAGCGGAAACGGGTTAGACCGCCGATGCCGAACACCACCAAACCGACCACGGTGCCGAATTCGCGCACGGCCACGCCGATCACCGCGCCGATCAACGCATACATCACATAGACATGCGGCATGTCCGCTTCATGCAGCCCGTCTATGGTGCGCCGCGTCGCTGGGTGGTAGCCAATCACGGCGCCCAGCAGGGTGGCCAGCAGCAGGATGCCGACCGAGTTCGCGATGAATCGCACGTCTGTCAGGCCGGACCAGTCCAGCGCGGCAGCCGGACCATGGGTTCCGTCAAACAGGGCTTGAGCTTTGTCAGCGTTTAGACGTGTCACGACGTATGGCCCCGGCCCCTCTACGCGATTAACGCAAGCACACTTTCATGAGATCGGCCACCTTGGACGGCGATCCGGCCTCCTCGAAAAAGTCGTCGAGATAACCGGCCGCCTTTCGGCGCGTCCTGTCTTCCAGCTGCGGCGTCTCGTTGAGAATGGCCATCAGCGAGTCACGGCGGGTGGAAATCTGCGTGAGGAACGCCTTGGCCTCCCCGTTATGCGCGCAGAAGCCGCGATAGCGCCGCACTTTCACATTGGCGACATGGATCCCGTCCGGCGGCTCGGCATAGGGCGCGTTGACCAGGCCGGCATAGTCAAAGTCATAAGGCACGGGGATCAGGCCCGTCGATGCGCCGGTCACGCCCTTGGCACCCATCAGCCGGGCATTGTGGCAGCAATCCGCGCCGGCCGGACCGGCCGTCATGGCCCAATCCAGGTTGCTGATCATGTACTCAAACACCGCATAGCGCGCCGCGGCGGCCGCATCCAGTTGCGAGGCGGATATTCTTCTGACACCCCTGAGCCGTTCCTGCCCGTTGCGCTTCACCACGTCATTGACATCCTCAATAAAAAAGCCGAGCCGTGTGATGAGGGCTTGGCCGTCCTTATAGGTATAGTCAATCTTGGCAAGTCGGACGTTGAAGCTTTCCGGGGTCAGGGCGCGGTACAGCCGGTAGGCAGTATATTCCAGCAGCAGATATTGCTGGTAATCCGCGCTGCGCTGGCAATGGGTCACCAGCTTGAGCCGCTTCTGTCCCTTGAAGATGGAAGACGGTCCGGGTTTTTGCGAGAACTCCACGCGCAGGGGCGGAAAGGCACATACCTCTTTCTTGCGCCGCGTGATGCCGCGCACCGACAAGGTCACGGGCATGGTTTCTGGCGCCGCGCCGCCAACCTTCAGTACACCGGGGACCGGCTTGGCGGCGATGTCGCGCGAAATCGTGTCGAAGGGTCCCGTGAGGGTCAGACTCAGCACATCGTCGCTGGCAAACAACGGTTTGGGGCCGTCGGCAGCGCGGACGGGATTTGCCCAGGACAGGATGGAAAACGTCGCGACAGCGAAGGCCATTTTCAGAACCAAGCACATCACGGCGCTCCCTGTTTTGAGGGTTGCTGAGATCGTGCGACGGCATGCGGGACGGGCGTCCCATCGACTATGTCCAGATAAGAGACCGTACCGCCGTACACGGCCGATATTCCAGTATCAATGCAGATCAGCTTTCCGTCATGGAAGAGAGCGATTCCCGACAGGATGGGCGTGTGACCGACCACGATTCGCCTCGCGCCATAAGCAGATAGCAGGGCATCCAGCTGATCTTCGCCGGCCGGCTGAATCTGGGCTGGCGTCGGCGCCGCGAGCGTCTCGCCGTTGTTGGACGCCAGCGGCTGCGCCAGCCCCCGGTACCAGAGCGGCCCCTGGTCGTCATTGATGATCGCTGTAGGATCGGTGTTTCGCGCCGTCAGCGCGGCTGCGGCGCGGACATTGATCTCCGTCACGGTCAGATTGGCATAAGCCGGACTGATACCGCCATGCACGAACAGCGTGCCGTCCAGCAGGACGACAACAGGATTTTTCACGACCCATCGACCGATCGTGCCGTGATCGCTCCAGGCGATCTGGTGCTCGATGCGCCCTAGTGGGAAGGCTTCGAACCAGACCTTCTTGATCGCGTCGCCGCTCATCTGCGGGTCTTTTTGGCGATAGGCCATTTCGATAGCAGTCTTATTGGAATTGTAGACATCCTCGCGCCGCACGGCCGATCGGCGGTCGGCATAGCCGGCATAGTCGGCGGCGGAGACATAGCGCAGGTCACCGGTCAGGTTCATGGCTTCGTGATTGCCGACCATGGCGATGACCTGACCGTGGGCGCGGGCCGCTTCTTTCTGCAGCCGCACGAGATCCTGGATGATCTCGAGCGAATTCGGGCCGCGATCGACGGCGTCGCCGGTCTGGATTAGGACCACGTCGCCGCCGGTCCAGTGGCCATTGTTATCGACCACGCTTGCGGAACGCAGGATATCCCGCCAGGCGGAAAAATCGCCATGTAGGTCGCCGACCGCAACGATGCGATGCAAGGGGGCGGCCGTGGCAGGTATGGCTAGGGCTAGGACCGTCGCCAGCCAAGCAAGGCGCAACCAAAGACCCCGCAAATGGGCGCCCTTTTTAGTACCTTTATCCTCCGGAGAGTGTTGTCCAACTTCTGGTTGTCGTGCAAGCATTGCCGACGACGACCATGGAGTCACCGGCATGTTGAAGATCATGATCATCCGGCATGCGGAAAAGCATCAGCATGGCAGTCGTGACCGGGGTGTAACCGAAAGCGGCCGTCCTGCGCATCACGAATTGACGGTGCGCGGCTGGCAACGGGCGGGCGCCTTGGTGCATCTGTTCGCACCGCCCGGGGGGCTGCCGGCTGGCTCCAGGATTCACACGCCTCGCTCGATTTTCGCGTCGGATGCTACCGGGGACAGTCCCAGCTTGCGGGCGATGCACACGGCCGGCCCGCTGGCGGCAGCCCTGGGCATCCCGGTCAATCATGCGTATGCGGAAGAAGAAGAGGCAGCGCTGGCGGCGGTAGTGATCGCGGCCCCATCACCGGCGCTGATTGTCTGGCACCATGCCGCCATTCCGCGGCTGGTCATGGAAATCGCCGGCAAGCTGCCGGGCTGTCCCGTCCATTGGCCAGATGACCGGTTCGACCTGATCTGGATTCTGGAGCGCAACGCTCCGCGCGCGGGCTGGAGTTTTTCCCAGGTCTCGCAACGGTTGCTTCCGGGTGACGGTACCGACGTGGCGCCGCCATGAGCGCGCGCTGCGACCAGCCCGTGCTTCGAACTTCGCCTCAACCGCTGTCATGAGCTTCGGCAACAGTGACCGGCAGAGCGTGAGCTGAGATTCCGCGAAGTGGTGCGCTGCCTGGTGTTCGAGGAATATACCCACTCCGGCTCGAACAACCGGTGGACCAGGACCGACGGGGGCGACGTGGTCACGCGCGTAATTCCCGAAGAAATCTGAGCACCTTTGCTCATTGCCTGTCGGTGCGACATTGCTGCGCGTCAGTCGCCTTTAGCCCCCGTTCGCGCGGAACCGTCGTCAGCCTCCTGGCGGCTCATGCTCGCGATGGTAGCGATGGATCGTCCATAGATAGCTCTCCATGAGCGAATCCTTGCCGAGTTCGGCGAGCACCTCGTTGCGCCGACGCACCGACGTTACCCTCGAAAGCAACGCCTTTGCCCGGGCAAAATGCCCGCGCTGGTTGCGGTACTGCCAAAGCAGTTCACGGGTCGCCATCTTGTTCTGATGCAGCTCCCAGGCGCCGAGCAGGATGGCCATTAGCCCCAAGGTGAAGGTCAGCAAGTTCTTGACCGAGATGCCGAGCAGTGTCTGCATACGATCGAACGCACCGCCTGATATGTACAGCGAGGAGATGACGACCAGAATGCTCACCAGCAGCGCCTGCTTCAGGCGTTCAATCCGACGGTTGCGCTTCTCCAGCACCGCGACTTTGACAGTAAAATAACGGTGTTGGTTCTGGATCCACGCTTCCTCTACGCAACGCTGTCGGGGAGATTCCGGCGGTCGGTCGGTGAGCACCGGGATATCCGCTGGCTCGATACTTTTCAGTACAAATGCAATCCAGCTGAAACCCTCAAAGCGATCGATTCCCGAGAGCGCGAGCACCTCGGCCGAGTTCACCCGGTGATCGGCGCCGGCCAGTCGCAGATAGAAACGCGCCCGCAAAGTTTCCGCGAGCGCCCGGTAGGTCAGGTGTTTGCTGAACCAGCGCCGACCCTCCAGAACGTAATACGTTCCCAACCCGGTAAAAAGCATGACCAGATAAACGATCAGCAGCGCGCGCGATGAGGTCAGCTTGTCGTACATAAGATAGGCGATGCCCATGGCGAATGCCATGATGGCAAACAAGTCGAAGAGACGGTCGGACCGGCGCTGGTAGTACACCGCGAGCGCATCTGCTTTGGTGTACTGCGCGTTGATGTCCTCGAGCAGCTCGGACCTCGAGCATGCGCACAAGCGTGGCAGGGGCGCGAGCAGCGAGTCAGGCGTGCCGAGCCTTCCTGATGCCGAGAGAGTGCGAAACTCAAGGTTGTAATCGTTGAACTGCTCTAGCTGGATTTTGAGCCAGGGCGGCATGCTTGGGTGCGCCTGCAGAGTGTTGTCCCCCGCGCCTGAGAGAAAGCACGGGGGTCGCTGAAGCGGCAGCGGTGCGACATTGATGCGCGCGGTGGGAGCCCAGTACACCAACCGCGTCCCCGGGTCGAGCTCTTCGACCTCGGAGACAAATCCCAGCGCGTCGGCATCCTGGCTCTCATCGGTGTGCACGCCCAGGTAGCGAAGCACCGTGTCGGCTGTGCCGCCGGAGAGATTCGATGGACGCCCGTCCCAAAGGGCGAGCAGAAGGCTGCTGCGCCGAATGAGCGTGTCGGTGAGGTTGGCATACATCGCGTTGCGGGCATCCACGGACGATAGCGGTGCCACGTCCCGTGACTCCTGGGCATCGGCACGCAGCTCCACACAATGAACGCGCGGGTGGCGCAGGAGCTCCTTAAGGTGCTGCAGCGTGTCGGGCTCGAAATCGGCCGCATACTGGTCCAGCGACATGGGCAGTACGGCCTCGACCTGGACATTAAGATCCAGGGCCGTCTCGACCACCAGGAGGTCTGCCCCTGGCGCCATGCCGACCACCATGTGCACCTCCGTGTCGGGCAGATACGACTTGAGTTGGGTGACAAACGCCGCAACGGCGTCCTTGAGGCGCGGGAGTTCCGCGGGGTCGAGATCCCGGTGACCCGATACCCCCACGATGAATGGGGAATTTCCCTGCACGTCCGGTCGAAACTGATCCAACATAGCTCCCGTCGCTACGGTTCGGCGCGACAGATTGTGCGGCCAGCGTCTAGGAGTGCCAAGACGGCCGCCTCCGTCGGTTTGCCGTGAAGTTGCTGAGGAATCCAGAGGAAGATGGATAGTCGCTCGCTCCGCGACCGGGCCGGATGACTTGGTAAACGGATACCATACGCCAGCCGGGTGCTTTGGGGACCGGACACGCTCTTCGCGCGCCGGGAAGGCTTGTGACGCGTCGACGCTTCTACGGCCATGCTGTCCGCCAGTGTTGGTACACATCTGGTACACAAAATCCGTTAATTTGCCTCCAGGCGTCGCTCTGGACTACGCCAAAACAAGGGCTTAGGGGAGGGGAACAAGGGAAACAAGTCCCTCCCTTTCCACCAATCGATCCACGTCAGGATGCGATCGGCTGATCCTCGCGGGGTCCGGCATCGCGCGCCCAGTGCAGCCACATGGCCGCGGTCCAGGAGAAATCGTCACCACCGATTCCGCAGCCGGTTCGCGGACAGAAGTACTCGTACATGCCGGCCTGCTCGATCAGCCGGCGGGTGTCGGTGCGAATTCGCTCACCCCAGTGCGCATGTCCGGAGGCGTTGAGACCGCTGCCGATGAGATGGTTGACGACCGCCCACACCGGACCACGCCAGTAGCGGATCGAATCGAATCTCGGGTCGTCGGGATCCAGGCTGGGTACGAGGTACTTCGCGCGGCTCGCGATCCGCTCCAGATGCTCGAGCAGCCGACGACTGCGGTCATCGCGACGGACGCCTGCGTAGAAAGACAGGAAGGCAGCACTGGTCACGATGCCCGAGGATTGGCCAGTGATCAGGTCTCGCGAGCAATACGCGCCTACCCGCTCATCCCACAACCAGGAGACGCCGTCCTCCGCCTGCGCGACGCTGCGCTTCAGCTCCTCGACGTGCTCATCACGGCCCAGAGCCTCGGCCAGCGCGAGAAGATCGCGATTCGCGCGCAGCAGTATCATGGTCGTGCCGACATCGATGACGCGAAACGGACTCTCCCGCCCTATGCGCGGGTGGTTCCAGCCGAGCGCGCGCCCGTATTGCACCAGCGCCACGTAGCGGTCGTAGTCGAGCTTTGTCGGGCGTACGCTCTGGTCGAGATGGCTCGTATCGAGCCGCTCGTACGGGCCCACGTGCGAGACGTCGACGGCCTGCGACGGCGCATCCCACTCCGGGGAGTTGTCCCTGCCGGATTCCCAGGGATGCACGATGAGGACCAGACCCCGGCCCAGCGGACCCCGCACCTCGCCAAACCACCGATGCCACGCGAGCAGTTTCGGGAATAGCTTCTCCAGACGCGGCCGAAAGCGAGCCTGGTCGCCCTGTTCCCACAACGTGCGCACCGTGCTGGCGGCGACGGGCGGCTGCGTGATGCCGGAGGTGCGCGGTGTCCGGCCTGTTGCCCAGACCGCCGGCCCGGGGAAATAACCCGCGTCGTCCTTCCAGAAGATGATGTGCGGCAGAAATCCGTCTTCCCACTGCCCCTCGAACAGCGACTCGATCTCGCGCCATGCGCGATCCAAGTCGAATGCAGCGAACCCGAGCGAGGCGAAGGCAGAATCCCAGTTCCACTGGAACGGGTACACGCGGCCGTTCGGCACGGTGTAAGTCCCCCGATCGTTGCGAAGCAGAATCTCGCGCGCCCGGTGGTCGAGCTCCTCCACGGTCACCGGCTTACTGTACCGCGCTGGCATCGATTCGAGAATAGGTTATCAAAAACGTTTTTGTCAATGAAATATGCTGCCCGCGCGGCAGCACCGAGCGGCTTGGATTAGACTTGGGTGCGGCGGCGATCTGCGAGGGCTGCGGACCGATATGTCGATAGTGCTGCTCGCCCGTGACCTCGGGCTCTCGATCTCCACCGTTTCGCGAGCGCTCAACGGGTACCACGATGTCGCGCCAGCCACCAAACAGCGCGTCCTCAAGCGCGCACGCGAAATCGGTTACCGGCCGAACCCGGGCGCGCGGCGCCTGAAGTCCGGCAGGAGTTCGCTGGTCGGGGTCATCCTGCCTGCTGCCAGCGACGGTGTGCGGTTCGTCGATTCAGTCGCCTCGAGCCTGCTGGGAGGCGTGGAGGTCGAGCTCGAGAATGGAGGCTACGGGCTCATCGCGACGATGCAGACCCGCAATGATCTCGAGCGCGAGGCGGCGCTGTACGGGAATTTCATCAAGGGCGGCTGGGTGGATGCGCTACTGCTGGTGCGCACGAGAGTCGCCGACCCCCGAGTCGAGCTGGTGCGCAAGGCGCACATTCCCTTTGTGACGTACGGACGCACTGAAACGGCCGAGCCCTACGCGTGGGTCGATACCGACAACGAGAAGGCGTTCTACCTGGTGACCCTGCGGCAGATCGAGTTCGGTCACGAGCGGATCGCGCTCCTCAATGGTCCCCTCGAATACAACTTCGTGCGGCTGCGCGAAAAGGGCTATACCCGCGCGCTCGCCAAGCATCGCATCGCCCCCGATCGACTGCTGATGTTGAACGGTGACTTAAGCGAAGTCAGCGGCTACGCCCTGTGCCGCTCGCTGCTGGTATCGGCGGTACCGCCGACCGCCATCGTGTGCGCCACCGACGCGATGGCGATCGGCGCCATCGCGGCGTGCCGCGAGCGCGGCATGGCAGTCGGCCACGAGATATCGATTGCCGGGTACGGCAACTCGAGTGCCTCGGGGTTCTGCGATCCGCCCTTGACCACGATCGACCACGCTGTATTCGAGAACGGCCGTCACATCGGCCAGAGTCTGTTGCGGCTGCTACGCGCGGAGGCCAAGCCGGCAGACATCCATTACCTGGAGCCTGTCGTGCTGGTGCCGCGCAAGTCCGATTGCCCGCGCAAGTGATGCCGCCCTCCGGCGCACGGCCCGCCGGATTGCGCCGCATTGACAGAAACGTTTTTGGAGCACTAGTATTCCAGCGTGGCGGCGCACCGACGCCCCGACAGAGTTGGCGGGGAATCCTTGGAAGCCGGCGGCGGTGCGCGGTCGTGGCCTTGGGCAAAAAAGACTCTTAGAGACCCGCCGCGGGCACTGCGAGCCGAAGGGGGAACATACATGGGCAACTCGAAGCCGTACTTGAGTCGGAGGTCCGCGGCCGCCATGGCTGTTTCCATGGGCACCGTGGCCGTGGGCCTTTTTGCGGGTCCGGCCCCAGCGCAGACCACATCGTCCGCTTCCCGGACTGATTCCACGTCGGATTCCGAGTCGCAGACTCTGCAAACCGTGATCGTGACGGGGACCAGCCAGGCGCGCGCCGACTTGCGGACGCCGCTGGTGGCCACGAGCATCTCCTCGGACCGGTTGACCCTGCTCGCTTCGAACAGCGCGGCCGACGTTCTCACCACCGTTCCGGCTCTCAAGGCCGAGGGCGGCGGTGGCGAAGTGGCCGCCAACATATTCGTCGCGGGGCTGCCCTCGGGCGGGCAGTATCAGTTCACGCCGTTGGAGTTCAACGGAATGCCGGTGATCAGCAGCATGGGCCTGAATTCGTCGGCGCCCGATGTCTACTATCGACCCGACCTCGGAGTGGAGCGACTGGAGTTCGTGCGCGGCGGCGTGTCGAACCTGTTCGGCGGCGGCGGCATCGGCGGGGTCATCAACTTCATCGACAAGACGGGCTCGGACA
Organism: Gammaproteobacteria bacterium; assembly: GCA_005878095.1. GTDB lineage: Bacteria > Pseudomonadota > Gammaproteobacteria > Steroidobacterales > Steroidobacteraceae > 13-2-20CM-66-19. The sequence goes on along the minus strand of VBNH01000070.1, from coordinate 10,358 downwards.
CGGCGGAAGGCGCCACTCAGGTCGAGGTTTCGGACCAGAATCGCGTCCGCGCCGACTTTGCCGCCCGCGGGCCGCTCGCGAACGGTCTGTACTATGCATTCTCAGGCTTTTATCGCTATGACCATGGGCCGCTGGATTCGGGCTTTCCCACCAGGGGCTATCAGCTGCGCGGCAACCTCAAGCGGGAGTTCTCCTCCGGCGAGGTCAAGCTTTACCTCCAGGCGATCGACGACCAGGACCAGTTCTACGGCGACATCCCCTTGACGGGGAACGGGCACGAGCTCGCGCGCGGCAATGACGGGCGCACGATTTCCACGACGGAGACGGCCGCGCTCGATTCGATGTCGTTCCTGACTCCCTCCGGAACCTTCCATACGCAAGTCGCAGACGGCGCGGCGACCCGAGGCGGCGCTGCCGGCGTCGACTTCAAGATGGACCTCGGCGAGGGTTGGGGACTCAATGGGCGTGCGAACTTTGCGAGCTATCGCCACACCTTCGCTCTGTTCGCCGGCGGGGACAACATTACCAATCTGCCGACGACCCAGGCGGCGTTCCTGCAATCCTACGGCTACAATCCGGTGAGCAACGGCGGCGCGTACACCGGGACGTTCACTTATGCCGATACCGGAGCACCGGTTCCCGCGAGCTATCTCCTCTGGGGAGATCGCGTTACCGACCGTCACCGTCCTCTGACGACGGCCACGGGCGAGGTCAATCTCACGAAGAATATTGCGCTGCATGACTGGGCCCACCACCTCACGCTCGGGGGCTTCTTCGGTCACACCAGCGCCGCAGACTACGACATCACCTATTCTTACATCGGCGATTTCACCAATGCGCCGCGCTTGGTCGACGTCACGGTGACCAATACGCTCACCAACGCCCAGACCATCGTCTCGCGTGGCGGCATGGTCGACGCCGGACTCGGATACACCAACAATCACAACAGCGCGAGGCGTACCGCGGGCTACCTCGCCGACCAGATGGAACTCGGCAACTGGGTGCTCGATATCGGGGGCCGCTTCGAGACGCTGGTCGGCCATGTCACGCGCGAGCAGAGCTCGACCGTCACGACCGATACGACTGCGAACCTGTCCCCGCGGCTGTCGCAGGTGGCCTGGGGCAACGGCCAATATCTCGGCGGGACAGTCGACCCTTCAGCGTGGGCGCTGGCGGGTGGCGCACTCTATCGGCTCGACGAGCGTCACAGCCTGTTCGTCAATGCCTCCCGCGGCTTCTTCATGCCGCAGCTCAATACCGTGCAGATCGACACCCACAATGACGTTCAATCCTTCGAGGCCGAAATCATCAAGCAGACCGAGGCAGGGTTCAAGTTCTCCGGGACCCGTGTCTCCGCGACGCTCGCCGGCTTTTACTCCACCTTGTCGAACCGCCGTAACATCAACCTGATCAACGGTCCAACGCCCGGCAGCCCACCCAGCGAGGTCGTCAATCTCATCTCCTCGAGGTCCTACGGAGCGGAAGGCACTTTCAACGTTCGCCTGACGAGCGCTGTGGCCTTCGAGAGCAACGCGACCTACGAGCACGACGTCTACACCGAGTACAGCCCGATCGCCGCGTGCAAGGATTGCGTCGGCAACTTCCTGCAGCGTCAGCCGAATGTGTTGGTAAACGCCGGGCTCTATGTCAGATACCGCGGCTTCGACGGGTCGTTCTACGACTCCTACACGGGCCGGACGTTTACCTCGGACTTGAACAACATCGAGCTGCCGAGCTACCACATCTTCCGGCTCGATCTCGGCTACGCCGGTACGTTCACGGGCGGCGCGCGCGCGCGGCTCGGCCTGACTGTTTACAATCTGTTCGACAACCAGGCGGTGTCCGAAGGCTCGCCCCGCCAGGGCACGCTGCAGAACGCAGGCCAGGCATACTTCATAGGCCGCCAGGTGCTGCCGAGGCGCATCGCCGCTCGGTTGAGCTATGACTTCTAGCCCGCGGCCCGGGCCGCGGGCGCTGCCGGGACGCGTGCCTCGTTGAGGCCGCCGAGCCCGCCGCGCGAGCTTCCTCGGGCATGAACGCGCTCGACTACGGAATCGTTGCGCTGTACATCGGCGCCATGATCTGGCTCGGCGTGCGCTTCAAGAAGAATGCGGCCCGCGGCGACTACTTTCTGGGCGGCAGAACGTTTGGCTGGTTTCCGCTCGGCATGTCGACGATGGCGACGCAATTGTCCGCCGTCAGCTTCGTGTCGGCGCCGGCGTTCGTCGGCTTGCGCAAGGGAGGCGGCCTGCAATGGCTCACGTTCGAGCTCGGCGTGCCGCTCGCGATGATCGCCACCATGACTCTCATCGGCCCGATGCTGCACCGCTCGGGCGTGGTGAGCGTCTATTCGTTCCTCGAGCAACGCTTCGGCAGAGAGTCGCGCCTGCTGCTGAGCGCGCTGTTCCTCGTGAGTCGCGCCTTCGCCGCGGGCGTCTACACCTACGTCATCGGTCTGGTGCTGTCGTCGATTCTGCACGTGCCGTTCTGGGAGACGATGTTGGTTCTGAGCGCCGTCACGATCGTCTATTCGCTCGAGGGCGGCCTGAAAGCGATCGTCTACAGCGAGGTCGCGCAGATGACCATCAAATTCCTCGGCATTGTCACCATCGTGGTGAGCGCGCTGTACTACATCGGCGGCTGGCAGGGCTTCCTGAGTCATCTCGATCGCAGCCGTCTGCGGGTGATCGACTTCGGCAACTGGGGCTTCGACGGGCGCGAATACGGGTTCTGGCCGATGTTGCTGGGCGGCCTGTTCCTGTACGCCTCGTACTACGGTACCGACCAGACTCAGGCGCAGCGCATACTCGCGGCGCGTGATCAGGCGACCGTCACGCGCCTGCTGATGTTCAACGGCTTGTTCCGCTTTCCGGTCACCCTGGCGTATTGCTTCGGCGGACTGGTGCTCGGCGCCTTCGCCTTAAGTGATCCGGGCTTCAGCCGGCAGATCCCGTCCGGCAAGCCGGATCTGATGATTCCGCTGTTCATCGGCGGCTATCTGCCGCACGGGGTGGTGGGTGTGCTCGTCGTGGCCTTGATCGCTGCCTGGATGTCGGCCTACAGCTCCGCGCTCAATTCGCTCACCGCCGTGACGATGGAGGATTTCATCGATCGCCGCCTGCGCACGCCTGCGCACCGCTATGTACCCTACAGCAAAGCGGTGCTGCTGTCGTGGGGCGTCGTGACGATCATCTGCGGCTTCTTCTCGAGCAGGATCGCGGCCACGGCCATCGAGGCCATCAATAAGATCGGCTCGCTGTTCTACGGCCCGATCCTGGGGATATTTCTGCTGGCCGCCGTTCGCTGGATCGTTCCCGCGGCGGCGAACGTTGCCGTGATCGCGGGGGTGAGCGTCAATCTGCTGCTCTGCCTCTTCTTCAAGGATGTCTTCTGGTTCTGGTGGAATGCCATCGGCGGCGTGACCACGCTGCTGACCGGCGCGGCCTTGAGCCTGCTGCTGCCGGCGCCGGCCGCCATCGGGCAGGGGCAGACACCGGTGCCCAACCCCCCCTTCCCTTGGCACGAGAGCGCCGCGCTGCTGATCTTCTTCGTGTGCATGCTGGCCTTCTGCCTGCTGCTGCCGCGGATGTTTTGAGCATGCGCTTCAGAATGAAATCGGCAGCCGTGTGCTGCTGGCCGCTGGCGGCGCTGCTGCTCGGGCCGCGGATCGCTCAGGCCGCAGCACTTGCTGATTTCCAGTTGAGCGCCACCGAGCAGAATTTCGCGCTGTATTTCCCGACCTATCTCGCGAATGGTTTCTTCTCCGCCCAATCCTCGCTGCGCGGCACGGACGCCACGCTGGCGCAGATGGTGGGGCTCATGGACTACACTCCGGGCGATGTCTCGCGGCCGGCGGCGATTCCGAGCTGGACGGAGATCGATTACTTCGATGGCGCCGCGTGGCTGAACCAGACCGCGGTCACGCCGGCCGTGTTGCAGCACTATCGGCAGACACTCGACATGCACGACGGAGTGCTGACGACCCAGTATATGTGGCAGGACGGCGGCAGAGCCAGCCGCATTGCGCTCAGCACCTTTGTCAGCGAAGCTGACGCTCGGCTTGGCGTGACGACTCTGAGCGTCACGCCCGAGTTTGCCGGCCGCGTGCGCTTGCGCTTCACGTTGCGCCCTTGGCCCGCCCCTGTGCACCGCTTCGCGCTCGCGAAATTGAGCTTGCCTGAGACCAAGCAGGCGGTCGCCGCCGCGTACCGACTTGCCCCGCCCAGTCAGACCGCACTGCTCAGCCAGGTGCTCAAGCCGCCAACCCCCACTGCGGCCAACCGCGCCGCGATCTGGTATCCGGGCGAGGTCGAAATTCAGTCCACCGGGGCATCGGAAGCGGAGCGGCTACTGTGGATCCGTGGCCGTGCAGTAAACGGAGCCGAGATGGCCGAAGCCGCCGCGATAGCGCTGCCCGAGGGGCTGCGCGGACTGCGGGTAAAGGTTGCACACTCGCCGCAGCTCGTCGCCTTGGAGATCGAGATGACGGTCGAGCAGGGCCGCTCATACACCTTCACCAAGTATGTGGCCGTCGGGCGCGACCCGGCGGGCGGGTCGATCGAAGAGGAGGTGCACGGCGCCAAGGCTGCGCGCGCCGCCACCCTGCACACCCTGCTCGCGAATCATCGGACCGCCTGGCACGACCTGTGGAAGTCCGACATTCTCGTCGATGGCGATCCAGATCTGCAGCGGGCAATTCATTCCGATCTGTTCTACCTCCTCGAGAATACTTCGGTGGACACCGACTGGCCGATCGCTGCGTGCGGCTTCAGCCCCAATTACTTCTATCATGTCTTCTGGGATAACGACTCCTGGGATTTCCCGCCCCTGCTGCTGTTGCACCCTGAGCGTGCGAAGTCGCAGGTGATGTTCCGCTATCGAACCCTGGCCGCGGCCGAGGCGCGCGCTCGCGCATACGGTTACCAAGGCGCGATGTTTCCGTGGGAAGCGGATCCGGGCAGGGGCACCGACGAAACACCGTATTTCGCCCACGAGAACGCCGACCAGGAAATCCACGTAAACGCTGATGTGGCGATCGCGCAGTGGCAGTATTACCTGGCGAGCGGGGATCTGGACTGGTTGCGCCGATACGGGTACCCCGTGATCCGGGCCACCGCCGAATTCTGGGCGAGCCGCGTTGTCTATCGGCCGGAAAAGGATCGCTATGAGATCCTGCACGTCACCTCGCCCGACGAGGCCTATACGAATGTCGCCAACGATTCCTTCACGAACGCGGCCGCGCAGCGCAATCTGTTGATTGCGACCGCTGCCGCGAAGGTCCTGGGTGTGACCCCGGAGGCGAAATGGGAGCAGATCGCCCAGCAGCTCTACATTCCCTTCTCCCGCCAAGAGCAGCGCCACCTGGATTTCGACGAATCGATCCCGCACGACAAGCACACCTGGATGGGCAGCTCGATCTCCTGGCTGGGCTATCCGCAGCTCGATCTGCCCATGAGCGAGCAAGTGCGGCGCAACGACTTCAGGTTCGCGGTGCGCTCGCTGCGTGAGCTGACACCGGATGCCAACGCGATGTTGCTCGCGATGCTGTCCGTCGAGGCCGCGGAGCTGGGCGATGAGGCCGGCTCCTACAAATGGCTGCAGGGCAATGAGGGAGGATTTCTCAAGCCGCCCTTCAACGTGCGCAGCGAGACCGTGTTGAACAACACCACCTATATCCTGGCAACCTCGGGAGGTTTTCTGCAGAACTTCCTGTACGGATTCACCGGCCTGCGCATCACCGACGGCGGTCTCGCGCCCCGCTTCAAGCCGGTCCTCCCCGCCGCCTGGAAGGCCGTGACTCTCAAGAACATCTTCTTCCGCGCGCAGCGATTCGACTATGTCCTCAGCCGGGATCCCTCCGGCAAGGTGCAGGCAAGCCGGCATCCGGTTCGGTGAGGCCGCGGCGCTTCACGCGCGTCCGCGCCTTGGAGTCCGGCTTCGTCGACGAGCGCCTCGGCTCGTCCCGTTGCCGGCAGCTCATAATGCCGGGGTCGAGGGTTCGAGTCCCTGCTCCTTTGCGTTCGTCTCGCACTCAGTCGGAGGCGTGCACTCACCGTGTCGATCTTCGCTTCAGGCCTAACCTGACGCAGTCGCGCTGACGCTTCCATTATATATCGTATAGTGATATTCTTTAATATGCTTGACGAGTCGATGCTCCGTCGACTTCCGAAGTGCTGACCAATTGATTTGCGATTTCTTCGCTGCCGTCGAACAGGCTTGTGAGCGAAAAAACATTGCCTTTGAATTCGAGACGGAAGAGGTCGAATTAGAGGTGGATGAGGACGACGACAATGACACGCAAGTCACTGACTGAATTGCGGGAGGAAATGCGTGCCGTGGCACGGGGCGAGCAGAAGGCTGCGCCGCTTCCTGCAGCGCCGTTGCTTGCGGCTCTGTCGCGAGAGGCGCTCGAGCTGCTGGGCATCTTGCTCCGCGAGCATCCTGCCACCGTGACTGAGCTGGTGACGCTGACAGGGCGATCACAGCCGAATATTTCCCGCTCCCTGCAGCTACTGGCGAAATACCGCCTGATCCGGTTGGTGAAGGATGGACGTGAAGTCCGGCCGGAACCGATCGCCAAGGTTCTGCGAGTGGATTTGGCGACTGGCACGTATGAGACTACGCCGTCGGGAGCGGCGGCCTGAATTGTTGGAGCACCGTGGTCGACCGAGCCCAAGCGGAAGTCTCTCGAGCTGACGCGAGGGCACGGCGCTTCGTCTCCAGCATGCGCGTTCCGCTGACCAGCTCGATCCTCCGGATCCCACGAGTCGCCCCAGCGACGTGGGCAACTCTAAGCGGCAGACTCTTGGACCGCCGATCTCCGGAGCGCTGCAGTGGGTCCTGTGTTGTCTAAGAAAGATTATGAATAGACGGCCTGCACCATCTGAGCCGTGCCCATGGGGCTTACTGGCCCTGATATTTCTGTCCTGGGCGGCTCGCGTCTGCAGCGGTGCCGAGTCCATCGTGCTTGTCAGTGGCAACGTGTATACCGCCGATGACCGTAACCCACGCGCTCAGGCGGTCATCGCAGCGCACGGTCGCATTCTGTACGTCGGCGCCAACGCCGATGCGTTGCGACGAGCGCCACCAGGCGCGCGCCGTATGGATATGCACGGCCTCACCATCCTACCCGGGCTTACGGATTCACACGCCCACTTGGCCGGTATCGGGTTCCGGGAGTTGAGCTTCAATCTGGAAGGCACCGCGAGCGTTGCAGACCTGAAGGACCGGCTTCGCGAGCGCGCAAAGCAGGGGACGCCCGGCGAGTGGCTCACGGGGCGAGGATGGATCGAGTCGCGCTGGACGCCTCCAACCTTTCCGAGCCGCACCGACCTGGATGAGATCGCCAGCGATCGGCCGGTGTTTCTTGAGCGTGCGGACGGGCACGCCGCGGTGGTCAACGGCCTCGCGCTCAAGCTTGCGCGCATCGACCGCAACACCCCGGACCCGGCTGGGGGTCGCATTCTGAAAGATCCCACGACCGGCGAGCCGACAGGCATGCTGATCGACAATGCCATGGACTTGGTTCAGCACTTGGTTCCGCCGCCGACGGATGCGCAGACCGAGCAGGCACTGGAGCTGGGGGCCGAGCGCAGCGTGCGCCTCGGATGGACGCAGCTGCAGATTGCCGGCAATAGTTTCCATGAAGTCGATCTCCTGTGCCGGCTGTACGCCGCGGGGCGGATCAAGCTGCGACTGTACGATGCGATCTACGGCCCGAGCGCCGACGTGCAACGGCTCCTCGCGGAGGGTCCGTCGATCAATCGCTGCGGCGACCGGTTGACGGTCCGCGGGATCAAGCTCTACATCGATGGCGCACTCGGCTCGCGCGGTGCAGCTCTGCTCGCGCCTTATAGCGATGCTCCCGATACCCGAGGGTTGACGGTTAACAGCGAGGCCACGCTGCTTCCGATCCTGACCCAAGCGCTCCGTCGGGGGCTGCAAGTCGAGACGCACGCTATAGGAGACAGGGGCAATCGCATCATGCTGGACCTCTACGAGAAGGCATTCGACAGCGTACCCGTGAAGGGGCGGCCGATCGCTGCACCGCGTTGGCGCATCGAGCATGCGCAGATCCTGAGTCCCGGCGACATTCCGCGATTCGCGCAACTCGGAGTCATTGCCTCGATGCAGCCGTCGCACGCGATCAGCGATCTCTACTTTGCGCCAAGCCGCCTGGGGCCCGAGCGGCTAAAAGGGGCATACGCGTGGCGTTCCTTGCTGGACACGGGGGCCGTCGTTGTGGCAGGGAGCGATGCGCCTGTGGAGAAGGGCGATCCGCTCATCGAGTTCTACGCCGCCGTCGCCAGGCGCTCCGTGGACGGCTATGCCGATGAGAATTGGCACTTGGAGCAGCGCGTGTCGAGGACCCGGGCACTGAAGATGCTCTCGAGCGGTCCGGCGTACGCGGCGTTTCAGGAGAACGAGCGCGGCAGCATCGAGGTCGGCAAAATCGCCGACTTCACCGTCCTTTCGGATGACATCATGTCCATTCCAGAAGCCGACATTCTTCGCGCACGCGTCGTGATGACGGTCATAGGCGGCGAGGTTGTCTACACCGAACCTCCAGCTAACCATTGATTTTTGATCCTATGGTGAAGCTGCCTGGGCCTGACCAATGCAGCGGTGCCGCACCGTGGTGACGGGCTTCAGCCGCCGATCTTGACCTGATAGGTCACGGCCAGCGAGGCGCTGGCACCGAGCGCGCCGCCGAACGTCCACTGCACCTGCCCGCTTGCGCCCAGCGCCGGCTGCGCGCTCACGGTGCAGGACGTGACACCCGCCGGCAGGGTGGCGGGACAGGCCGCGGACACGAAGGTCGTGAAGGCGGGGGTGGCGTCGTTGATGACCAGTGCCGAGACCGGCTGGGCGCCGTTGTTGGTGACGGTGAGGGTGTATTGCAGCGTGTCGCCGGGGTTGGCGTTGTCGGCAGTGGCCGCGGAGCTGCCGGTGGTGAGATCACTGACCACCTTCGTCAAGGCCAATGCCGCCGGCGAGGCTACGGTCGTCACATCGCTTGCCGTCAGCGTCGCGGCGAGGGTGGGACTTGCGTTGCTGTAGCTGAAGGCCGCGCTCACGGCGGCACTGCTCTGGGCCCCCGGGACGGCGCCCGCCGGTACGAGCACCTTCAGGATGAGACAGATCTTCTGCCCCGCGCTCATCGTGAGCGCCCCGCTCACCTGCGGCTCGCCGGTATCGAGCACGCCGTTGCAGTTGCTGTCCTGATACAGCACCTGATTCCAGGCCGGCGCCGACGGCGAGTCGCTCGAGCTCGCCGACAACGTGACGGTGCCGGCGCTACCGGCGACCAAGGCATGCGCGTAGAACAGCGTGGTGCCGGCCTGCGCGGTCTGCGCTCCGCTGGGACCGAAAGTGTTGGCGGGCACCAGTCCGAAGTTCACGCCGCCGTAGGTCTGACCCGAGGACGGCGTGAAGGTCACGCTCGGGCGCGTGTAGCTGCCGCCGGTGGTGCCGGCGCCGCCGCCGGTCGCAAGATACCCGGAGGGCGCCGTCGGGACGATGGTGAACGCTCCGGAGGCGGTGGCCGGGATCCAGAGCGTGTAGGCGCCGTTCGACGAGGTCACCCCGCCCGCCGTGACCGCGCCGCCGCTCGCCTGCACGGCGACGCTGGCAATTCCGGGCTCGGCGCCGTCCTGGACACCATTGTTGGCTACGCCGGCGCCCGCGCCGGTGTCGGCGAACACGACGCCGCTCAGCTTGCTGCCGCTGAACAGGCCGAAGTTCTGCGGCGGCGGCGGGCCGCTCGCGATGACGGTGAGGTGAATGACCCCGGAGGCACTCTGCGTGCCGATCCACCCGGCTGGCAGCGCCGCGCTGACGTCGGTGAGGGTGTTGTTGCCGCTCAGGATGAGGCAGTAGTCGCCGGCGGGCACGCCGGGCAGCGCGTATGCGCCGCTGGCGGCGCCGACCGCGGCGGCGGCCGTGGCGGGGCTCTGACAGGTGCCGCCGCTGTCGGAGGCGAGCTTGACGTACAGCCCGGAGATCCCGGTGCCCGACTCGCCGGCATCGAGCGCACCGTTGTGATTGGCGTCGTTGTAGACCGTGCCGGCGATCGTCTGCGGCGGCGGCGTGAGGGTGAGGGTGCATGTGATGTTGTCGCCGGTCTGGGGGGTGAGCGTGAAGCTCGTGCCCGCACCACCCGGCAAAACCGTGTTCGTTCCGCCCCAGGCCGAGGCGCCCGGGCCACTGTTGCTGCAGCTCACGCTGCCGCTGTACGTCGAGAGCGCGGAGAAGCTGCCGGCCGCCATGACGGCGCTCAGCGTGATGCTGTAGGTGCCGATCACCGAGGTGGCGCCGGTGGTCGCGCTCGTGGCGCCGCTGCCGGTGGTGACACTCCT
>VBNH01000069.1 GCA_005878095.1 Gammaproteobacteria bacterium | reverse complement strand
GGCGACACCCTGGCGCGCACCGAGCACGACATTCCCGTGGATCAGGTGGGCTTGGTGTCGTTGATCTGCATACTGCCCATCGGCTGGCTGCTGTGGAACTTCGCGAGCAGCGCGGGCCTGGGCGACCATGCCCTGCTGCTCACCATCGGCGGCATCGTCATCGTGGTGGTCGTGGGCTTCCTGGTTTCGACCGTTTGCGGCTATATGGCGGGGCTGATCGGCGCCTCCAACAGCCCGCTCTCAGGCATCGGCATTCTGGTGGTGGCCATCACGGCGCTGTTCCTGGTGGTGAGCGTCAAGTCCTCGCTGCCCCCGGAGATGGGCAAGGCGCTCGTGGCCTACGCGCTGTTCGTCACTGCCGTGGTATTCAACGTGGCGGCCATCGCCAACAACAACCTGCAGGATCTGAAAACCGGCCAGCTGGTGGAATCCACGCCCTCGAAACAACAGTGGGCGCTGGTGATCGGCGTAATAGCCAGCGCGCTCGTGATCCCGCCAGTGCTGGACCTGGTCAACAAGGCTTATGGTTTTGCGGGCGCCCCCGGCGCGTCAGCGCACGCACTGCCCGCGCCCCAGGCGGGCCTGATCTCTGCCCTCGGCCAGGCGGTGATCCAAAACGACCCGGAGAAATGGCAATTGATGGGTTGGGGCGCCCTCATAGGCGCCGTCATCATCACGCTCGATTGGCTGCTCTCGAAAACCAGCAGCTCCATGCGTGTGCCGCCGCTCGCCGTCGGCCTCGGCATCTACCTTCCCACGGCGTCGACGCTGATGGTCACCGTGGGCGCGCTGGTGGGCTGGTGGTTTGACAGACGCGCCGACAGGACTGCCAAACCAGACGCCACGAAGCAACTGGGTGTGCTGCTCGCTTCCGGTCTGATCGTGGGCGAGAGCGTGCTTGCGGTGATCTTCACGGCCCTGGTGGCCTTCACCAACAACCAGTTTCCCATCGGCGTGGTGGGCGACTCGTTCTCTACCGCTTCTGAGTGGCTCGGCGGCATCGCCTTCGTGCTCGTGATCTACGCGCTCTATCGCTGGGTGGGGCGCGCCCTCTCGGCTGCGTAGCCGCAGTCCCCGGTACATCGCATTCCCACCGGCCTCCTGTGCCCCGACATCCCGCCGCTCGTCAGCGGCGCGCGAAGCGCTCGATTCCGCGGTGCCCGATGAGCGCGGAAGCAGCCCAGCCGGTCAGCCACACGATGATCGCGGTCAGCAGCGCCGCCCTGAACCCCCCGAGGTGAAAGCCCGGCAGGAGCGCGGCGACCAGTGCGACCATCGCCGCGTTCAGGACCAGCAGGAACAGTCCCAGCGTGAGAATGGTGAGCGGCAGCGTCAGGATGAACGCGATCGGACGGACCACGGCGTTCACGACGCCGAGCAGTACCGCGGCCAGCAGCAGCGTGCCGGGACCGTGGATGCGCACCCCCGTTACCCACACACTCGCGAGCCACAGGCCGAGCGCGCTGATCAGCGCACGCAGCAGAAATCCCGTCATGGACTCGCGCCCGGTCCGGCCTGCCGCTCCAGCAGCACCTTGAGCCGGATGATGGCCTGCTGCCAGCTGGTGCGCAGACGCCGGTACTGGGTATCCCATTCGAGCGTCGCCGGTACGCCCGAGCCCAGGAGGCGCACGATGGTTCCGCCGGGCTTCGGCTCGAGCATGAAGTCATCGATCATCACAGTGTCGGCGCGGGGCATTGCCGCTGAGGGCAGATAGATCAGACGCAGCCGCCGGCCGGGCTCGAACAACTCGATGTGCGCCTCGAACTCGGTGACCCGGTCGACGCTGGCGCGGAACAGGCCCCCCTTGCGGGCGCTTATCTCCGCAGCCGGCGAACACCAGCGGGCGAGCTGCTCGGTCTCAGTGAGGGCTCGCCACACCTGTTGCACGTCGACGCGGATGTCGACCCGGTGCGCGTAGCCCCGCTCCCTGTCGCTCATGAGCGCATTGTGCCATTCTGGCTGCAAAGCCGGAGCCTTCATGCCGTTCGTTCACCTGGTGATTGCCCTCGCCCTGGTCGAGTTCTTCCTGTTCGGGGTGGCGGTGGCCAGGGCGCGGGCCCGCTACAACATCCCCGCACCGGCCACCACCGGCAACGAAGTGTTCGAGCGCTATTTCCGGGTGCAGATGAATACCCTCGAGCAGCTGGTCATCTTCGTGCCGGCGGTGCTGCTGTTCGCGCGCTACGTCAACGCTTACGTGGCGGCGGCGCTCGGGGTCGTGTTCCTCATCGGGCGGGCGGTGTATTTCCGGGGCTACGTGCGTAGCGCCGCGGGCCGTCACATCGGCTTCATCCTGACCGCGGTTCCGAACCTCGCGCTGCTGATCGGCGCGGTCATCGGCGCCGTCGTCGCCCTCGGCGCGCGCCCTTGAGGTCCCCGCCGCGGCGCGGCCCGGTCACTCGGCGGGCGCGGGGGGGCGGCGCCACAGGGCGCTCGCCAGCGGCACCAGCGATGCGGCGACGATGAGCAGCGTGACTACTCCGAAGTGCCGTTTCACGAGCGGAATGTTGCCGAACAGGTAGCCGCCCCAGACGAACAGCAGCACCCACGCGTAGCCCCCCGCGAGGGTGTACGCCAGGAAGCGCGCGAACGGCATGCGCCCGACGCCGGCCACGAACGGCGCGCAGGTGCGGATGATGGGCAGGAAGCGCGACACCAGGATCGCCATGGCGCCATGGCGGCGGAAGAACTCCTCGGTGCGCCTGAGGTACTGCACCTTCAGCAGGCGGTAACGGCCGCTGAAGGCCGGGGGACCGATCGCGCGCCCGATGCTGTAATTCACTGTGTTGCCGAGTACGGCCGCGGCCCCGAGCGTCACGCTCGCGAGCGGCGCCTGCAGCACGCCGCTCCGATCCACCGCCGCCAGAGTGCCCACCGCGAACAGCAGCGAGTCCCCCGGCAGGAAGGGCGTTACCACGAGTCCGGTCTCCGCGAAGATCACCGCGAACAGGATCGGATAGATCCACAGCTCATAGCGGGTCAGCAGCTCGAGCAGGTGCCGATCAAGATGCAGGACCACGTCGATGAGCCACGCCAGCATGGCCGGAGAGGATATCGGGAAGCCCCCGCCGCCGCTAAGCGCCGGCGCTGGCAGCGGCTCGAGTGAATCTTCAGGGCACGAGTGCGCGCATGGCCACCGGGAGCGCTGCCCGCCGCGCGACGGCGGCACGGATCTTCAGGGTGTCGAGTGCCACGCGCACGTCGGTGTCGCGGTCGGCCAGAGGCGCTGAGCCCCTGCCCGCCAGCAGCTCCGCAGGGGGTGCCCCGGGGCCCTCCTGAACGATGTCCGGAACGATGCCCTTGCCGTGAATCGAGGTGCCCGAGGGTGTGAAGTAACGAGACGTCGTGAGCTTGACCGCACCCCCGCGAGCGAGGGGCATGACAGTCTGCACCGAGCCCTTCCCGTAGGTGCGGCGTCCGATGAGCAGTGCGCGGCCGTGGTCCTTCAGCGCGCCCGCCACGATCTCCGAAGCGGAGGCCGATCCCCCGTTCACGAGCACCACGAGCGGCGCGCCATCGATGAGGTCACCGGCGCTCGCATCCATGCGGAAGCGCGCCTCGGGCGTACGGCCGTCCGCCGTCACGATGACACCCCGTTCGAGGAAGTCGTCGGCGACGGCTACACCGGATTCAAGCACGCCGCCGGGATTGTTTCTCAGGTCGAGCACGAGACCCTTGATACCGGAAGGATTGTCTCGCTTTATGCGAGCAACCGCCCGGCCGACGTCACCCGGAGTGGTCTCGCTGAAGCTCGTGATTCGCAGGTAGCCATAGCCTGGCTCAAGGCTCTGCTGTACGACGCTGTGCACCTCGACCTGGGCGCGGCGCAGCGCGTACTCGATCAATCCGGGCGTGTCGTCGCGCCGAACGGTGAGCTTCACCAGGCTTCCGGAAGCTCCGCGCATGCGTGCAATGGCGCCCGCCAGGTCGGCGCCGATGTCGTTGCCGTCGATTCTCACCAGCTCATCGCCCGGCTCAAGCCCCGCCTGTTGCGCAGGCGACCCCTCTATGGGCCGCAGCACTTTCACCACCCCGTCCTCGGCGCCGACTTCGATGCCTACGCCGGGATAGGAGCCCATGGTGCTCAGGCGGATTTCCTCGAACTCCTCGCTGTCGAGGTAGGCCGAGTGCGGATCGAGTGCGGCGACCATGCCGCGCAGCGCCTTCTCCATCAGGGCGTGATCGTCGACGTCGTCCACGTAGTCGCGCTTGATGCGCTCGTAGACCTCCGCGAACAGGCTGGCCTCCTGCCAAGGCAGGGCCGTGCCGCCGACCGGGCGCGCGGGATGCGCCGGGAGTGAGGCCTCACCGGGGCGGTCAGCCAGCACACCCCCGGTCAGGGCCCCGCCGAAGCCGAGCACGGCCCCGGCGACGAGCGCCACCAGCGTGCGCGGACGTGCCATCACCCGGCGGCCCCCGTGCGCCAGTCCGGTTCGCCCTCGGACTCTGCGGCCAGCGCGGCTGCCCCTGGCGCGCTCGGCAGCGGCAGTTCAAACAGCAGCTCGGCCAGCGGAATCGGTCTGCCGATCGCAAAACCCTGGCCGTAGTCGACGCCCAGCTCCGCGATGCGCGCGCCGATGGCCTCGGTCTCGATGTACTCGGCCACGGTGATGATCGACATGCCGCGGGCGAGCTGCGCGATCGCGCGCACCATGGACTCGGCGCGTGCATCCGTCAGCACCTCGCGCACGATGCTGCCGTCGATCTTCAGCATGGTCACGGGCAGTTGGCGCAGGCACGAGAGCGAGGACAGGCCGGTGCCGAAGTCATCGAGCGCCACTCCGCAGCCCAGTTGCCGCAGGCGCCGCATCAGCGCCTCGGCGCGCGCCAGGCTCAATACCGTGGCGTTCTCGGTGAGCTCGAAACAGAACAGCTCCGGATCCAGGCCGCTGCCGGCGACGCGCTCGACCAGGAAGTCCGAGAACTCATCGTCGCTGAGAGACTGGCCGGAGAAGTTGATGGCGAAACCCAGCGCCTTGCCCTCGAGCACGGCGGCGCGCGGCTTGAGCGCCTCGATGACATGGTTGATGACCCAGCGATCGATGGCCGGCATCAGCTGGTAGCGCGTCGCCGCCGACAGGAAGCTGTCCGGCCCCACGGTGCGCCCTTCCTCGTCGGTCATGCGCAGCAGCAGCTCGTAGTGCGGCCGGGCGGTGTCGGCTGTGGCGAAGGGCAGGATGAGCTGTGCGTAAAGATGCAGACGCCCGGCGTCGATCGCCTCGCGCAACTGGGCCGCGATGCGGATGTCGGCATAGCGGCGCACGATGCTCTGGTCGTTCTGGTGGTACGCCTCGACGCGGTTGCGGCCGCGGTCCTTGGCGGCCTTGCAGGCGGTCTCGGCCGCCGCCAGCACGTGCGCCAGCTCGTCCGCGGCGCAGTCGAGCGGGGCGACGCCGACGCTGATGGATACCGGCAGGTGCGCCGCAGCGTGAGTCATGGCGAGCCGCTCGGCGCCTTCGCGCAGCGACTCCGCGAAACGCTCTGCGTCACTCATCTGCGCCGGCACCAGCACCACGAAGCGATCGCCGGAGATGCGTGAGCCGAAGGACCCGGGAGGCAGGCGCTGGCGCAGCAGCTCGCCCAGCTGGGCGAGCACGGTATCGCCCACGTGCATGCCGGCCTTCTCATTGATGACGTGCAGCTGATCCACGTCGATGTACAGCGCGCTCCACGCCTGCGATGCCTTCTGGTCCGTGATGACCGCGCGCACGCGCCGCTCGAACGCCGTGCGGGTGTACAGGCCGCTGAGGGCGTCGTAACTGCTCTCGATGACGCCGATGGCCTTGCGGGCGAGGATCTCGGCGATGTGTGCATCGCGTTCCGTGAAGGCTTCCGCGCCCGCCTCGCGCAGCAGCGCGAGCACGCCGATGAAGCGTCCGGCGCGCGAGCGCAGCGAGCAGCACAACACCCGGTACGCCAAGGCGTCGGGCGCCGACGCCGACAGAGTCTCGTTGATCACCACCGGCGTTTGCTGTGCCTGCGCCAGCGACAGCAGCCTGCGGTGCGCGCGCATCAGGAACTGCGTGTCGACCGGCGCGTGCTCGCCCGCGCGCACCAGCGTGACGTTGCGCTCCGGCACGAGCAGCGCCCCGGTGCGGGCGCGCAGGTGCTCGATGGTCTGCTGCAGCAGTACCTGCAGCTCGTTGGCTCCGTCAGCCGCGGCGGCGCTCTGTTCGGCGCCGCCGTACGCCAGCAGCAGATTCATACCCCGATCGAGCCCACCCACGGTGTGGTTGAGCTCATCGATGGTGGCGCGTGTGACGAGCTCGCGCCGCAGGCACTCGAGCATCGGGGACAGCAGGGTGTAGGCGAAGGCGAAGTCGGGACTCTTGCGGTCCCGTGTCTCGGTGGCGCGGCACACGACGGCGAGCACGGCGAGCAGCCGCTTGGTGTCATCGCGCAGCGAGCACAGGTATACGGGCAGATTCCCGGGCAGCAGGCGCACCTGGCCGGGGCTGTCCGGGTTCGAGCGCGCGCTCAGCAGCGCGTCATCGACGACGTTCATCAGATCCGGGCCCGACACGGGCTCGGTCGACCACACGAGGTCGCCCGCCGGCCCGAACATCGCGACGTACATGGTGCGCGGCACCAGGCAGTGCACCAGGCGCACGTAGGGCTCGAAACGGGACCCCGGCCGGCCGGGGATGTGCTCGCTGTCTAGTAATGAATTCATGGTCCGGCGGGTGCGGGCCGATTCCGGTGAGGCGCTTAGCTCACACCATTGCGCGTAAGCCGTCCGGGATCCTTGCGCGAGTTGGCGAAAGCACGTACCGGCCCGTCGCAGGGGCCAAAACATTGACCCCAATCACATCCTGCGGGAGGGTCGTGCCTAGGGGTCGGCCGCCCGGAACCAGGGGCGCGGGTCGACCGGCCTGCCCCCCTTGCGGATCTCGAAATACAGCTCCGGACGGCTGCTGCCGCCGCTGTCGCCGGCGGCGGCGATGGCTTCACCCGCCGCGACCGGCTCGCCGGCCGCCTTGTAGAGCCGCTCGTTGTGGCCGTACAGGCTCAGGTACCCGTCCCCATGGTCGACGATGGTGAGCAGCCCCAGGCCGGGGAGCCAGTCGGCATAGATCACGCGCCCCTGGCAGACCGCTTTGACCGGCGCGCCGCGCTCGGTCGCCACCAGCACCCCGTCCCAGTGCACGCCGCCGGCGCGCGCATCGCCGAAGCGCGCCACCAGGCGCCCGCTCACCGGCCAGGCCAGCTTGCCGCGCAGGCGTGCAAAGGCGTCGTTCCCCTCGAGCGGAAAGCGCTCCATGGCGGTGCGCAGCTCACGCAGCAGTTTCTCGAGTCCTGCCTGCTGACTGCGCAGCCGCTCGAGACTCTGCGCGCGCGTGTGCGACTGCTCCTCGAGGCTCGCGAGCACGTGGCTGCGTTGCGTGCGCGCATGCTCGAGCTCGTGCAGTTGCGCGCGTTGCTGTTTTTCCAGCTGCGCGAGCTGCTGATCCTCGGCAGCCAGCTCGCCGTCGAGTTCCGCGAGACGCTGCAGGTCGTCCTCGATGAGCTTGATCTGCCCGGCGCGCGCGCGCCCAAAGTAGCTGTAGTAGGCGAACATGCGGCCGGCGAGCGCGGGATCCTTCTGGTTCAAGAGCAGCTTGAGAGGCTCCTGGCGGCCGATGAGGTAAGCGGCGCGCAGCTGCCCGGCGAGCGCCGCTCGGTTGTGCTGTACCTCGGCCTCGCGCGCCTGCTGCTCGGCGGTGAGCGCCGCGCGGCGCGCGGCGCGCGCGGCGCGCTTGCCGTGCACCTCGCTGAGCGCATCGCGCAGCTTGCCGACCGAGAGCTCCGAGGTGCGCAGCTCCTGCGTGAGCCGGTCGCGCTCGACCTGCTCAAGGCTCACCTGGCGGGTGATCCGCTCGATCTCGGACTTGACCGCCTGCAGCTCCGCTTCGGCCTTGTGGGCATCCGATTGCGGGTGTCCCGCCGGGGCTGCCGGCAGCGGGGCGCTCACCAGTACCATCAGCACAAAGGCGGCGGCCGCCACGCGCCGCGCCCGCGACGCGCGGCCGGGGGCACGCGCAGCCGGCGTGCCGAATGGCAGCGGGGCGCTATAATGCGCGCCCTTTTTAGCAGCCGGCATTGCCCGCTTTCCCCATGGACCGTCTCCTCGAATACCTCAGCCACCACCCCTGGCTCGCCACCGCGACGGCCGTGGTGGCGGCGCTCATCGCTGTATACGAGATGCGCGCCCGATCGGAAAGCCTGGTCTCGGTCACACCCCAGGAATTGATCCGGCTGATGAATCAGGGTGCGCTGCTGCTTGACCTGCGTGCCCCCGAGCAATACCAGGTGGGCCACCTGGCCGGCGCGCGGCAGATGAGCGGCGAGCAGATCCTCAAGGCCGCCGATACCCTGAAGAAGCACAAGGAAAAGCCCGTCGTGGTCTATGACGATACCGGCTCGCTCGGCACCACCGCGGCGCGCCAGCTCGCGGCGCAAGGCTTCACCAGGGCGTTCACGCTGCGCGGCGGGCTCGCTGCCTGGCGTGCCGACAACCTGCCCCTGTCACGCGCCTGAGAGCTTAAGGAACCGCAGGCCTTGGGCACACCGAAAGTCCTCATGTACGCCGCGGACTGGTGCGGGTACTGCGCGCGCGCGCGCCGCCTCCTCGAGAGCAAGGGGGTGACGGTCGAGGAAATCGACGTGGAGGCGGTGCCGGGCGCGCACGCCGAAATGCTCGCGCGCAGCGGCTGCAGCACGGTGCCCCAGATATTCATCGGTGACGCGCACATCGGCGGCGCCGATGAGCTGGAGGCGCTCGAGGCGGCCGGTCGCCTGGATCCCATGCTGAAATAAAACGGAGCCTCGCTATGTCGAACGAAACAGCCGGCGCCGCGCCGGGGACCGAGATCCCGGCCGACGGGGCAGTCCTCGCACTGCAGAACGTGTATCTGAAGGACTGCTCGTACGAGTCGCCCAACGGGCCGCGCGTCGATGGCAACTGGAACCCGCAGATCAGTCTGGATCTGCAGACCGGCTCGAGCGCGCTCGGGCCGGACGTGCGCGA
Source organism: Gammaproteobacteria bacterium (assembly GCA_005878095.1). Classification (GTDB taxonomy): domain Bacteria; phylum Pseudomonadota; class Gammaproteobacteria; order Steroidobacterales; family Steroidobacteraceae; genus 13-2-20CM-66-19. The sequence goes on along the minus strand of VBNH01000069.1, from coordinate 19,922 downwards.
GGTGGTGCTCACGGTGACCGTGTCGGCAAAGCTCGGCGACGTGACGATCTTTCTGGTGGAGGTCAAGCAGGCGGGGCTGTTCGTCATCCGCAATCTGCCGGAGGCGGAACTCAAGCGCGCCATCAGCACCGTCTGCCCCGGGGTGCTGTTCCCTTACGCGCGCTGCGCCGTCTCGCAGCTCGTGAGCCAGGGCGGCTTTCCGCAGTTCCTGCTGCCGCCGGTGAACTTCGACGCGCTATACGCCGCCAACCAGGCGCAGGGCCCCGCGAACTGAAGGCGCGGCGCACTCACCCCGAGCCCGACGCCGGTGACCCAAGGTGACCGCACGAGCACTGCGTGACGCACCGGTCGCCGTGCTCGGCGCGGGTTCCTGGGGTACGGCACTCGCCATCCAGTTCGCGCGCGGCGGCCGGCCGGTGCGGCTGTGGGGGCGCGACCGCGGGCGGCTCGCCGACATGGCGGTGAGCCGCCGCAATGAGCGCTATCTGGCCAGCGCGCAGTTTCCCGATTCGTTGCAGGTCGAGCCCGATCTGGCCACGGCGCTCGCCATGGCGCGCGACGTGCTCATCGTCGTGCCGAGCCCCGCGTTCCGCTCCCTCCTCACCGAACTTGCGCCGCATCTCGCACCCGACCTGCACATCGCCTGGGCCACGAAGGGCTTCGAGCACGGGAGCCTGAAGCTGCCGCACCAGATCGCCTGCGAGGTGCTGGGCGCCGAACGCCGGGTCGCCGTCCTGTCCGGACCGACCTTCGCCCGCGAGGTCGGCGCCGGGCTCCCCACCGCCATGACGGTGGCGTCTCCCGACGCGCCCTATGCCCGGGCGCTGGCGCATGAGCTGTCGTCGGCAAATTTCCGCGCCTACACCTCCACCGACATCATGGGCGTGGAGATCGGCGGCGCGGTGAAGAACGCGCTCGCCGTCGGCGCGGGGCTCTCGGACGGGCTCGGCTTCGGCGCCAACACGCGCGTGGCGCTGATCACCCGGGGCCTGAAGGAGATGACGCGGCTCGGCGTGGCGCTCGGCGCCCAGCGCGACACCTTCATGGGGCTCGCAGGCCTCGGCGACCTGGTGCTGACCTGCACGGACGATCAATCGCGCAACCGGCGCTTCGGGCTGTTGCTGGCCGCGGGCCGCACGGCGCAGGCGGCGCTCGCGGAAATCGGCCAGGCGGTGGAAGGTTACGCCGCGGCCGGCGCCATCCACGAGGTCGCGGCACGAGCCGGGGTGGAGATGCCGCTGTGCGAAATGGCCTACCGCGTCCTGTACCAGCACCTGCCCGCGAAGGAAGCGGTGCGCTCGCTCATGAGCCGGCCGATCAAGGCGGAAGCGGAATAGGGCCGTGAAACCCTCCGCCGCGGGAGTGTTGGGAATCGCGCCGCACTCGGGGTGGGCGGCGGCGGTGCTCCTCGCCGGCACGCCGGCCGAGCCGCGCGTGATCCTGCGCGAGCGGCTCGAGCTGAGCGATGCGCGGCTTCCCGGATCGAAACAACCCTATCACGAGCTCGCAGGCCTGCCGCTGGCGCAGGCGCAAACGCAGCTCGCGCGCTTCTGCACTTCCGCGGGCGGGCTTGCCGAGGGCGCGCTGCGGGCGCTCCTGGAGCGTGCGCAGGCGGCCGGGGCGCGGCACCGCCTCGTGCCTCAAGCGTGAATGATCCGCCCGCCGCCAAACGACCAATTCTCCCACGAGGTCTCCTTGAAACAGACCATCACGTTTTCGGGATTCAGACCTGCGCCCTTCGACAAGCCGCCGAGGATGTCGGCCAGGATCTTCTTCTTCACTTTGACGCTGCGGCCCACCGACAGGAGTACCTCGATCAGGACGAAATCGTCCGTCCGGCGAGCCGTGAGATCGGGGTATTCAGGATCAAAGCGGAAGTCATCCGCGCTGAGTTCCAGCACGCGCTGAAACCGGTCCTTCTCGGGCACGCCCGCAGCGATCAGCGCGCCATGCACCGCATTGAGCACCATGGACTTGAATTCGCTCGACTTGCCTTCGCGGACGGTGAGTGTGACTAGGGGCATGGGGTTCTCCTTCCGGCCGAACGCCGAGATTGAGCGAGCGGCAGCACGGCGGACATTCGCGGCGCACTATCCCGGGCACTGTCGTTCACCGCCGGTGATCCAACCCATCCAACCCGCGCCCCCAACGAGCATCGATTCGCACCAGCTTGATGCGACCCGAAGCGCCACTCTTGATCGACACGGCTGACTTGGGGCACTGGTAGTGCTCGGCGACCAGCGCGATCAGCTCCGCGTTGGCTTTGCCATCGATTGGAGCCGATCTGAGGCGGGCCAGCCAGGTGCCACCTTCCGCCTGCTCGAACGCACTGATGCGGGAGTTGGGTTTGACCTTCACCTGGATAACGGTGGCAGTGCTTCGCTTCAATGGAGGCGCCATCCCACGTTGGCTTGCCCGTACGGGTCACGCACCTTTGCGCAGAAAGACGTGGGTCGCACGCTCGCCCGCGACGTACTGCGCGCATTCATAGCCCAAAGCACGCATATCGATCTCTTTCAGGAGATGCTCGCCGCAACCGAGCAGGACAGGTCGGACGGCGAGATGCAGCTCGTCAATCAGGCCGGCGCGCAGATACTGCCGAATAGTGGAAACGCCGCCGCCGAGGCGTACGTCGCGGCCACGCGCCGCAGCGCTCGCCTGCTCCAAGGCGACGTGAATGCCTTCGGTGACGAAGCGAAACTCCGTACCCCCCGCCATCCTGAGCGACGCGCGCGGGTGATGCGTCAGCACGAAGACGGGCGCGTGATACGGCGGCTCGTCGCCCCACCAGCCCTTCCAGCTGTCGTCCGGCCACGGGCCTCGGACCGGGCCGAACATGTTGCGCCCAAGAATCCAGGCACCGATTCCGGCAAAGCCCTGCTCCGCAATGCCGTTATCGACGCCCGTCTCGCCATCGTCGTAACCGTGCATCCTGCGCCACACGCGTGTCTGGAAGAACCACTCCATCAGTTCAGGCCCCCCGACGCCGAGCGGATTCTGGAGATCCTGGTTCGGCCCAGCGCCGTAGCCGTCGATGGAAATCGCGAAGCATTGGACACGGAGTTGCGGCACTACATCCCTCGCTGCTTGATCGGTGCGGTGTCGCGTCCGCTCCAACGCGTGGTTAGACGGCAATGCCACCGGCTCGAATGCGTCGAGCCAGTGCAAGTGCGAAGTATCCACCCGCGCACGCGACCAGCGGCACAATGAATAGAGAATGTATCAGCCAGCACTCGGACCACCATCGGGGAAGGCAGTCAAGAATTCTTGGCGCCCGAATAATCGCGACCGCATAGACGCCGGCAATCGGCAGCTGCAGCCATGCCAAGGCGAAGCGCGATCTGATCCAGCGGGGGACAATGAATCCGCAGAGAAAGAAAGACACCGCTACGCCGACGACCCGGCTGGCGAGCTCAGGCCAGAGGAGCGAGAACGCCCTCTGGAGCGCGGCGCCGATGATCAGCGCCGCCGCCAGCGCGGCGATCGCCGTTAAAGCATTGCGCACTACCTGACGCATTGACGTCTTATGCCATGGCGGCTAGCTTTCTGGAATGACCCGCACAATCCCGGTAACGCCGTCCAGTGCATCGATTATCCGGGTGCGCGCGCCGGGACTCATAGGCTCGGGCAGCTCGTCGCGGCCAAAGTAACCCATCTGCGAGATCTCGTCATTTGGCTGCCAAGGATTGCGCGCCAGCACGCGAGCTCGCAAGAAAAGCACCACGTCGTCCTTGTGTGGCTTGGAGTAGACACCGACGAGCCGGTCAGCAACCACATCCAGGCCCGATTCCTCAAGCACCTCGCGCTTCAGTGCGGCGAGCGGCGACTCGCCTAGCTCGACTCGACCACCTGGCGTCGTCCAAGAGTGCGTCGCGTAATTCATGCGCACGCACAGGATACGCCCGCTGTCATCGATGATTGCCGCAAAGACGCCGAGAGTTGGCATCGGTAGTCCTTTGGCATCTACTGACGGTGAAGTTGAGCGGCCGCGGGACAACGCCTACGTGGCGCCGCGGGCACATACTGTCTTCCAGCGCCCGCGGCGCTCAACCACTCACGCCTCACGGCTCCCTCCCCCCGCGGGGCCCCCTCCAACGATACCTTGGACACCATTGATTTTTACACCTACAACCCGTCAGGGACTGCGTCCTGTGAGAATGCTGGCTGTCGAGGCGCCCGGCTAGACTACGTACGAGCGATCCACAATGACTCGCCATCGTCCTAGTAGTTTCAAGAGAAGCAACTGACCGAACCTGGTGGATGTGCCGACGGCCACTAACATGGTTCCCCGCGTGGGTGAAGACAGAACCTCGAGTTTGACGAAGTCGTCGCGTTCGCAGGGGGTTGTCGCCAAGGAGCTTCGGTCGGCTTTGCAGCCGTTATCTTCGGGTCGCGCCGAGTAGGACATTAGCCTGAGCGAGGGGTACTTGGGCTGAAGTTTCTCGAGAAGCATAGGACCAACGGAGCTCTTCACGTAAACAACCGAGCCGCGCGGAAATCGGGATAAGGGCGCATCCGCAACCACCACCATCGCGTCCACCATGTCAGCGGCCATGATCACCCCTGGCGCTGTGCGAAGCGCCACATACAGTCCCAGCAATGCAACAGCGCCGCCGGCAACGAAGGCGCCTATTAGAGCACGCACGCGGAACATCGCGCTGCCTTACCTGGCGTCTACCGGTGAAGTTGAGCTCCCGTCCACTACGGCCCGATCAGCGCCGCCACGCATAGCACAATGCCAGGACTCCCAGACTCAAATAGAGCGCCACGCGAAACCAAAACCACACAGGATTACCCACCCGCTGTACGCTGCCAATTCGCCCAAGAACGCTTCCGGTGCGCATTCCGTTAACGCTCAGGCCGATCAGAAGCAGCCCGACCACGACAACAAATACTCTGTTCGGCACGTTTAGACGCCTCTAACGGTGAAGTTGCGGGGCGCGTATAAGCGACCGATTGGAGCCGCGGGGCAAACTCTCTTCCCGCGCCCGCGGCGACACTACCGGCCCTCAAGGTCCCGTCCAACGATCGTTAGGGGGCAGCAAAGCGCCATGCAAACCACCCATGCCTCTCCCCGCGAGCCAGCAGAGTTTCCAAGTACTCCATCGCGCCGGCGCGACGTACCGTCACAGCGTAGTTCCGCTGCGTATCGTCCAGAGCGCGGACTAGTCCGCAGGCACCAAAGCCCGTGACGAGGCTGGCCACCTGGTCTAGCGGAACGTGATCCCCGAAGTTGATCTCTACGACTCGCTCCACCGCCACCCCCAAGCGTTCAATGACAGACGACACTCCTGAATCTCGCGACGGCCCATCGCTGCCACCTAACGGTGAAGTCGAGCGGCCGCACGCCACGGCCGGACGGCCGCCGCGAGCGCATACTGTCTTCCCGCGCCCGCGGCGCGTAGCCACTTACGTGTCACGGCCCGCTCCAACGATTGTTAGATCTCATACCGCATACCTTCAGTCGAGCTTGCCTTCAAAATGCACCTTCGCGAGCCACAGTACCGCGAATACGAAGCACCCAACGCTGAGCCCGAGCATAATGACAATCATCTGGCGAAGCCGAAGATCCCACTCTCGGTCAGCAAGGTACGCGGAAACGGCTGCCATCAGATAAACGTATCCAACAACTGATAGAGGAAGCAGCGCCAACGCAAGAACCGTGCGGAAGTTTCCAGCGATCCGCGGACGTAGGAATGCGAACCAACAGATCTCTGCAACGAGGACCGCCCCGACCCAGAGGCGCCACCTTCGAAGTGCTGGCCTGTCCGGAGTGAGGCGCATATCAAGATCTAACGATGAGCTTGAGCGGCCGTGCGTAGACGCGTCCGGCGCGACACGAGCGCAAAATGGCGAAGCGCGCTCGTGGCGCGCCAACTGCCGGCCGTCACGGTCCGCTCCAACCGATGGTTAGGAGTCGGCTCAGCCAAAGAAGCAGGCATATCGGTCCTCGTGAACCAAGGCGACGAATTCTTCGATTGTCGCAACTTCCGGCGCTGCCTCATAAGTGTGCCACTTCGGAACCCCGCGCTGCCAGAAGCCTCGCCACCCGCCCCGCGCTCGGACCTACGTGGCCTTCGCGAACGGTTGTTCTTGTCTCTCTCCAGGAGAGCCGCGCCAGACCGGCCGGACTTCAAAGAGTTCCACACTCTGGCCCGAAACGCGAAAGCCGAGGTCCAGCTTCGGCCGGATATGGGGCGGCGGCCTGCGGCGCTCCACGAAGCCACCGATGGCCTTCCGAACTCGCGCTGCTTCAAGTTCGCTGAACGCCACAGAAACCGACTCCTAACGGTGAAGTTGAGCAGCCGCCCAACGCCGCCGAATCGGCGCCGCAAGCGCAGACTGTCTTGCGGCGCTCGCGCCGCATAACCACCCACGCATCACGGCCCGCTCCAACGATTGTTAGATGCCTTCGTTCTCACAGTCACTCTGTTACGTTCTCTTTTTGGCACAGTGCCCGCGCGGCTTCAAGTTCCTCCGGAGTGTACTTGTCCTGGATCTTCACGTACCTGAGTCCGTCTTTCATCGCTCGATGCTGGAGTTCGTCCATGGTAGGTTCGTCTTCTACCCACTTCTTCTGTTCCATGACGTAACCATTAGTCGCTTCTATAACCTCTAATTCGGCGTGCGTCTTGGCGGTAACGACGACGACCCAGAAGCCTACCTTTGTCTTTCGGTACTCGCGAAAAATGACGCAGGCCTTATTGGCCGAAAGAAGCCCCCACGCAGAGGGCGCTCGTGCTTCGGCCTTGGGCTTCTCATCAGCCCCACCGACGCCGCAGGTGGTAGCCACCACGACGCAACTACCCAACAGCGCTAAGGCTTTGGTGAATGAATGGACTTTGGTGTTCATGCTGCCCACCCCCAACCGAGACGCACCGCGCGACTTTGCCATACATCAGGGCGCCACCACTCAATCAATATGACGGCCGGCGGATCCGCGGGTGGCGCCGTGATCGTAAACCACCGATCCGCACCGAAGTATGGCGCTGGCTCTTCGCAGGGCTCGCCTTCGCGACACGGTAGAAGAAGAAAGACGAAGCTGAAGCGAAACTTGTGATGGGGTCCCCCAGACGCCTCCCAATCACTCCGAACATCGAATTCCAAACGGCGAACGTATGACAGAGCGCCCTCTTGCAGAATGCGCCCTTCGGGTTCCGCCAAAATGACTGTCGGGGGGTAACTCACTCGGCCCCTTGGCGAAATCGTGAATTCCACCAAGACCCGACCCTGTATGCCCAGCCTTCGTGCAGCCGGGGGATAGAAATCGGCAGTTGGCTCGGATGTCTTGAGTTTAGGTAGCTTCAACAAGCCAGCTGCTTCGGCGTGCCCGGCAGGGTCAATCATGCAGATGAGCATTGCACCAAGGCACGAGAGAATAAGGTGCGAAGGTGGTGATCGAAGCATAATGACGCCAAACGGTGAAGTTGAGGGGCCGGACGACCACGCCAGATGAGCGCCGCGGGTGCACACTAGTCTTCCAGCCCGCGGCGCAAAACAGACCACGCATCACGGCCTTCTCCAACGATTGTTAGACCGCCGCGGTAGTTTTGGCAAAGACTTCCCCCAGCGTAATGTCTTCGCGCCAAATGCGTACTAGATCGAGGTCATAGGTAGCCTCCACGCGCTTGGCAAAGGTCTCAAGTTCGAGCGCGTCAGGCATGTTCTTCAACGGATAGAGAGCACGGTAGATGTCTAGCAGCCGGTCGTTCGGAGCAAACTGCAGCGCTCGCTTCCTAGGGAAACCGAACGAACCCACGAATAGAACAAGAAAACTACGGACGTCGTCTGATTGTGCCGTCGGAAATTCTTTCAGCCATGCACGGCCGGCGCAGGAGCGTTCCCAGTAGCGCTTCATGCGACGCCGCGTCGCAATGAAGAGGTAAATCGACCCACCGAGCCAAACGGCACAGAGGAGGACAAGTGGCACTGGCGAGTTCAAGCCCGTGCGGCGGTCTAACGGTGAAGTTGAGGGGCCGCCCAGAAGCGCCACTCAAGCGACGCGGGCGCACACTGTCTTCTCGCGCCCGCGGCGACACTACCGCGCCTCACGGCCCGCTCCAACGATTGTTAGACGGCGCCGTCATTCGATGACCTCGAAGTGTCTGACTCGCCGATCATACTCAATCATCATCGCCGCACTCTCGGGAGGTACCACCGCAGCTTCCAGGTCTGCGCCCGCGAAGCGAGCGATGGCCTCCAGTGAGTCCCACTGCGTGACGATAAGGAATTCAATGCCATTACCGAGACGGCGGGAGAGGATTGAGGCGCTAACGAAGCCCGGGAGTGTCCGCAGCGCCGGAAAAGTCTCAGTGCGAAGGTGCTTCACATAGTTCTGCGCCTGGTCTGGCCGAGCCAAGCCACGCCATTGCCTCGAAATCACGTTGACCTCCAACCTGGCACAGCGAGTCGGGTGACGTCTAACGGTGAAGCTGAGCGGCCGGCCGATGCCGCCTGATCAGCGCCGCGGGCGCATTCTGTCTTCCGGCGCCCGCGGCGTGCAACCACCCGCGCCTCACGGCCCGCTCCAGCGATTGTTAGACGGGGCCACCTTTCCACTGTGCTCCGAGGTCACTCCGGTCCCGAAGCGAGAAACTCGTCGTCACCAACGTAACACCAAGCAATGCCGCGACCAAGTCGATGAAGTGGCCGACGCTGTGAGCGCGCCCCCACCCAGCGATGGAAGGATCGAAAATGACTCGAAAACGCGGTCAGAGCGATGACCGCGAAGCAGCCAATACCCAAGGAGAGCCTGCTCGAGGATCCGAGCGACCGCGTTGCCGCGTGAAAACCGTGACCGGTACGCCTTGAGTTGTGACCGTGATCTCTATCTGCCGATTTGATGCAGTTCGCAGAATTTCGGGAGGCCGGTGCCGGGGTTCATTATTGGATAGAGAGCGCTCACAGAACGCTGCGGCCGTCGTCGCGCCCGTCGTGAAATTGCGACTGGCCGCAAGTCTCCAGCGGCGAGCGCCGTATGAAACTCTACGCATGAATTGCCCGAACTGTGGACACGAGCAGCATGACACGATCGAAAGCGGATCGTGCGGAATTTATTTTACAAAATTTAGCCGCCGGCACCACGCGCGTGCACGCCGCCGTGGAAGGGGGGGCGCGCAGCGACACGCGAGCGGATTCGGTTGGGGTGCAATCGCGCTGACTGCAATCTATCAGCGCCATTCTCAACAGTCATTTTGCGCGCGGCCAGTCGCCGCCGCGTGTAACAGCTCCACAAACGTAGGCGGTCGCGCCGCTCGAGCCCGCGCAGGCGGTGCTCGTGTCGTTGCAGCAGCCGGCGACAGAGGCCCCGGCGCAAGCGTTGCAGGGGCTCGCAGCGCTGCCGGTTGGTTGGGACAAGATCCGGTAGTCATGAGAACTGTCATCTTCTGTTGTCTGGCCTTGATTGCTGGGTGTGCCACGCTGGAACCCAACGCAGTTCGAGCTTTCGTCGGCCATGAGTCGCACACGACACAGCATGCGCCTTTTACCAGTCATCAGACGAACTATGGTCGTGGCGCTGAGGTTGGGATAATCACTCACTGGCAGCGTGGGCTCATGTCAATAGACCTGAGTGAGAGCTACAGTCTCCAAGGCACCGATGGCGCTCATGTACCTCGTGAAGCGTTTGAGTTGAAAGCAGGATGGGAGGTATGGCACCAATGACCAAGACTGACAAACTACTCCGCTAAGGCGCGCAACCCCCAGCCGCTCACGGACCCCAACGATTGTTAGACGGCCACCGGAGCCGCTCAGCCGCCAACCTCCGGAACCGAAAGAGCGCGGCAGATCTTCGTAGCCAACCCATTCGCGACTTCGCGACCTCGGTGTGCCTGGGAACTGTTTCAACGTGACCGGTCTTGGGATTGCACCAATGCCCGCGCCACCCGCGTAGGTTTTGCGTACCGAATACGTCCCCAGCTGATTTCCCACTGGCGTCCTTCAGTTCGAACTCCGTGGTCTTGTGTGGGCGACCGGCGCCCAAGCCGACCATCCAGCTGGCAGCGGCGCTCCCCTTCTCCACCTCGGTGATGCGTCCGGAGACCATCAGGGCGTCGGCAGGGGGTGCTGTCGGCGTAGAGTCCAGTACCTGCGAGAAGGCCTTGCTCGCGATCAGCTCGGCCGCGAGCTCGCGCTGGATCTCAATCGTGTAGTTGCGCCACAGCTCGTCGGATGCGGCGAGCTGGTCTCAGGGCAGAGTCACTAGGACCACAGCGATCAGCGCACCGTAAGCGCGGAGCTTCGGCATAGCCGCCTAACGGTGAAGTTGAGGGGCCGGGCACCGGCGCCTGATTGGAGCCGCGACACTACCGACCATCACGGCCCCCTACAACGATTGTTAGGCCGCACGGCGATTGCGCACACGGACGACTCCCACCACGATGCAGATGATCGCGGGCCAGAACGTAAGGCCGAACAGCAGACCCGGCCCGATCGGGTTCGGGTTTGGATCGGGCCACAACCCCACTGCCGCAGCGACAATGATAAATAGGAGCGGACCCGCGCCGACAACAAGTAAGGCGACACCGACTTTTACCCACACAGACTTGAGGTATTGGCGCATTGCGAAGTGCGGCCTAACGGTGAAGTTGAACGGCCGCGCAGAGGGCCTGACGGGCGACGCGGGCGCACACTGTCTTCCAGCGCCCGCGGCGCACAGCCACCCACGTGTCACAGCCCGCTCGAGCGATTGTTAGCGGCCGACATAGACGACCTGTCCCGCTGCGGCGCGGAATGCTAGCCGATAGCGCGGGAACTACTGGGATTAGGTCCGCGATGCGGTTGGACCTTGCAGTAATGAGGATTACCGCGATGCTGAAGCTCGGGAGGTGCTGCTGAAACGCCAAGTTGCGGTCGACCGTGACGAAAACGTCAAACTCAGCCTGCGCGAGCGCTAGGAGCTCGCCGTTGCTGATTCCACCCCACGCGCGCGCGGCGACCGTAGAGACTGAGTGTCCTCTAATGTGCTCCGCCAGGCGGATGTCAACGCACTCGTCGAGTAGAACCTTCACGCCGCATCAGTAACTGCTAGAGCGGCGCCGCGCTCCAAAAAGCGACAACGTGCTCTCGCGTCACGGTCGGGAAGCCAGCAAGGAAATCGTCGATTGTGTCTCCCGCCTCAAGATAATCCAGCAGCGTTTGAACGGGCACGCGTGTGCCTGGGAACACCGGCGTTCCCCCCATTACTTCAGGTGTGCTGCTTACGACGGGCAAGCCCATGCGCATACCTTACCCCCACCCGCGGCGCCAGACAAAATCGGCCGCTAAGACGGCGACACCTACGGACTCAAAGGCACTGGAAACACCAAGTATAGAAAAGCCAAGTAAACCAGTCCCCAACCCCATAGCACCACGGCGCGCGTGCTTCCCGCCCGCGACCGAGTTAATAGCCAAATGAGGCCGACCGGAACAGAGAATGCCGCAAGGTTAAGTATGCACGCTGCGCTCAGCACAAGACCAAGATGCTGATCTGCGAAGGGACCTGAAGTCAGAACCGCAACGACGCCCCATCCAAGGTACGCAAGCACGGCGTAAAGGACCGTGGGGTGAACGTGCGCAGCGTAAACGACCGGGGTCCCTGCCGCGACTAAGAGTGTCGCGAACAGCAGCATGGCACCCAGGTGAGCTGTACGGAGGGGCATACTTCACCGTCTAACGGTGAAGTTGAGGGGCCGGACGCAGACGCGTCCAGTGCGACGCGAGCGCAACATAGCGCAGCGCGCTCGCGGCGCACCGGCACTGCCCATCACGGCCCGCTCCAACCGATGGTTAGAACGCACCGCTCACTCTACGTCTTCAAGAGGTACGCCTCGGCCGGCGCGAAGGCTCGCACGAGCCTTGGCGATACGCTTCAGAAACCGCGGGTCGTTCTCCAAGCGGTACTCCAACCAGTCATCCTCAGACTCAAAGCCGATCAGAATGCCCGCCGGCTTGCCGTGGCGCGTGATCAGAATCTCCCGAACCGCAGCCTCCTTGAGATAACGTGAGAAGTCGTCCTTCACCTCCGCCAGGGGCACTTCCTTCACAGTCTTCCGAACTGGGCGAGCCATGATGTCGTCTCCGATTTCGGCACTACGGCCAAGACTTCAACTACCCCATCCGCCACGTCGTAGAAAACGCGTATATCCCCCACCCGCGACCGGTACTGCGGTCGCGACAGGCCACGCAGGCGCTTGATTCGGCTGCGGCTCGTCTTTTCTGGCTGGTGACGCAAGTACGTCTCCATCGCTGATTTCACGCTACTGCGTACTGGAGCCTTGAGCCGGGCGAGATCCTCAACAGCTTCCGGCGCCAGAACTATGGCAAATGGCATTCTGGCCAGATTATAGCCAGAACTTAACGCCAACGCGAACGGTGCATTCTAACGGTGAAGTTGAGGGCCGCGTGCCAGCGCCCGATCAGTGCCAAACCGTTCACGTCTCACGGCCCCTCCAACGATTGTTAGACCGCTCCATTAGTCACTCAAAATCCCAGCAATGCCGAGCCCTCGGGGGACGCTGCAATGGATATGCGAGGTTTACCGGCCTCGGATTCACACCGGATGTAGTACTTCCGGTTATCCGCGAATGGGCCTGTTAACGCGACAAACTCTGGCACTGCGTTGCCACCTTCGACCACAGGGCCAGCTTTTGGAATATAGCCAACGATCTTTGGTGGAGCACTCCACAGATAGCATCCAACAAGGACCTTGTGAATGCCTGGTACCACCAACGTCGTCTTGGAGAAAGCGGGTGTGTATTTTCCATCTACCGCGACGACCCACGCGCGGCACGCTTTCCCCGAGACTTCGCACGTTGTCGTAGAGCCGCCCAACGAGCCGAAATTGACCAGCTCAGCGACAGGGGTTCCCGCTGCCGGAACTTGGTATCGTTGTTCCGCGGGTGCGGACGCACATGCGCTACAGAGCGCCATCAGTGTCACTACGGCTACTATCAACTCATCTCTCGTCGACGTCACAAAACTCTCCCGAGTTCGGCGGTGACTTTAGCGGCATATGAGTCAGCCGTCACAGTGGGCCTCAAGCGAGCGGTCTAACGGTGAAGTTGAGGGGCCGGCCACCGCGGCCGGACAAGCGCCGCCGGCGCAAGCTGTCTTCCAGCGCCGGCGGCGCCGAACCACTCACGCGTCACGGCCCCTCCAACGATTGTTAGACGGCACCATAAACCCCGCAACTCACAAAAGCCTCCATTTAAGAATGATCGCTGCTGCGGCTGGCACGGCAAAGATCAAAAGGAAAATCGGTAGTTCATCCGCCAAGCTGTATCCGGCCTTCGATACACCAACCCATAAATTGAGCGCCGAGATCCCCAGCCACAGGGATATGAAGGTGATCGTTGCTGCGTAGGTGGCACTCGGGTAGTTGGCTGAAAATAATCGGCCCAGCAGTAGGCAAGCGCCCAGAAGTAAGAAGCCAACGAGGAGAAAGAGGAACGTGCGCATGGTGACGTCTAACGGTGGAGTTGAACGGCCGCGCAAAAACGCCTGACGGGCGACGCGGGCGCACACTGTCTTCCCGCGCCCGCGGTGCCAAACCGCTTACGCATCACGGCCCCCTCCAACGATTGTTAGGCGGCGACGCCAAGCGGCCCAGGCAAGAGCAATGCACCCACCTAACCCGGCGCCTACGATAGTCATAAGGTAGGACCCATACCTCCAAGCGGCGAAACCCACCTCTGAGTTGCCTGATGCGAGACCGCCTTCAATGAGGAATCGCACGAGGGCATAGACGACACCTAGGCCAACATACCACCGAAACCTCGAACCGCGCGGCAACAGAAGCGCGAGTCCAAGGGCAGCCACTACTGCAACCAGTACTTCCCAACCCCACGTAAGAGCGAGCCAGCGCGGGGACCACCACCCCCAAGTGCGCTCTGACTCGTTAATGCGCGCGCTAACCCAAAACCCTTGGAAGTAGTTGCTCAGGGGCAGAGTCACTAGGACCACAGCGATCAGCGCACCGTAAGCGCGGAGCTTCGGCATAGCCGCCTAACGGTGAAGTTGAGGGGCCGGACGACCACGTCGGACGGGCGACGCGGACGCACCATATCTCCCCGCGCCCGCGGCGCCCAACCGCTTACGCATCACGGCCCCCTCCAACGATTGTTAGACGGCCACCCGAACGGCTTAGCCGCCAATCTCCGGCACCGAAAGAGCGCGGCAGATCTTCGCAACCAACCCATTCGCGATCTCGGTGTGCCTGGGAACTGCTTCAACGTGACCGGTCTTGGGATTGCACCAAAGAGAGTGAGACCGCCCCTCGCGCTTCAGATAGCAGCCGTGATAGCGCAGATGCCGCAGCAGGGCACTGCGTTTCACTCAACCGTCACCGTCTCGCGAGTAACACCCCTTGGCAGGCCACGCAGTGCATCAGCGCGACGGTCTCGTAGGATCAGGGCGATCGCTGCGGCGAGGCTTTTTCGCGCCGCTGCCTTTGTGCGACCCTGTCCATTAGCGCCTGGCACTTCGGGGCAATACGCGACGAACCACTTGCCGTCGCGCTCAATAATTGCCGTGAATTCGTTTCGCATGGCACCATTATACCGCGCGACAGCGCTGGCACCCGTGGCCGTCTAACGGTGAAGCTGAGCGGCCGGCCGGTGCCGCCCGATTAGCGCCGCGGGCGCACACTGTCCCCACGCGCCCGCGGCGCGAAACCACGGGCACATCACGGACCCCTCGAACGATTGTTAGAAGGCGCCCCCGCTACCCAAGCACGCAATGGAAAGAAACAGCTAAGGATCCCACCAGGTACGCCCGCGATGACTGCTACGGCGAGTAGGTCTGAGGCGACCATCAGAGGCAAGTGGTAAGTTGCTACGAGCTGGCGGCGGCTGAACAGGTGCCAGAGCGTACCAGCGATTGCGCCGGCCACTCCGCCGAGCAGACCACGTTTCCAGAGTGGCCCCACGAAAAGCCGCGGGACCCAATGCGCTATCAGCCCCACAACTAAGCCGGTGACAAGAGCTGGAATTTCCCCAAGCATGAACGCGATCGGTTGAATCACGATTAATATCGGCACCAGGCCCAAGATCATATCCCCGACGCCGCGGCCGTGCGGGAGACTCAGGAATATGCCGAAGATAACAGCGACAGCCGATCCGAGCGGCGGCCCCAAGCCCGCGAATGCGACCGTTGTCACGATCAACGCGGAAGCCCGCACGGAGTTACCAGCGCCTTCTAACGCTGAAGTTGCGGGGCCGGACGACCACGTCGGACAGGCGCCGCGGGTCCACACTTTCTCCCGGGACCCGCGGCGCCAAACAGATCACGCATCACGGCCCCCTCCAACGATTGTTAGACGGCACCGTCATTCGACGACCTCATAATGTCTGACGCGGCGATCGTACTCAATGAACATCTCGGCACCCTGAGCGGACACGACTGCGGCCTCAAGATCTGCGCCAGCAAACTTGGCGATAGCGTCTAATGAGTTCCACTGAGTGACGATGAGAAATTCGACGCCGTCGCCCAGCCGGCGGAAAAGGATTG
This sequence comes from Gammaproteobacteria bacterium, assembly GCA_005878095.1. Lineage (GTDB taxonomy): Bacteria > Pseudomonadota > Gammaproteobacteria > Steroidobacterales > Steroidobacteraceae > 13-2-20CM-66-19. The sequence continues at coordinate 4,436 of VBNH01000069.1, read as the reverse complement.
AAGCACTAACGAACCCCGGGAGTTTTTGTAACGCTGGAAAGATCTCGGTGCGAAGGTGCGTCACGTAGTTCTGCGCTTGGTTCGCTCGAGCAAGCCCACGCCACTGCCTCGAAATCACGTTGACCTCCAGCCTGGCACGGCCCTATCGGTGACGTCTCTAACGGTGAAGCTGAGCGGCCGGCCGGTGCCGCCCGATTAGCGCCGCGGGCGCACGCTGCTCCTACGCGCCCGCGGCGCATAACCACCAGCGTGTCACGGCCCGCTCCAGCGATTGTTAGAGCGCATGAGAGCACGTTGCATCAGTGAAGAATGTCACTGAGCTCCCAAACAACTTCCTAAAACGCGCCTCAATGGCGGCTGCGGCGGCCTTGACGAGACCAGCAACATGCTCATCGTAATTCGTCGCCGAAAAGACAATACACCCGGGCCGGGACCCCGGGATAATCGTCGCTACGGCCAGGCCACCCGCTTTGTAGGAAGCAAAAGCACCTCCTCGAAGTAGCATGCCCCGGATTTCGCCCCGGGTTGAATCGCGATGGAACCCTAGCGGTTCAAGAGCCTCGTCGGCATGGACAATGATAGAGACTATGATAGGACCGTCACCGGTGTTCGCGACGGTTGCGTAAACGTGGGAATACTCCACCCAGCGGTCTGGGCCGTCCTCAGCCGCGCCCACACGGCCCCCTCCAACGATTGTTAGACGGCCGGCGTGCGACGCCGCGCGAGACGCCATCCATAGAGGCACCCAAGAATAATGCCGAGCGAAGAAAACAGCAGGGGTCCGAACAGGGTCAACCCTGTTAAGAAGAGGCTCAATAAGTCCGTGTGACGAGGCGGGCCCCCGGTGATTCCGATACCGGTGAGGAAGTACAACTGCAGGGCCAGCACCACCACGTTGCCGATAATGAGCCCGACGCTCCCCCAGAGCCACATGCGCCAAGCGAAGCCGAGGAGGTGCCTAAAGGCCGAAAGGAACGCAGTCGCCAGCGTTACAGCGGCGCCAACGAGTATGAACATGACGGCTTCAAAAAGAATGAACGCGTATGGCACTTGGCACTGTCCCGAGCCGGACGTCTAACGGTGAAGTTGAGGGGCCGCACAGAAGCGCCCCATGGCGCCGAGGGCGCACCATCTCTCAGCGCCCGAGGCGCCAAACCGCAAGCGCATCACGGCCCCCTCCAACGATTGTTAGAGGTCGCCCTGGCCCGCAGCGGCCGCACCAGGACGTACCACGTCAAGAGTCCGGTCGCGACGCCGATGAGCAACGTGTAAACAGCGACGTGAAATGCCCAATCGAGTGTCAAAGTTCCCTCAACAAAATTCAGCTGAAGCCCGAGCAGTAGCATTGGAATGCCGAATATCAGGAGAAGCAACGTGACGGTGCCTGCCGCAGAACTGATTGCCAACTTTAGAAAGGAGCTGCGATGAAGTGCGAGCATTGTGGAGCTGAAGGCGATAGCGAGGGCGAGGAAGAATGGCCCGTTACCGTAAGGTGTCTCCGTCCACCGGCCCGGCGCTACTTGGCACAGTGACAAGTCGCTGGAGCCGGGCATCCTCGTGTCGACGGCTTGATAAGCAGTGCCTGGGGAGACACCGCAATTCGCTACGTCAGTGATGTTTGACCACGTAGGCAGCAACGTGCGAAACATGCCATACGAATAAACGCCCCACCCAACCACGATGCCAAGCACTACTACCAGCACCCGAATCATGTTTTGGCGATCAACGCGCATATAAAGCCGGTCGGCGACAAAGCAGCGTTTCGTTACGCGAGGGCGCCAAAACGTGAGCCCATGCGACCTCTAACGGTGAAGTTGAGGGGCCGCCCACGGGAGCCTGACAAGCGCCGCGGGCGCATACTGTCTTCCCGCGCCCGCGGCGCAGAACCACTGACCGCTCACGGACCCCTCCAACGATTGTTAGAGAGCGCACCAGACTGATGCACCTCTCCGGCAAGGCAAAAGCGCGTGCCCCAGAAGACGATGACTAGTGAAAGCAGAAAACAGAGTAGCACCCAAAGGAATATCGCAAAGTGCCGGTAACGGTCGAAAGTTCCCAAGGATAGTTGGCTGAAGGTCGCAAAGGCGGCAACCAAATAGAGTGCGACCATTAAGACCCAAGCGAAACGACCGAGCGGGAGAAGAGTCGGACGAATTTCAACGCCACAATTGCGGCAATAAAAGTGCTGTGGCGTGAAACGAAGCCAACCAGTCCCCGGCTTGCGGTGATATCTCACAATGGGACCACTCCACCGCCAGATCGGGATGGCGCTGCGGCAAGCCGGGCACTGACGTGACACGCGCTCTCTAACACCAATTAGACGACTGTACGTTGCGATCGCATCGCCAAGTACCTGTCAGATCAGGCATTTCCTGCACTTGGTGCCGGTCACTCCCCGCCTGAAATTAGCGGGACCGAAATGGGGTGATAAAACACGTCATTCGCACTCGATATACCCCTGGACCGTGGCGGTAGCAATCTGCTTCCATCGTACAGGACGCCTGCGATGGAGCCGTCCCGCAAAGAGAGTGATCCCTCGGCAAGGCCGCCGGGGCTTCTCGCCGTGGCGCGAGAACGGATGCGCACGCGTCACCTCGCGCTGCGGACGGAGCAGGCTTACCTGCAGTGGATGCGCCGTTACATTGCATTCCACGATCGACGGCACCCGCGTCGGCTCGGCGCGCCCGAGGTGGAGCAATTCTTGACCCACCTGGCGGTGCGGCGCAAGGTCAGTGCCGCGACGCAGAATCAGGCGTTGCAGGCGCTGCTCTTTCTCTATCGCCAGGTGCTGGAGATCGAGCTGCCATGGCTGAATAACGTGACCCGCGCCGGCAGCGCGAAGCGGCTGCCGGTGGTGTTGACCCGCGAAGAGGTTCGGGCACTGCTGGCGCAGCTGCAGGGCGCCCCGTGGCTGATCGCCAACCTCCTCTACGGTGGCGGCCTGCGTCTCATGGAGGCCTTGCGCCTTCGGGTCAAGGACCTGGCGGTGGAGCGCGGCGAGCTCATCGTGCGTGACGGCAAGGGCGGCAAGGACCGGGCCACGATGATCCCGGCCGTGCTCGAGACTCCCCTGCGCGCGCATCTGAGCCGGCTGCGATCCTGGTACGAGGAGGAGCGGCGGCGCGGACAGCCCGGCGTTTCGATGCCGGCGGCGCTCGCACGGAAATATCCGCACGGCGGCACGCAATGGGGCTGGCAGTATCTGTTTCCCTCGGCCACGCTCTGCCGCGATCCGTACGCCGGTGTGCCGGTGCGCCACCACTTGCACGAGAAAGCCGTGCAGCGCGCGGTGCAGGGGGCGGTGCGCAAGGCGGGACTCACGCAGCCGGCGAGCTGTCAGACACTTCGCCATTGCTTTGCCACCCACCTGCTCGAGGACGGCTACGACATCCGCACCGTGCAGGAGCTGCTCGGCCATGCCGATCTCAAGACCACCATGGTCTACACCCACGTCATGGCGAAGGGCGTCGCCGGCGTGCGCAGCCCGCTCGACCGCGACCACGGCCCGCCCCGCGGATCCTCATCCGTCCCCGGCCGGGGCGTGTGAGCCCGTGAATCCGTTCTGCCGCCACGCCTCGTACACCACCAGCGCCACGGCGTTGGAGAGATTGAGGCTGCGATTGCCGGCGCGCATCGGGATGGCGAGCTGCCGCTCGCGCGGCACCTGCTCGAGCACCCGCGCGGGCAGGCCACGGGTCTCGGGGCCGAAGATCAGCGCGTCGTGCGGCTTGAATTGCGCGTCGCTGTAGGGGCGGCCGCCGCCGGTCTCGATGCTGAAGAGGCGCGCGCCCTGCAGCGCTGCGAGACAGGCGGGGAGGCTCGCGTGCACCCGCACCGGCGCGAGCTCCTGGTAGTCGAGGCCGGCGCGGCGCACCGCTTTGCGGGTGAGCTCGAAGCCGAGCGGCTTCACCAGGTGCAGCGTCGTGCCGCTGTTGGCGCACAGGCGGATGATGTTGCCGGTATTGGGAGGGATTTCGGGTTGAAACAGCACGATGTGGAACATGGGTTTGGCCGGGCGTGAGTCGGGGCGTGTGCGATAATGCGCGCCATGGCGACGCTTGAACCAGGCGCAGCCGCGGGCGCGGACCGCCGCGCGGCAGTGCCCGATGCCGCGGCCCTCCTGAGCCTGAAATTCTGCCGTCTGGATTTCGCCTCCCCGATCGTGCTGCTCTCCGGCTGCGTGGGCTTCGGCGAGGAATACACCCGCATCGAGGGCTTCTCCAACCGGGACGCGGGCGCGGTGGTCCTCAAGGGCACCACCGGTGAGCCGCGCCTGGGCAATCCGCCGCATCGGGTGTACGAGACCCCGGCGGGCATGCTGAATGCGATCGGCCTGCAGAACCCCGGGGTCGAGCAGGTGGTGCGCGGCATCCTGCCGCAGCTGGATTTCACCGAGACACGCTTCATCGCCAACGTGTGCGGCTCGACGCTCGAGG
>VBNH01000171.1 GCA_005878095.1 Gammaproteobacteria bacterium | reverse complement strand
GAGGAGCCGATGTTCCCGGCCACCACGTCCCCCTCGTTGATGCCGATGCCGAGCCCGGCGTCGATCCGGTAGCGCTCCTTCCAGGAGCAGGCCATGGTGCCGAAGCTGGCGAGCATCTCCCGGGCGGCGTGCACGGCGCGCTCCGGACTGTCGGGTTGCTCCAGGGGCACGCCGAAGCCGAGCATCAGGCAGTCACCCGCCATGTGAAACACGGTGCCCTCGTGGCGGAAGGTGATCTCCGTCAGCAGCGAGAAGAACTCGTTGAGCAGCGGCACGACACAATGCGGCTCGAGCTGCTCGGAAATGCTGGTGAAGCCGCGCAGGTCGGCGAACAGCACCACCGCGTGGGCGCGCACGTCGGCCGTGGACAGCAGCGTGTCGCGCAGTTGCGCGTCCTCGAGAATCTTGTCCGCGACACGTGGCGAGACGTAGCGGCGGAAGGTCTGGCGCAGCACCTCTTCACGTCGGCGTATTTCAGTTTCCAGCTGGACGGCCGCCGTTTTCCTGCGCACCAGTCCGGCGCGCATAAGGGCCTCGATCTGAGCTCTGAGAGGCTCGTCCGCTGACACAGGCTCCCCACGGGAAATTATTCTGTTAAGCGAAAGACTAGCACACTTACATGAATGTCGGTGTCCGGCGACACCGGGCGCCGGTTGTCATACCAGCAGCGTCGGCGCGGGCCCGATCGCCAGACGTCAGCCGCCGGTGACCACCGCGTGAACCACCCGGTCGTGCTCGAAGAACACCGAGAAGCCGCTGTAGTCCCAGCGCGTGATCGGCGGCTGGTGCGGAGCGCCGCCCACCGTGGGATGGCGCGCGACCGGCGCGCCGAAACGCTTCTCGACTTCGCTCATGGTGCTGCCGCGCTTGGGGCGCTCGAGCTGCGACTCACGCACCTGCACCTGGTCGTTCACCACCAGCGTTTCGGCGAGTGCACCGCCGGCGGCAGCGCAACCGCACAGGAGCGCCGCGAGAATTCGGGTCTGCATGGACTGTCCTCCAACTGCCGCACGACTATAGCACCGGGATGAATCGGTCAAAGCGGGCAGGGCGGGACGCGGGTGCTGATTTTGTGACGCACGTCTGAAAAGCCTGTAACTGTGGTTAAATCGCGACGATGTTTCACCCCCTGTCGGTCTACGTGGGCCTGCGTTACGTGCGCGCCCGCTCCCACACGTTCTTCGTTTCCTTCATCACCTGGGCGTCGCTCGTCGGGGTGTGTGTGGGCGTCGCGGCTCTCATCGTGATTCTGTCGGTGATGAACGGCTTCGAGGGCGAGTTGCGCGACCGGCTGCTGTCACTCAGCGCCCAGGTGCGCGTGACCGCGGCCGCCACGGCGCCCGCAGGCGCGCCCGGGGTGGCGGCCTGGCAGCACGCCGCGCGCACCGTGCAGGACGCCGCGGGGGTCGAGGGCGTCGCTCCCTACGCGGAGCTGCAGGCACTCGCCGTGCGCCGCCCCGAGATGCTGCCGGTGCTGCTGCGTGGCATCGACCCGCGGGCCGCGGCCGGCGTGAACGAGCTGGCGCAGGCCATCACCCAGGGGCACCTCGCGGATCTGACTCCCGGCTCCGGGCGCATCATCGTGGGCGAGCTGATCGCCGAGCGGCTGGGGCTGGCGCGCGGTGATTCGCTGACCGTGCTGGTGCCGACGGTGGACGCCGGGGGCGCGCCGGCGCCGAAACTGCGCGAATTCACGGTGGCCGGCACGTTCGAAGTCGGGCTGCCGGATCACGACGCCACGCTGGTGTTTGCGCACCTGGCGGACGTGCGGGCACTCGCCGCGCAGGGCGCCGCCAGCGAGGGGCTGCGGGTGCGCGTGCACGATGTGCTCGCGGCGCCTGCGGTTGCGGCGCGGCTGCGGGCGCTGTTGCCGCGGAGCTTCGAGGTCAGCGACTGGACCCAGGACAACGCCAACTACTTTCGCGCGATCCGCATCGAGAAGACCATGATGTCGCTCATCCTGCTGCTGATCGTCGCGGTCGCCGCCTTCAACATCGTCGCCATGCTGGTGATGGTGGTCACCGACAAACGCACCGACATCGCCATCGTGCGCACCCTGGGCGCCTCGCCACGGCGCGTGATGGGCATATTCATCACCCAGGGACTGGTGATCGGCTGGCTGGGCGTGGCGCTCGGGGTGGCGCTGGGACTCGCGCTCGCGCTGCACGTCGATACCATCGTGCCGTTTCTGCAGCGCACCTTCCGCTTCCAGATCCTGGACGCCGAGGTGTACTACAACACCGCGATCCCCGCCGAGGTTCACTGGCGCAACATCGTCACCATCGCGGTGGCGGCGCTGCTGCTGACGGCGCTCGCCACCGTGTATCCGGCGATCCGCGCGGCGCGCACCGCACCGGCCGAAGCGCTGCGTTACGAGTAGTCCATGGGCGGATATGAATGGCTGATCGGCACGCGTTACCTGCGCTCGACACACCGCCGCGGCTTCGTGTCCTTCGTCGCGCTCATGTCGGTATGCGGGCTGACGCTGGGGGTCGCGACCCTCATCGTGGTGCTGTCGGTCATGAACGGCTTCGAGCGCGAGCTGCGCAGCCGCATTCTCGCGGTCACCTCGCACGCCACCATCATGGGGCTGTCCGGCACGCTCACGAACTGGCGTGAGCTGCAGCAACAGGTGCGGCGCCAGAGCGGTGTGCAGGCCGCGGTCCCCTACATCGAGAGTCAGGCGATGCTCGCCAACGGCCGGCGCCTGGCGGGGGCGAGCGTGCGTGGCGTGCTGCCGCAGGAGGAGCGCGCCGCCACCGGCCTCGCACAGCATGTGATATCCGGCAGCCTCGATGACCTCAGGGCCGGCGCCTACGGCACCATTCTCGGCAGCGCGCTGGCCCACGAGCTCGACGCGCGCGTGGGCGATTCGGTGGTGCTGATCGCGCCCGCGGGCACGGCAACCCCCACCGGGGTGGTGCCGCGCATGCGGCGCTTCCGCGTGGTGGGCCTGTTTCACTCCGGCATGTACGAGTTCGACCGGGGACTCGCGCTCACTCACATGGCGGACGCGGCGCGCCTGTTTGAGCTCGGCGAGGCGGTGACCGGCCTGCGGCTGGCGTTCGCCGATCCGCTGCGCGCCCCCGCGCTCGTGCGCCGCGTGGCGCTCTCCCTCGGCGGGCCGGGCTTCTACGTCACCGACTGGACGCAGGACCACGCCAACTTCTTCCGCTCCATCGAGATCACCAAGTCGATGATGTTCGTCATCCTGCTGATGATCGTCGCCGTGGCCGCCTTCAACATCGTCGCCACGCTGGTCATGATCGTGAAAGAGAAGCAGACCGACATCGCCATCCTGCGCACCCTCGGCGCTGGTCCACCCAACGTGCTGCTGACATTCGCGGTGCAGGGGGTGCTGATCGGACTCGCCGGCACACTGCTCGGGGCGGCGCTCGGTACGCTGCTCGCCGACAATCTCGAGTCGCTGGTGGGCGCGCTCGAGCATCTGCTCGGCACGCAGTTCCTCGATGCGCGGGTGTACTACATGAGCGATCTGCCCGCGTACGTCGAAGCGATCGATGTGCTCAGGGTGTGCGGTGTGGCGTTCGTGCTGTGCGCCCTGGCGACCGTGTACCCGGCGTGGCGCGCGGCGCGCACCGCGCCCGCGCAGGCTTTGCGGCATGAGTGACCAGGTTCTCGAAGCCCGCGGCGTTCACAAGAGCTTCCGCCAGGGGCCGGTGTTGCTGCCGGTGCTGCAGGGCGTGGCGCTCACGGTATCCGCCGGTGAGCGGGTCGCAATCGTCGGCGCCTCCGGGTCCGGCAAGACCACGCTGCTGCAGATTCTCGGCGGTCTCGACCGCCCCACGGCGGGTGAGGTGCTCATCGCCGGCCGCGACATTCATTCCCTCGCCGAGAGTGAGCGCGGCACGCTGCGCAACCAGGCGCTCGGTTTCGTGTATCAGTTTCATCACCTGCTGCCGGAATTCTCGGCCCTGGAGAACGTGGCCATGCCGCTGCTGGTGCGGCGCACGAGAGTCGCCAGCGCGCGTGTCGAGGCGCGCCGGCTCCTCGAGCGCGTGGGTCTGGGCGAGCGGCTGGCGCACCGGCCGCACCAGCTCTCCGGCGGGGAGCGGCAGCGCGCGGCGGTCGCGCGCGCTCTGGTGACGCAGCCGCGGATCGTGCTGGCCGATGAGCCGACCGGCAATCTGGACGGCGGCAACGCCGACAGCGTGCTGGCGCTGATGCTGGAGCTCAATCGCGAGCGCGGCACGAGCCTCGTGGTGGTGACTCATGACCTGAGGCTCGCCACGCGCATGGAGCGTGTCTACGAGCTCGAACGCGGCACGCTCACCGCGCGTGCCTGAGAGCCGCGCGGTGCGCGCGGTGAGGCTCAGGCCGCCAGGGTGTCGTGGCGGGTGCGGTAACGGCTGGTCACCTGCCAGCGCCACAACAGGTCGAGCGACAGCCAGCCGACAATGCCGACGAGCAGCGCGCAGGTGATGCAGCCGGCGATGAACGGCTGCCACACCGGCGCCAGGCTGTGGCCGAACCACTGCCAGCTGGGGACGAACCTGAAATGCTGCCGTGGCACGTGCAGCAGCGCCGCTCCCACCCGGTAGGCGAGGTAGTACGCGGGCACCGCGGTGAAGGGATTGAGCAGGAAGGTGGTGCCGCAGATCACTGGAATGTTGAGGCGCCAGATGATAGCAACGGTGGTCGCCAGCAGCAGGTGCACCGGCAGGGGTACGAAGCAGATCGCAAGGCCTGCTCCGAAGGCGGGCGCCACGCCGCGCCGATGCAGCGTCCACAGCATCGGGTCGGTGAGCCGCGCGCCGAACGGCCGCAGGAACCAGCGCTCGCGCAGCGTGTGCGGGTCGGGGAAGAGTCTTTTCAGCAGCCGGCGTGGCATCGAGCCGCGGACTCTACCAGAAGGCCGGCGGCCGGTATGTGCCGCGTGCCGCAGCGGCGGCGCTGCCTTGAGCGGCCGCGCCCCTCCGGTATGATGCCGCCTTTGCAGCCTTAAAGCTGCCAAGGGTCGCGTAGGATGTGGGAAATAGTGCGGGCCGGCGGCCCGCTGATGTGGCCGATCATTCTGTGCTCGATCACCGGGGCGGCCATCGTTCTGGAGCGCCTGTGGACCCTGCAGGACAAGCGCGTGCTGCCGCAGGAGCTGCCGGAGCGCCTGTGGCAGCTGATCGAAGCGAACCAGATCAATGACAAGGTGATCGAGGCGCTCGAGCAGAACTCGCCCCTCGGGAAACTCCTGGCCACCGGACTCGCCAACCGCCACCGGCCACGCGAGATCCTGATGGAGCGTCTGGAGGACACCGGGCGCCACGTGGTACACGAGCTCGAGCGCTTTCTCAACACCCTCGGCACGATCGCCGGCGTGTCTCCGCTCCTCGGCCTGCTCGGCACGGTGACCGGCATCATCCGCTCCTTCAACGTCATCCAGGCGGGCGGCATGGGCGACCCGCGGGCACTCTCGGGCGGCATCGCCGAGGCGCTGATCTGCACGGTCGCGGGCCTGTGCGTCGCCATTCCCGCCCTCATTTTCTATCGTTACCTGCGCGGCAGGGTCGATGGCATCGTGGTGCAGATGGAGAAGCACGCGATCCGCATGGCGGACGCGCTGGAAGCGGCGCGGCTGCGCGAACGGGCCTCCCCGGCCGCCGCGGCGTAGCGGGCATGCCGTGAACCTCAAGCCGCGCCGCCACGAGGAGCCGGAGATCAACGTCGTGTCGCTGATCGACGTGGTGCTGCTGCTGGTGGTGTTCTTCATCCTGTCGAGCCGGTTCAGCGACGAGGGGCGCCTGCGCGTGCACCTGCCGCACGCGAGCGCGGTGCCGGCCGAGAAGGTAAGCGGCGAGCCGCTGGTGGTGAGCGTCACCCAGCAGGGCGGTTATCTGGTCAACGGGCACGAGCTCATCAACTCGAGCCCCGAGACGCTGCGCGCCGCGCTGCTCAAGGAAGCCGGTACCAACCGCGGCATCCGGGTCACGATGCGCGCGGATGCCCGCGCGACCCACCAGTCCGTCATCACCGCCATGGACGTGCTCGGGCGCCTCGGTTTCTCCGAGGTCAATATCGCGACGGTCAAGGAAGAGACGGCGGGCAAGCCTATGGCGAGCTTCGCGCTGCTCGCCAAGAAATTCGGCGACGGCACCTTCACCCACCAGGACCCGCGCACCATCGTGTGGGTGCCGCTCGCGCTCATCGGCCTGTTCATCCTGCGGGGCCTGGGCGACTTCACCCAGACCTACTTCATGGGCTACGTCGGCCGCCGCATCGTGAGCCAGCTGCGGCGCGAGGTGTTCCGGCACATCCTGCACCTGCCGATCGGTTACTTCGATCGCAGCTCTTCCGCCGCGCTGCTGTCGCGCCTCACCTACAACACCGAGCAGATTGGCCAGGCGACCACCGACTCGGTGATCATCGTGGTGCGCACCACGCTCACGATCATCGCCTCGGTCGGCTTTCTGCTGTGGCTCAACGTGCGCCTCACGCTCATCGCGCTCATCATGGGTCCGCTGGTGGGCTGGCTGGTGTCGGTCATCAACCGCCGTTTCCGCCGCTACAGCCGCCGCATCCAGGACTCGATGGGCGACGTCACGCGCGTCGCCAAGGAGGGCTTCGAAGCCCCGCGCCTGATCAAAATCTACAACGCCGAGGAGCATCTCGGCCGCCAGTTCGACGCCGTGAACGATCGCAACCTGCGCTCGAACATGAAGCTGGTGCTGACCAGGGGAGTCTCGAATCCGACCGTGCAGCTGGTGACCGTCGTGGGTCTCGCGTTCGTGCTGTCGATCGCGATCGCCGACGCCGTGCACGCCCGCATGAGCATGGGTGACCTGCTGGGCTTCCTCACCGCGCTGGTGAGCATCGCGCAGCCGCTGCGCGAACTGGTCGGGGTGGCCGGCCCCCTGCAGCAGGGGATCGCCGCGGGGCAGAGCCTGTTCGAGCTGCTCGATGAGCCGCAAGAGCCGCAGGGCGGCAGCTGGCGTGTGGCGCGCGTGCGCGGGGCCGTGCAGTTCGATCACGTGTCGTTCGCATACGCGGGCGCCGCGGCGGCGCAAGCCGGTGAGCCCCGGGTCCGCGAGCGCGCCGCGGCGCTCACCGACGTGTCGCTGCAGGTCGCCGCGGGGGAGAGTCTGGCGATCGTCGGGCGCTCCGGCAGCGGCAAGTCGACGCTGGTCAATCTCCTGCCGCGCTTCTACGACGCCGGCGCCGGCAGCGTGCGCATCGACGGCCGCGATGTGCGCGATTACGCGCTGCAGAACCTGCGCGACCAGATCGCGGTGGTCAGCCAGGACGTGGTGCTGTTCGATGACACCATCCGCAACAACATCGCCTTCGGCCGCGAGCTGCCGGCTGCGGCCCTCGAGCGCGCGGCGGAGGCCGCACACGTGCTCGAATTCGCGCGCGCCCAGCCCGACGGGCTCGATACTCTGGTAGGCGACCGCGGCGTATTGCTCTCGGGCGGCCAGCGCCAGCGCATCGCCATCGCGCGGGCGCTGCTGAAGGATGCGCCGATCCTGATCCTCGACGAGGCGACCGCCGCGCTCGATACCGAGGCCGAGCGGCACATCCAGGCCGCTCTCGCGCAACTGGTGCGCAACCGCACTACCTTCATCATCGCCCACCGCCTGTCCACCGTGGAGCAGGCCGATCGGATCATCGTGCTCGATGCGGGCACGATCGCCGAGAGCGGCACGCACCTGCAACTGCTGGCGCACGGCGGCCTGTACGCCCAGCTGCACCGCCTGCAGTTCTCGGCCTGACGGGGCTTGGGGGCGATGGAGCAGCGCCTCACGGAAGCCTGGTATCGCGAGCGCGCGCGCCCCTCGCTCCTCGCGCCGCTGGCCTGGTTGTATGGCGCACTGATGCGCGCGCGCCGCCGCGCCTATGTCTCGGGCTGGGTGCCGATCGAGCGCGCCGGCAAGCCGGTGGTGGTGGTCGGCAATCTCACCGTCGGTGGCACCGGCAAGACCCCGCTCACCATCTGGCTCGCGCGCCAGCTGCTCGAGCAGGGACTGAAGGTGGGCATCGTCTCGCGCGGTTACGGCCGCCGCGGCGCCGCACCGCGCACCGTGCAGTCGGGCTCCGACTGGCGGCAGGTCGGCGACGAGCCGCTGATCATCGCGCGCCGCAGCGCCTGTCCCACCATCGTCGCCAGGGATCGCGTCGCCGGCGCGCGCGCGCTGGTGGCCGGCGGCGCGGATGTCATCCTCGCCGACGACGGCTTGCAGCATCTGCGCCTGGGTCGTGATTGCGAGATCGTGGTGATCGACGGCGCGCGCGGCTTCGGCAACGGCCGCCTGCTCCCGGCAGGCCCGCTGCGTGAGCCGCTCGGACGTTTGCCGCAACCCGACGTGCTGGTGATGAACGGTGCGCCCGAGCACGGTTCGCTCGGCGCCGCGTTGCGGACCTCGCCGGTGCTGGAAATGCGGCTGGTAGCGCAGGAGGCGGTGAGGCTCGACGGACGGGAGCCGCCGCGCGCGCTGCCGAGGTTTTCCGGCCAGCGTGTGCACGGCGTTGCCGGGATCGGCAATCCGGCGCGTTTCTTCCGCGAGCTGCGTGCGCACGGCATCGAGGTCATCGAACACGCCTTTGCCGACCATCACCGCTTCGTGCCCGCGGAGCTGGCGTTCGCCGACGGCTTGCCGGTGCTCATGACCGAGAAAGATGCCGTAAAATGCCTGGCGTTCGCCGAGCCGCGGCTGTGGTATGTCCCGGTCGCCGCGCAGTTCGGCGCACGCGAGGCGCACGAGTTGCTGGCGCGGGTGCTGGCGAAAGTGCGCCCCACCAGCGTCGCCGGAGGTCGGATCTGATGGATGCACGCCTGCTCGAGATACTCGCCTGTCCGGTGTGCAAGGGGCCGCTCAAGTTCCAGCGCGAGGCGCAGGTGCTGGTATGCCGCATGGATCGTCTCGCCTATCCGATCCGCGACGCGGTGCCCGTGATGCTGGAGGAAGAGGCGCGCCAGCTCGCCGCCGACGATCCGCTGCTCGATCGTTGAGCGGTTCGGGGCTAGAGATACAAGGGCCGCGCGTGTTCCGGGTGGTCATACCAGCGCGTCTCGCCTCGGCGCGGCTTGCGGGCAAGGTGCTGCGCCCGATCGGCGGCAAGCCCATGGTGCAGTGGGTATACGAGCGTGCCTGCGCGGCCGGGGCACGCGAAGTGCTGATCGCCACCGACGATGAGCGGATTGTGAGTGCCGCGCATTCCTTCGGTGCCGAGGCGGTGCTGACCTCCGGCACGCATGTCTCCGGCACCGATCGCATCGCCGAGGTCGCGCGCGCGCGCCGTTGGCCGCAGGATGACATCGTCGTGAACGTTCAGGCCGATGAGCCGCTCATTCCCCCGGCGCTCATCGGCCAGGTGGCTGCAGTGCTGCAGGCGCACCCGCAGGCGGACGTCGGCACGCTCGCGATCCCGATCAGCTCGGTGCAGGAGCTGCTGGATCCCAACGCGGTGAAAGTCGTGACCGACGCCTCGGGGCGGGCACTGTACTTCAGCCGCGCGCCGATTCCCTGGAACCGCGACCGCGCGCCCGCGGGCCTCGCCAGTCAGCGCGACTGCGGCGGCGCGCGCCGCCACGTCGGCATCTACGCCTATCGCGTCGGCGCGCTGCTGCGCCTCGCGCAGCTTGCCCCCGGTGCGCTCGAAGCGCGCGAGAAACTCGAGCAGTTGCGTGCGCTCGAATACGGCCTGGCGGTGTGGGTCGCCGAGGCCCTCGAGGCCCCCGGTCCGGACGTGAACACGCTCGCAGATCTCGAGCGTGTCACGGCGCTCGTGACTGCGCCGGTGCGCTGAAAGCGCTACACTGCGGTGGTGTGTGCAGGCGCAGAGCGCCTTGACAATTGTTCACAGTCAGCGCCAGCGGCAGTTCCGCGCGCACCAAGGCGCCGGGACGGCAGGAACTTGCCGGCTGCCGTGGCGTCAAATCCGCCGTGCTGGCTCAGGTCTTGAACTGTCAACCGCGAGCCCGCAATGAGCGTTCTTCGTATAAGGAGTGCGCTTCAAGGGAACACCCGATCATGAACCGAACCCAAAAGAGCATCCCCGTGCCCTGGGTGGCGGCGCTGGCCCTGGCCGGCTTGCTGCTGGCAGGTTGTGTGGCGCAGCCACCGCCGCGGCCGGTGCAACGCGTATATAACGAGGCGCCGCCGCCCAGCCCCGATGTCTATGCGTATCCACTGCACGGCCAGACACCGCAGCAGCAGGATCGCGACCACTACGAGTGCAGCCAGTGGGCGACGCAGCAGACCGGCTTTGATCCGAGTGCCCCGGGTGTGCCGCCGCACGAGCGCGTGCGTGTCGTATCGGCCGGGCCACCTCCGGGAACCGGCACCGCGGTGGGCGCGGTGACCGGCGCCATCATTGGCGCGGCGATCTCCAGGCCGTGGGAGGCTGCCACCGGCGCGCTGGCGGGCGCGGTGGTGGGCGGCGCGATCGGCAATGCCGCTGACGCTGCCAACGCCCAGGAAGCGCACACCGTGGTCGTCAACGATCGGCGCCAGGCCGCCGTGCAGGAGCAGAAGGCGGCCAATTACCGGCGCGCCATCGGCGCCTGCCTGGATGCGCGCGGTTACAGTGTACGTTGAGGTCCGTGCACGGTGAGGTCATGAGGAGAGTTTTCGCCCTGGCGTGCGCTGCGGCAGTCGTGTCGCTGCCGCTCACCGCGACGGCTGTGCGGGCGGATGAGCGCCATGGCGGTGCCCGTGCCGAGCATTTCGACGCGCGCCACAGCCACAACCACTACTACCCGGACCGCGGCGGGTTCGTGCGCGCGGTGCCCGGCAGGCCCTTGATCGTCGAGCGCGGGGGCGGGCGCTTCCTTTACTCGGGCGGCGTGTGGTACGCGCCGCGCGGCCCGAGCTTCGTGATCATGGCGGCTCCTATCGGCGTGTTCGTCCCGGTGCTGCCGCCGTTCTACACCACGGTGTGGGTGAGCGGGCTGCCGTACTACTACGCCAACGACACCTACTACGTGTGGCGCGACGGCGAGGATGGTTACGAGGTCGTAGAGCCGCCGAATGATCAGGGCGCAAGCACTCAGCCGCCGCCGGGCGCGGCGCCGCCGGGAGAGGATCTGTACATCTACCCGCAGAATGGTCAGCCCGCGGATCGGCAGGCGAGCGACAAGTACGAGTGTCACAAGTGGGCATCGACGCAGACCGGGTTCGACCCGACCCAGTCCACGGGCGGTGTGCCGCCGGAAGAGGCTCCACTGAAGCGCGCCGACTATCAGCGCGCGATGCGCGCCTGCCTCGAGGGCCGCGGGTACAGCGTGCGGTAACGAGCTGAGCGCCGCACTGGAGCGCGCCGGGAGCCGCCGCGGCTTTCACCCTGCGACGGCGGCCTTCCCCGAGAGTAGAGTCGCTGCCTAAGCTTTTGATGCAGCCGACCGGTCGTCCTGCTGAGATCCGGGCATTTCCAAAACAATTCCGCTTATTTGACGGCGCCGACGGTGAATCCGGCGATGAAGCGATCGAGGAAAAGGTTGTAAAGGAACGCGATCGGCAAGGTGGCGATGAGGCATGCGGCCATCAGCGCTCCCCAGTAATAAACGTCGCCACGCACGAGAAAAATAGGAATGCCCGTCCCTATCATCTGATTCGCTTCCGAGGAGAGAAACGTCAAAGCGTATACGAACTCCTGGGTGACGAGCGTGAAGGTGAAGATCACTACTGTGAGAATTCCCGAGGTGGAGATCGGAATCACCATCTTGGCGAAAGCGCCAAACCGTGTGAGGCCGTCGACCATGGCCGCGTCTTCCAATTCCCTGGGGATCGCCTTGAAGAAGCCCATGAGAAGCCAGATGGAAAACGGCACTGTGAAGCTGGGATAAACGAGAATCAGCGCCCACAGCGAGTCCTGCAATCCCAGATACGCGATCACTCTGGACAGGGGAATGAATAACAGCGTCGGGGGAACGAGATAGGTGAGGAAGATGCCGATTCCGACGCGTTCGCCCCATCGCCCGGAGAGCCGCGCGAGCGAGTAAGCCGCCGGGAGAGCAAAGACCAGGGTGATGCTTACGACGACGACACCGACGAATGTGGTGTTGGCCAGCCAGCGGACGAAGCGGGTCTGGGTGAACAGAAACGTCAGGTGATCCAGAGTGGGCTTGGCGTTGAAAATGAAGGGGTTGTTCGCCATCGTATAGAGGTCAACGTTCTGCTTGAAGCTGGTGATGAGCATCCAGTAGAAGGGGAAAGCCAGCGCCACGGTGAACACAGTGATCACCAGGACGTGAGCGATCCTGCGGAAGAGGTGCCCGGAGATACTCGTCTGCATCAGGTCACCTCAGCTCGATGAGCGACGCGCAGCATCAAATAGGCAATGATCACCAGCAAGGGAACAAGAAAGAGAGAGATCGCGGCGCCGGCGGCCAGGTCGCTTCCCTGGATCCCGAGGGTAAAGGCGAGAGAGGGCAGGACCTGGGTGGAGTCAAAAGGCCCGCCGGCGGTGAGGATGTAGACGACGGTCATGTCAGTAAAAGTGAAAATAATCCCGAAAAGGACGGCAACGCTGATGATCGGCATCATCATCGGCAGGAGGATCAGAAACTCCGTGCGCCAGAAGCCGGCACCGTCCACCGCAGCCGCTTCCGGGATATCTTTTGGAATTGCGGTTCGGCCAGCGAGCAGGATCACGGTGGAGAAGGGAATCAGGCGCCAGCTGTGGACCAGAAGGACAGAGGTGATGGCCAGATGTGGTTCGCCCAGCCACATGGGGGCGCCGAACGGCTTGTACACATGGAGCGCGACCAGAACCCAACTGATCACGCTGTAGATGGAGTCGAGAAGCCATTTCCAGCCGATGGCGCCGAGCGCGATGGGCGCAACCCAGGGGAGCAGCATGAGGAAGCGGAGCACGCCGCGGCCGCGAAAGGGCTTCTCCAGGGCGATGGCCAGGATGCTCGAGGCGACGATGACGACGATCTGCGAGCCAATCGTGAAGATGAAGGAGTTCCTGACGGCAATACGGAAACTGGGGCTCTGCAGAATGCTGCGGAAGTTTTCCAGGCCGACAAAATGTAACCGGGTGTTACCGATGCGTGCGTCACTGAAGGCATAGAATATCGCGAGCAGAAAGGGGCCGGCGACAAGGAGCAGGATGTACAGAACCGCCGGAGCAAGCATGGCGGCCCCGAGCACCGGGCTCCGAGCCGCGCCGATGGACTTGATGCTGGCCCGTGCTACTGTAATGACACGGCCCTCGGCGCGACGCGTTTTTCAGTGGAATGATCGAAGAATTTCAGCTCGCGTTGCGGCACGGCAAAATCGTAGGTGCCCTCGAGCGCCAGGCCTTGCGCTGATGTGAGGCGCGAAAATACCTTTTTGCCGCCGAGTCTTCCGCCGACGACGGTGCCGGAGACAATCCACTCCGCGCCCAGGTATTCGATATTTTCCACCCTGAGACGAAAGGAAAGGGCCTCACCGGTCACGGACGCCGTCGGGCGAAGATGCTCGGGGCGAAAACCGACGATGAGTTCGGCGACCCCGGCCAGGTTCATCGGCGGGGAGCCGAGAAAAGTAGCGACGAAGGTATCCGCGGGGTTGTCGTAGACTTCGGCCGGCGTACCGAGTTGGTGGACCACGCCTTTATTGAGCACCAGGACGCGGTCGCCCATGGCCATGGCTTCCACCTGATCGTGCGTGACATAGATCGTGGTAGTGCCGACGCGGCGGTGAAAGCGCTCGAGCTCCTCTCGCGCGGAGGCGCGCAGCTTGGCGTCAAGGTTCGAGAGCGGCTCGTCGAGTAGAAAGACTGCGGGCTCGCGGACGATCGCGCGGGCCAGCGCGACCCGCTGGCGTTCGCCACCGGAGAGCTCGCGCGGCTTGCGCTCGAGAAGTGCGCCTATTCCGAGCAGCGCAGCCGCCCATTCGACTTTCTCCTTGTGAAGCTCTTTTTTGACCTTCTGAGCTTTCAGCGGAAACGCTATATTTTTGTAGACCGAGAGGTGCGGGTAGAGCGCGTAGCTCTGGAAAACCATGGCGATGCGGCGTTCGCGGGGGGAAAGATCGTTGACCACGCGGCCGCCAATGAGGATATCGCCGGAGGTGGGCGCTTCCAGTCCGGCGATCATGCGCAACAGGGTGGTCTTGCCGGAGCCGGATGGCCCGAGGAAGACCAGAAACTCGCCTTCGCGAGTTTCCAGGTTAACGTTGTTTACGGCCCCGAGTCCTTCTCCCTTGAAAACCTTTGTTAGATCCCGAGTCTCAACAACAGCCATCGGACCCCCGTTCCCTCATTTCCATCGTGCAAAAATGCGCTTGTATTCGTCTTCCGCCGCTTTCGCGGCATTCTCCGGCGTCTCGTCGCCCCGCGCGACTTTGGCGAACATCGTGGGAATGACCCAGCCCTTGAAGGCCTCGTCGATGGCGGCGGTAGCGTATCCGGGATAGCCGACATTGGTGGCCCAATCGAGGACGTCGCCGAGGATCTTGTATTTGTCCGGGGGAGTGGCCCGCGGATCTTTGGCAATTTCCGTTTTGAGGTCCGGCACGGTGTGCGGGAAACAGGGGAAATTGTAGAACTGGCCGGCGGCAAAGCCGTCGTGGAAGGCATCGATGTAGTCGATCAGGAATTGCTGGGCACCGTCCTGGTTCTCGGCGAAGTCCCAGATGACATAGCAATCCATGACGTGCTCTGCAGCGATGCGGCGCACCGGGCCGCGCAGAGCCCGCGAGACCATGATCTTGCTCTCAATCGGGAGGTGCTCGCGCTCGGCCTGGCGCGTGATGGAGATGGCGTTCGCGACGTACGAGACGCGACCGGCGAGCATGGCCTGGTTGTTGGATGGCGGCGTCCAGGTGAAGACCTCGGGTGTTTCCGATTCCTGGTACAGAGCCTTCATGTACTTCAACGCCTCGATCGTGTTCCTGGAATTGATCGTCACGTTTCCAGCCTCATC
>VBNH01000156.1 GCA_005878095.1 Gammaproteobacteria bacterium | reverse complement strand
TTCAAGGCGCGCAGATCGTCGATGTGCGCCAGGACCGGAACGGTGTCAGCGTCACCGTGGAGTATGTCGATGGCGGAAACATGCGCGAGTTGCGTGCCGAGTATCTGATCGCCGCGGATGGCGGCCACTCCAAAGTACGCGAGTGCCTGGGAATCGGTTACGAGGGGCGCGGCGCGTTCTCTAATTCAGTCACCATCTACTTCACCGCGGATCTGTCGCCCTGGGTCGGCAACAATGCCTGGAGCGTGATCTACGTGAACAATCCGGTGCTGCGTGGATTCTTCCGGTTGAACCGCAGCGCGCAGGCTGGCTTCCTCGCAATCAATACGCTGGGCGATCCGAAGCTCGATCCGCAAGCTGCCGCGAATGCGGCCGCTGACGTCAGCGAGCATCGGCTCATTGAGCTCGTTCGCGCGGGCGTGGGAAATCCGGATCTCGCGGTTCGGATAGATGGCCACACCCGCTGGCACGCGACCGCGAACGTCGCGCAGGAATTCCAGGACAAACGCATCTTCATCGCCGGCGACGCCGCACACCTGATGCCGCCCAACGGCGGGTTCGGTGGCAACACGGGAATTCACGACGCGCACAATCTTGCGTGGAAGCTCGCTCTGGTCATTCGGGGACACGCGAGTGCGAACCTGCTCGACAGCTACGCGATGGAACGCAAGCCCGTCGCCCGGTTCACGGTCGAGCAGGCCTTCTCGCGCTACGTGGCACGCACTGCGCCGTGGCTCGAGTCGAGTCAACAACCCGAGGCTCTCGTGGATGACTTACACATCGAGCTCGGCTACCTGTACAACTCCCCGATCGGCATTCACGCCGATCCGCGGACCACGCTCGGAATTCCCGGCTCGCGGGCACCGCACGTCTGGCTCACGCGTGCAGGCAAGCGCCTTTCCACGATCGATCTGACTGGACACTTCCTGCTGCTGGCCGGCGCTGAAGGCCGCTCGTGGGTGGATGCTGCCAGGGGAGCGAGCGAGCGCTTCGGCGGACTGCCGCTCGAGGCTTACTGCATCGGAGTGGATTTCGACGACGCCGAAGGCCGCTTTCCACAGGCCTACGGAATCTCGAGCTCGGGTGCATCGCTCGTGCGGCCTGATGGCTTCGTCGCATGGCGCTGCGAGCAGTCCGCGCACGATGCGACTGGCGTCTTGAACGACGCCCTGAGCCGGAGCCTTGGGCATCATCCCGTACCCGCCGCGGCCTGACGGAGGGCGAGCGGCGCCTCAGAGGCGGTAGTCCTGTTGCCGCCTGGCATAGTCGATGAAGAAGTCCAGCGCGGTCGGGTCGGACAGGCCGCTGCGGTTGGCGGCCTTCTCGGGAGGTACCCCCATCAGGATCCGCCGCACCGGCACTTCCATCTTCTTGCCGGTGAGGGTGTAGGGGATGCCCGGGACCTGATAGATCTTGTCCGGCACGTGGCGTGGCGTGTACTCGCGGCGCAGCGTGTCGCCGATCTTGGCCTCGAGTTCGGGATCGAGTTCGACGCCCGCGGCGAGCTTCACGAACAGCGGCATGAAGAAGCCGCCGCCCGGCAGGTCAAGGTTCACGATGAGTGCATCCTGCACTTCGGGGATCATGCCGAGCGAGCGATACACCTCGGCCGTGCCGATGCGCACCCCATAGCGGTTGAGGGTCGCGTCCGAGCGTCCCAGTACCCAGCAGTTGCCTTCGGGATTGATCTTGAAAAAGTCCCCGTGCCGCCAGACGCCGGGAAACTCCTGGAAATAGGTCTCGAGGTAGCGACGGTCGCCCGGATCGTTCCAGAAGCGCAGCGGCATCGACGGCATGGGCTCGGTGATCACGAGCTCGCCGACCTCGTCGACAACACTCTCGCCGCGCGCGTTGTAGGCCTTGACCGACACCCCGAGCGAGGGGGCCTGGATCTCGCCGGCGCGTACCGGGAGCGTCGGCACGCCCCCGACGAACCCTGTGCAGCAATCCGTGCCGCCGCTGCCGTTGGCGACCCAGAGGTCCTCCTTCACATTGAGGTAGAACCAGGCCATGCACTCCGGGCTCGCGGGCGAGCCGG
Source organism: Gammaproteobacteria bacterium (assembly GCA_005878095.1). Lineage (GTDB taxonomy): Bacteria > Pseudomonadota > Gammaproteobacteria > Steroidobacterales > Steroidobacteraceae > 13-2-20CM-66-19. The sequence continues at coordinate 3,496 of VBNH01000156.1, read as the reverse complement.
CGAGATTCACCGTGCGCAGCGCCTCGAGCCCGAACCGCTCGCGTGGCACGACCCGCAGGCGGCTGAGCTGGTCAACGTAGGTGGGGCTCGCGCCGAAGGTGACGACGCCCGCCTCCTGCGCCATCTTCCAGAGGACGTCAGGGGTCGGATGCGCCGGGTGCCCGTCATAGAGGACCGGCACGGCACCGGTGAGTGGTGTGCTCACCAGGAAGTTCCACAGCATCCAGCCGGTCGTGGTGAAGTAAAACACGCGCTCGCGCGGGTGCAGGTCGAAGTGAAACGTCGCGTTCTTCAGCGTCTCGAGCAGGATCCCCCCGTGACCCTGGACGATCGGCTTCGGAAGGCCCGTCGTGCCGGAGGAGAACAACGTCCACAGGGGATGATCGAAGGGCACCTGGGTGTACTCAAACTGCCCCGCGCCGACCGCGGGCCGATCGAATAGCGTTCGCCAGTGTCGGGCGGACGGGACCGGCAGTGTGGTGTCGTCCGGGTTCAGGTACGGCAGGTAGATGAGGTGCTCGAGGGACGTGAGGCTCGCGGCGATGCGGCGCAGCTCGCTCCGGCGGTCGAAGGCTTTACCCCCGTAGCGGTACCCGTCGATGCCGAAGAGCAACTTCGGAGAGAGCTGCTCGAGCCGATCGAGGGTGCCGCGTTCGCCGAAATCCGGCGAGCAGCACGCCCAGATCGCGCCGATGGCGGTGGTCGCCAGCATCGCGATCATGGTCTCGGGGATGTTCGGCATCCAGGCCACGACCCGATCCCCGGGCTCGACGCCGAGCGCGCGCAGCTCGGTGGCGAGCGTCCGTACGCGGTTGCCGAGTGCCTCCCACTTCAGCGCCGTGAGCGGTTGGCTTTCGCTCACGTGGAGGAGCACATCGCCCCCTGAGGGCTCGCGCCGTAACACGTGCTGGGCGTAGTTGAGGCGGGCCCCCGGGAACCATTCGGCACCCGGCATGCTGCGCCGGCCGAGCACCCGCGTGTACGGTGCCGAGGAGTCGATAGGGAAGTAGTCCCAGAGCGCCTGCCAGAAGCCTTCCAGGTCCTCGACGGACCAGCGCCAAAGCGCGGTGTAATCGGCAAAGCGCCGGCCCCGCTCGCGTGCGAGCCAGTCGGCGAATGCCGTCACGTTGGCACGGCGGATCCGGTCAGGCCCCGGGGTCCAAAGGAGGTCACCTGGCTGCATGCGTCTCAATCCTCGCCCGCCGATCGATCTCGGCGTACGCTTGAAAGATAACTCAGGCGCCTCGGTTCGACCCTATGAATACCCAATCTGCGGCCTTTCCGGCCCCGAGCTCGCTGCAGGTGCTTCCGGGTACCGAGCGGGCGCAGGCCGCCTACCCCTACTACATGCAGTTCACTGCCGCGGACGATGCGCGGTTCTGGTTCTACAACTCGATGCATTTCCCGGAACCGATGTCGGCGTTCGACATGGTGACGGCCGAGGCTGCGTATTGTGCTCTCGGCTCCTCCACCACGCGCGTGCACTGCCTGCCGACCACGCTCGGGATCGACTACCGGATCATCAACGGGCGCGTCTACATCGGTGGCAACGCCGTGACGGACCCAGCGGAAATCGCCCGCCGCACCGGCGAGTTCCAGCAGCGCGCCTTCTACTATTACGGCAACTGGGAGCGCCTGTATGCGCAGTGGCGCGAGAAGATGCTGGCGCTGATACGCGAAGCCCAGGCGTTACCGAAGCTCGAGCTGCCGGAATTCGAGCCGCTCGCGAACGTGCACTCCGGGCGCGGCATTGCCTCGAACCATCAGCTTCTCGAGACCTACCAGAAGACCCTCGAGGGCTACTTCCGGATGTGGCACCACCACTTCGAGTTCCTGCTGCTCGGCTACGGGGCCTACATGACCTTCTTTGCCTTCTGTAAGAAGGCCTTCCCGGAGATCAGCGACCAGACCGTCGCGCGCATGGTGGCGGGGATCGAGGCGGAGATCTTCCGTCCCGATGAGGAATTGCGCCGCCTCGCCCGCCGGGCGGTGGAGCTCGGCGTCGACGCTGAGTTCCAGGAAGGACGCACGGCGCAGGCGATCATGACGGCGCTCGGGACGCGGGGAGCCGCCGGGCGGGAATGGCTCGAGGAACTCGCGACCTCGCGTGATCCCTGGTTCAACATCAACGTCGGGGACGGCTTCTACCATTACCACCGCTCCTGGAACGATGACCTGTCCATGCCCTTCGCTGGCCTCCCGGGCTACATTGCCCGGGTCAAGGCGGGAGAGTCCCTCAAGAGGCCCATCGAGAAGCTCCAGGCGCAGCGCCGGCAGCTGATCCAGGACTATCGGGACCTCCTCGGCTCTGAGGAGGAGCGGCAGGCCTACGATCAGATGATCGCTCTCGCCCATCGGGTTTTCCCGTACGTCGAGGGGCACAAGTTCTACTGCGAGCATTGGTACACGAACCTTTTCTTCAACAAGATCCGCGAGTTCGGGACCTTACTCGCGGCGCATGGGTTTTTCGCGCACGAAGCGGACGTGTTCCACCTCACGCACTACGAGGTCGAAGCCGCGATCATCGACCTCATGACCTCCTGGTCGAACGGCTCGCCGCCGCGGGGACCAGAGCGCTGGCCGCAGATCGTGAGCGAACGCCGGGCGGCGATCGGCGAGTGGGCCAAGCACAGCACCCCGCCCGCCTTAGGTCCGGTCCCCGACGTGATCGACGATCCGGCGATCGTGATGCTCTGGGGCATCACGCGCGAGAGCCTGGACCGGTGGCTGCGCGCCACGAGCGATGCGGGGAGCCGCGAGCTGCGCGGCTTTGCCGCCTCGAGCGGCATCGTCGAGGGTCCGGCGTGCGTCGTGAGGTCGGTGGAGGAGATCGCGCGCGTACGCCAGGGGGACATTCTGGTCTGCCAGATCACCAATCCCACCTGGGCACCGATCTTCCAGAAGATCGCGGGCGCGGTGTCCGACATCGGCGGCTCGATGAGCCACGCCGCCATCGTGGCGCGGGAGTTTGGTCTTCCCGCGGTCGTCGGGACCGGGAACGCGACCTCGCGGATCAAAGACGGTCAGCGCATCCGCGTCGACGGCGGCCGCGGCGTCGTCACGCTCCTCTCGTAGCGAGCCTCATGGGTGCCGGCGCGCACATCGCCTGGTTCGACGAGATCGGGCTCGGCGATCGGGAGCAGGTCGGCGGCAAGGGCGGGAGCCTGGGCGAGCTCACGCGGGCCGGGATCGCCGTGCCGCCGGGATATGTGGTGAAAACTTCAGCGTTCGAGCGGTTCCTGGAGTCGCTCGAGCGCGAGGCACCGGTGCGCGCGGCGGTGGCGGCGCTCAAGGCGGACGACCTCGAATCGATCACGGCCTGCTCGAGGGCGCTGCGCCGCCGGATGGAAGGGGCTGAGCTGCCGGGTGAGGTGCTGGAGGAGCTCACCGCCGCCCAGGCGAGGCTCGTGCGCGCGGGCACCGAGCAGCCGGTCGCGGTGCGCTCGTCGGCCACCTGCGAGGACGCGCTGGATGCGAGTTTCGCCGGTCTTCAGGA
>VBNH01000155.1 GCA_005878095.1 Gammaproteobacteria bacterium | reverse complement strand
AAGCAACGCCACAGGGCGTTTGATTCCGAGCATGGCCGTGTAGCACTGGTAAGCGACGGTGCCGACGAGGACACCGCGTAAGCGAAAGATTCCGGCGTGGGCCAGAGCTGCGACTATGTCCCCGATGCGCGAGAGAGGAGCCGGCAGCCCGTAAGAGCGCACGAGGGTCGATACCAAGGCGCGCCGCTCACCTTCGTCCTGTCGCAGCTCCTTATGGCGTTCAATACGCTCGAGGAGCTTCGTCGTCTCGGGGCCGACGTAGCGTTGTGAGCGACCCTTTGGGCTCGTAGCCTGAAAGTACCAGTAGCGACGCCCTTTGATGGTTTTTGACGTGAAATTCCCGTCTTCGGGAAACGCGTCTCCGAACGAGCTCGCCGCACAACGCTCCAGGAGTTCGGCGTATGTGGTCTGGACAATTAGTGTAGGTGCCGGCATGTTATATGCGATTAGCAATTTGAGTATAATAAGTTATACTCATAAATCCATATGAGTATACCTCAAGTTCAAAATCAAAGATCGACTAAATCGGAGCGTGTTCAATATCGATTCCGGCGCAGCCAATTCCACGACGTCGTTTTTGCGCCGGAAAGTATCTAGCGGCGGTAGCCGCTGGTGATCGGATAGCGCCAGTCGCGCCCGAAGGCGCGGCGGCTGACGCGTACTCCCGGGGGCGCCTGGCGGCGCTTGTATTCGTTGCGTTTCACGAGGTCCAGCACCTTGGCGGTGGTGGCGCGGTCGAAGCCGCGCGCTTCGATCTCATCCACCGACAGGTCCTCTTCGATAAACGCCTCGAGAATCGGGTCGAGCACCTCGTAGGGGGGGAGCGAATCGGAGTCCTTCTGCCCGGGGCGCAGCTCCGCGGACGGCGCCCGCTCGATCACCCGCTGCGGAATCACGCGACCGAGTGAGTTGCGGTAGTTCGCCAGGCGGTACACCAGCACTTTGCTGCAGTCCTTGATCGGCGCGAAGCCGCCGGCCATATCGCCGTACAGCGTCGCGTAGCCCACCGCCATCTCGCTCTTGTTGCCAGTGGTCAGGAGCATCCGCCCGGTCTTGTTGGAGAGCCCCATGAGCAGCAGCATGCGGCAGCGGGACTGGATGTTCTCCTCGGTGGCATCGGGGGCGCGACCGGCGAACTCGTCCTTGAGGGTCGCGAGCGTGGCCTCGAACATGCCCTCGATGGACAACACGCTGTATTTCACACCCAGGAGCCCGGCCTGCTCGCGGGCATCGGCGAGACTCATGTCCGAGGTATAGCGCGACGCGATCTCGCCCGCCTGCGGCGTGACCTCGCCGTGAGCGTCGCGCACGAAGGGCGTGAGGTAGGTGCCCTCTGCGAACGGCGGCGCGCGCATCAGCACCTCACCGTGCGCGTCCATGACGAAGGAGTTGCCATCGAACACCAGCTCGTCCTGGCCGCCGACGAGATTCACGTACGCCAGCGGCAGGCCGACGTCGCGGGCGCGCTGGCCCGCCATGTCCTCGCGCTCACGCTGCTTGTGGATCTCGTAAGGCGAGGCGTTGATGACGAGCAGCAGCTGCGCGCCGTCGGCGCGCGCCAGCTGCGCGGCTTCGGGCTGCCAGATGTCCTCGCACACCAAGAGTCCCACCCTGAAGCCGAGACAGTCCGCGACCGTGGGTTGGGCGCCCGCCTGGAAGTAGCGCTTTTCGTCGAAGACCTTGTAGTTGGGCAGCTCCGCCTTGCGGTGGATGGCGGCGATCTCCCCGTGCGCGATGAGGGCCGCGGAGTTGTAGATGCCCCCGCCCGTGTACTCGGGGAATCCCACCATCACCGCCGCATCGGTGAGCTCACGGCGCAGCCGTGCCAGCCCCTCCTCGATCTGCCGGCGAAACCCGCGGTGAAACAGCAGATCCTCGGGCGGGTACCCGGAGAGTGTGAGCTCGGGAAACAGCACCAGGTCCGCGCCGAGGCTGGAGCGCGCGTGCCGCGTAGCCGCGATGACCCGCGCGGCGTTGCCCTGGACATCCCCGACCAGGAGATTGAGTTGCGCCAGCGCGATCCGCAAAGACTCGCCCATGTGTCACCGGTCTCCGCGAAGGAACTAAAGCCTTCGCTGATCGGCGGCTATTGTTTCACGAGTCGGCGCCGTCTGCCCTGCGCCGGGCCTTGCCGCGCGCGCGCTGCCTTGCGAGCGGGCAAGCGGCGCGCCCCCACGGCGCGCGGCTTCGGGCCCGCCGCGACCCGCTTGGGCCGCGCGGTACGCTTGGGCGGTTTCGCGGCTGCGCTGGCGCCCGCCGGTCGCCTGCCCGCCGCGCGGGCTGGGGCGCCGTGCCTGGCGGGCGAGCGCCGCTGGCGCAGCAGCTCATTCATGGCGGTACCGAGCTCGGCGGGCGACTTCACCGTGCGAACGCCCGCCGCCTCGAACGCGGCGTACTTGTCGGCCGCAGTGCCCTTGCCGCCCGCGACGATGGCCCCGGCGTGCCCCATGCGCTTGCCCGCCGGAGCGGTGACGCCGGCGACATAGGCGACCACGGGCTTGCCGACGAACTTGCGGATGTAATGCGCGGCGGCTTCCTCATCGCTGCCCCCGATCTCACCCACGAGAATGATGCCCTCGGTGCGCGGATCGCGCTCGAAGAGCTCCAGCACATCGATGAAATTCATGCCGCGCACCGGGTCACCGCCGATGCCGACGCAGGTGCTCTGGCCGAGCCCGATGTGGGTGGTCTGGAACACGGCCTCGTAGGTGAGGGTTCCGGAGCGCGACACGATACCGACGCTGCCCTTCTTGTGAATGAAGCCGGGCATGATGCCGATCTTGCATTCCTCCGGCGTGATGACGCCCGGGCAGTTGGGGCCGACGAGGCGCGTGCCCGAGGCAGCCAGCACCGTCTTCACCCGCACCATGTCATTCACCGGCACGCCTTCGGTGATGCACACCGCCAGCTCCAAGCCGGCATCGGCGGCTTCCAGAATCGAATCCGCGGCGCCTGCCGCCGGCACGTAGATCATGCTGGCCGTGGCGCCGGTCGCGCGCACCGCATCCCGCACCGTGTCGAATACCGGCAGTCCCAGGTGCTGCTGTCCGCCGCGCCCCGGAGTGACGCCGCCCACGAGCTTGGTGCCGTAGGCGAGCGCGGCTTGCGAGTGAAAGGTGCCCTGCTTGCCGGTGAATCCCTGGCAGATCACCCGGGTGTTGCGGTTGACCAGAATGCTCATCGGGCAAGCTCCCTTTGAGTTCTCATGCCCTGCCCCTTGCAGCCAGTGCCACGACCTTGCGCGCGGCATCGGTGAGATCCGCGGCGGCTGTGATGGCGAGACTGCTGCCGGCGAGCAGCGCACGTGCCTTGTCGGCATTGGTGCCCTCGAGCCGCACCACCACCGGCACCTTGACGCCCACCTTCTTCACCGCGTTGATCACGCCCTCGGCGATCAGATCGCAGCGCACGATGCCGCCGAAGATATTCACCAGCACCGCGCGCACCCGGGAGTTGGAGAGGATCAGCTCGAACGCCGCAGTGACGCGCTCACTGGTTGCCCCGCCGCCGACGTCCAGGAAGTTCGCCGGCTGCCCGTGGTGCAGCTTGATCAGGTCCATGGTCGCCATGGCCAGTCCCGCGCCGTTCACCATGCAGGCGATGTCCCCGTCGAGGGACACGTAGTTGAGATCGTGCTCGCTGGCGCGCCGCTCCATCGGGTCTTCCTGGCTCGCATCGCGCAGTGCGGTGAGCTCGCCCTGGCGAAACAGCGCGTTGGCGTCCACGTTGATCTTGGCATCGAGCGCCACGAGCGCACCGCTCCGGGTGACGATCAGCGGGTTCACCTCGACCAGGCTCAGGTCCTTGTCGAGGTAGAGCCGGTAGAGCGCGGCGGTGAGGGACTGGAATTGCGTGATCTCCGCGCCGCTCAAGCCCAGCCCGAAGGCCAGCTCGCGCGCCTGGAACCCCTGCAGGCCCGCCGCCGGATGAATGTTGGCCGCGAGGATCTTCTCGGGGCTCTGGTGCGCCACCTCCTCGATGTCCATGCCGCCGCTTGCCGAGGCGATGAGCGCGATGCGCCCGCGCTCGCGATTGAGCGTGAGGGAGAGGTAGAGCTCGCGTGCGATGTCCGAGCCGGCCTCGACGTACACGCGCTCGACCGGTAAGCCCTCCGCACCGGTCTGCGCGGTGACGAGGCGCTTGCCGAGCATGCCGGCGGCGGCGGCGCGCACCGCGTCCACGTCACGCGCCAGCTTCACCCCGCCCGCCTTGCCGCGGCCGCCGGCATGAACCTGGGCCTTCACCACCCACACCGCGCCACCGAGCGCGCCCGCGGCCGCGGCGGCTTCATCGGCGCTCGCTGCGACCTTGCCCGCCGGCACCGGGATGCCGTAGCTGTGGAACAGATCCTTCGCCTGGTATTCGTGCAGGTTCATCGTCGCCGCCGGTGACGCATGAGGCGCGCATTCTGCTCGAAAACGCCCGCTCCTGCGATACGGGTCGCGTTCCAGATGCAGGCGAAGATGCTAGAGTCGCGCGCAGTTCAACGGCCCGCCATCCATCTTGCCCCGAACCTCGGCCAGCGCCGCCGCCCCATCCGTCACCCCGAGCGATCTCGCCTGGCGCGTGATCGGGCTCCTGAGCCTCTATCGGCTGCTGGTGCCGCTCCTGCTGCTGGCGATGCAGTCGCTCGCGGGTCCCGCCTGGGGCGTGGTGGCGGCGCGGCCGCGATTGTTCATCGGCGCCTGCATCGCCTATTTCACCGCCGCGGTGCTGCTCGTGATCGCGCGGCGGCTCAAGTGGTCGAGCCTGCGCATCGTGGCGCTCGTCAACGCCAG
>VBNH01000170.1 GCA_005878095.1 Gammaproteobacteria bacterium | reverse complement strand
CCACCGACCTGCGGCCCCGGCACCTCGAGCGCATCGTCACGCGCACCATCGCCTTCGATGAGCTGCCGCGCGCGTTTCCCGCCTACCTCGAAGGCGCGGTCACCGGCCGCACGGTGGTGCGCATGGCCTGATGCCGCGCCCCATCCTACCCGCGAGTAGGATACGGCGCGGCTGGTCGGTCGGCGCGCGCCGCGTATAGAATATCGGTCTCGTTTCGAGGTCCTGTCATGCCGCAGCGATCAGTCAGCGCCGGGACGCGCCTGCGCAAGGCGGTCGAGGCCGAGCGCCCCCTGCAGGTCGTCGGGACGATCGACGCTTATGCGGCGCTGCTGGCGCAGAACGCGGGCTTTCGCGCCATCTACCTGTCGGGCGCGGGAGTCGCCAACGCCTCCTTCGGGCTGCCGGACCTCGGCATCACCTCGCTCAACGACGTCTGCGAGGACGTGCGGCGCATCAGCGCGGCGTGCCCGCTGCCGCTGCTGGTCGATGCCGATACCGGCTTCGGCAGCGCCTTCAACATCGCCAGGACCTGCAGGGAGCTGATGCGCGCCGGAGCCGCCGGAATGCATCTGGAGGATCAGGTGTCCGCCAAGCGCTGCGGCCACCGCCCGGGCAAGGCGCTGGTGTCCGCCGCCGAGATGGTCGATCGGCTCAAGGCCGCGGTCGATGCACGCGCCGACGGCGAGTTCGTCATCATGGCGCGCACCGACGCGCATGCGGTGGAGGGCCAGAGCGCGGCGCTGGAGCGCGCGGCGGCGTACTCGGAAGCGGGCGCGGACATGATCTTCGCGGAAGCCCTGCAGACACTCGAGGAGTACCGGCAGTTTGCCGCGAGCGTCACGGTGCCGGTGCTCGCCAACATCACCGAGTTCGGCCAGACCCCGCTCTTCAGCAGCGCGGAACTCGGCGGCGCGGGCGTGCGCCTGGTGCTGTATCCGCTGTCCGCCTTTCGCGCCGCCGCCAAGGCTGCGGTCACGGTGTACGGCGCGATCCGCCGGCACGGCACGCAGAGGAGCGTGCTCGACCTGATGCAGACACGCGCCGAGCTCTACCACACGCTCGGCTACCTCGCCTACGAGAAGAAGCTCGATGAGCTGTTCGGGAAAGTGAGCGATGACTGAGGCGAGCGCCTTCAGGCCCAAGAAGTCCGTGGCGTTGTCGGGCGTGACGGCGGGTAACACCGCGCTGTGCACGGTCGGGCGCACCGGCAACGATCTGCACTATCGCGGCTACGACATCCTGGAGATCGCGAACGTCTGCGAGTTCGAGGAGATCGCGTACCTCTTGATCCACGAGAAGCTCCCCAACCGCGCCGAGCTCGGCGCCTACAAGGCGCGGCTCAGGTCACTGCGCGGCCTGCCGGAGGGCGTGCGCACGGTGCTCGAGGTGCTGCCGGCGAGCGCGCACCCGATGGACGTGCTGCGCACCGCCACCTCGACCCTCGGGTGCCTGGAGCCGGAGCCGCCGGAGCATGGCGCGGCCGGGGCACGCGCGATCGCCGACCGGCTGATCGCGTGCCTGGGCTCGATGCTCACCTACTGGTACCACTTCAGCCGCGCGGGTAAGCGCATCCGGGTCGAGACCGAGGATGACTCGGTCGGCGCGCACTTTCTGCACCTGTTGCACGGTAAGAGCGCGCCGGCCTCCTGGGTGCGCGCCATGCACACCTCGCTGATCCTGTACGCCGAGCATGAGTTCAACGCCTCCACCTTCGCCGCGCGCGTCATCGCCGGCACCGGCGCGGATGTGTACTCCTGCATCACCGGCGCGATCGGCGCGCTGCGCGGACCGAAGCACGGCGGCGCCAACGAGGCGGCGCTGGAGACCCAGCAGCGTTACGGCACGCCCGCGGCCGCCGATGCGGACATCCGCGCGCGCCTCGAGCGCCACGAGGTCATCATCGGCTTCGGGCACCCGGTCTACACCCTCGCCGATCCGCGCAACGAGGTCATCAAGGAGCTCGCGCGCGCCCTGGCGCGCGAGGCCGGCAATGAGCTCATGTTCGCCATCGCCGAGCGCATCGAGACCGTGATGCGCGATCTCAAGGGCATGTTCGCCAACCTCGACTGGTTCTCGGCGGTCTCGTATCACATGATGGGCGTACCGAAGGAGATGTTCACGCCGCTGTTCGTCATCGCCCGCACCACCGGCTGGGCGGCGCACGTCATCGAGCAGCGCGCCGACGGCAAGATCATCCGGCCGGCCGCCAACTACACCGGCCCCGAGAACCTCAAGTTCGTGCCCATCGGGCAGCGGCCCTGAAGGCGCGCGGGCGAGCCTGAGGCCACATGTCCGCACTCGACGTCAAGTCCGCGCAGCGTCCGGCACCGGACGGCGTGCTCAGCGCCATCGCCGACTACGCCCGCAATTTCACCGTGCGCAGCGAGCCGGCGTACGAGACCGCGCGCTACTGCCTCATGGACAGCCTCGCCTGCGCCTTGCAGGCGCTTAAGATTCCGGCCTGCCGCAAGCTCCTGGGTCCCGTGGTGCCGGGCGCGGTCATGCCCGGCGGCGCGCGCGTCCCGGGCACCTCCTTCGAGCTCGACCCGGTGCAGGCGGCCTTCAACATCGGCGCGCTGATCCGCTGGCTCGACTTCAACGACACCTGGCTCGCCGCCGAGTGGGGCCATCCGTCGGACAATCTCGGCGGCATCCTCGCGGTGGCGGATTACCTGGCGCGCAACGCCGTCATGTCGGGCCGGACCCCGCCGAGCGTGCGCGCGCTGCTCACCGCCATGATCAAGGCGCACGAGATCCAGGGGGTGCTGGCGCTCGAGAACAGCTTCAACCGCGTGGGACTCGATCACGTGCTGCTGGTGCGCGTCGCCTCGACCGCGGTGGTGGCGGGCATGCTCGGCGCCAGCCTTGATCAGATCGTGAACGCGCTGTCCAACGCCTGGATCGACGGTGGCGCGCTGCGCACCTATCGGCACGCCCCCAACACCGGCTCGCGCAAGAGCTGGGCGGCGGGCGATGCCACCAGCCGCGGGGTGCGCCACGCGCTCATGGCGCTCAGCGGGGAGATGGGCTACCCCTCGGCGCTGTCGGCGAAGACCTGGGGCTTCTACGACGTGCTCTTCAAGGGCCGGGCGTTCGCGCTGCCGCAGCCCTTCGGCAGCTACGTCATGGAGAACGTGCTGTTCAAGGTCTCCTACCCGGCCGAGTTCCACGCCCAGACGGCGGTCGAGGCGGCGATGAGCCTGCACCCGCAGGTCAGGGAGCGGTTCGCCGACATCGAGCGCATCGTCATCGAGACGCAGGAGCCCGGGGTGCGCATCATCGACAAGGTGGGGCCGCTCGCCAATCCCGCCGATCGCGATCACTGCCTCCAGTACATGGTCGCGGTGGCGCTGATTTTCGGGCGCCTCACCGCGGCGGACTACGAGGACACGGTCGCCGCCGATGCGCGCATCGACGCGCTGCGCGAGCGGATGCAGGTGCGCGAGAACCCGACGTTCACCGAGGAGTACTACGCCGCCGACAAGCGCTACATCGGCAATGCCGTGCAGGTGTTCTTCCGCGACGGCAGCCACACCGCGCGCGTGCAGGTCGATGTCCCGATCGGCCACCGCCGGCGCCGCGCCGAGGGCATGCCGGTGCTGGTCGGCAAATTCACCGCCGCGGTGGAGGCGCATTTCGCGCCCAGGCAGGCCGAGCGCATCAAGGCGCTGTTCGCGAAGGCGCCCGAGCTCGACGGCCTGCCGGTGAACGAGCTGCTGGCGGCGCTGGTGACCAGCGGCTCGACCGCCTAGCTTGGCCAGCTTAAGTCTCAGCCCACCCGCACCGGCACGAACAGCCGCGCGTCGCCGCGCTGGATCAGCAGCGCGATGTGCCCCTTGGATTTCTCCACCGCGCTGCGCAGTTCCTCGGCGTCGTGCACCGGGGAGCCGTTGGCGGCCAGCACCACATCCCCGGGGCGAATGCCGGCCGCGGCCGCCGGACCGCTGGCGCGCTCGACCACCAGTCCGCCCCGGGTGTTGGCGTCCTGCTCCTCGGCGGTCAGCGGACGCACCGCCAGTCCCAGCCTGCCGCCTTCCTGGTGCGGGCCGCCGGTGGCGGCGGTGCGCTTGTCGGCCACCGTGCCGAGTTTGACCGTGATTTCACGCCTGGCGTGATTGCGCCAGATCTCCAGCTTCACGCTGGTGCCCGGGGCGATGGCCGCGATCTGCACCGGCAGCTCGCTGGAGTCCTTGAGCGGGGTGCCGTTGAGCTTGAGGATCACGTCGCCGGATTCGATTCCGGCGTGCTCCGCCGGCCCGCCCTTCTCCACGCTCGACACCAGCGCCCCTTCGGGCTGCGGCAGGCCGAAGGAGTCCGCCAGTCCCTGGGTGACGGGCTGGATCACCACGCCGAGCTTGCCGCGGGTGACGTGGCCGGTGGTCTGCAGCTGCTCGCCCACCTGCATGGCGACATCGATCGGGATGGAGAACGACACGCCCATGTAGCCGCCGCTGCGGCTGTAGATCTGCGAGTTGATGCCCACGACCTCGCCGCGCATGTTGAACAGCGGGCCGCCGGAGTTACCCGGGTTGATCGGCACGTCGGTCTGGATGAACGGCACGTAGCCGGATTCGAGCGTGCGGCCCTTGGCGCTCACGATGCCCGCGGTGGCGCTGTTCTCGAAGCCGAACGGCGCGCCGATCGCCAGCACCCATTCCCCGACCTTGAGCCCGCGCGAGTCGCCGATCCTCACCGTCGGCAGATCCTTGGCGGGGATGCGCAGGATCGCGATATCCGATTTCGGGTCGACGCCCACGACCTTGGCGGTGTATTCGCGCCGGTCGGTGAGGCGCACGGTCACTTCGCTCGCGCCGTTGACGACGTGCGCATTGGTCATGATGACGCCGTCCGGGCGGATGATGAATCCCGAGCCTTCACCGCGCATCGGTTGCGGCTGCGGCATCTGGAACGGCAGGCCGCGGAAGAACGGCGCAAACGGACTGTTGGGACCGAAGGGATTGCTGTCGCTGGGGTTGTCGTTGTTGTCGCCGGAGTTGTCGCCCGAGTCGTCGCCCGGGTTGTCGCCCGAGCTCCAGGAGGTCGACACCTTGCTCACCACGCTGATGTTGACCACGGCCGGACCGTACTTCTGCACCATGCTGCTGAAGTCCGGCAGCATCGTCGCGGGGCCTGCTGCGGCGGGCGCCGGCGTCGCCGGGCTCGCGGCTGTGCTGGTGCCGGTCGCGCCGCTGCTCATCGCGGCGCTGGGTGCGGTCGTGGCCACCGCGCGCGTCGCTCCCGCCAGGTACAGCGCGCCGGCCGGCACCGCGATGGTGAGCGCGCCGAGGATGGCGGCAATGAGCGGTTTTCTGATCACACTCGGCAGATTCATGGCAATACTCCGTAAGGTAAGCGCAGGCAAGGGGCCTTGGCGGCTAACTTAGGAAAGGCGCCTTATGGGAGCCTTAAGGCTTTACCGGGCCGCCTGCTTTCCTGCCTGCGTTATGCAATACCACAGCGCTCAGGGGGAAGTTCCCTTCGCCTGCGGTCCGCGTGCGCGCCTCAGTGCGCCGTGAGCCGGGTATAGGGTCGCGACTCGGTACTGAGCGCGGGAGTGAGGCGACTGAAGTACTGCGCAATGACCGCGACGTCCTCGTCCTTGAGACTCGCCGCGAAGCCCTTCATGACCGGATTCTTGCGTCCGCCCTTGCGGTACTCATCGATCGCGCGCACCAGGTAGTCCTGGTGCTGACCGGCGAGAGAGGGGTACATCGGCGCGATGGCGACACCGTCCTGGCCGTGGCAGGAGACGCACAGCGCCGCCGCCTGCGGCACGCTCCCCTGCGCCTTGCCGGTGGCAGTGAGCGGCTTGCCGGCGAAATACGCGGCGATGTCCAGGATGTCCTGGTCGGTGAGCTCCGAGGCCTGCGAATGCATCGTCACGTGCGCGCGGTCGCCGTCGCGATAGCCATGCAGCGCCGCCGCCAGATAATCGGGGTTCTGTCCCTCGAGCTTCGGCACGCTGTACATCGGATAGGCGTTCTTGTAGCCGTCGATGCCGTGGCAGCCGAGGCAGGTGTAGGAGATCGCCTTGCCGTGCCTGGCGTCGCCCTGCGCGGCCGCCTGCTGCGCCCACGCCGTACCCGCGAAGCCCGCTGCGATGGCCGTGATCGCAAGTCCCGCGCGCACTGCAGACCCTCGCCCGCGCCCCTGCAACGGTGTCTCCGCCAGATAAAAAACGGCCCCGAATCTTACGAACTGGCCGGGCCAAATGCCACACAATCCCCGTGTCATGATCGCTCTCATCCAGCGCGTCAGCGAGGCCGAGGTTCGTGTCGGGGGCGAGGTGGTCGGCGCCATCGGCCGCGGCGTGCTGGCGCTGATCGGCGTGCGGCGGGAGGACACCGAGGAGGCGGCGCAGCGGCTGCTCGAGCGCGTGCTGTCCTACCGCATCTTCCCCGACTCCCGGGGGCGCATGGGGCTCGCGCTGCGCGAGACGGGCGGCGGGCTGCTGCTGGTGCCGCAGTTCACTCTCGCCGCGGACACCCACAAGGGCACCCGCGCCGGGTTCAGCCTGGCCGCCGCGCCCGCGGAGGCGCAGCGCCTGTTCACGTATCTCGTAGGGCGCGCGCGCAGCGCCTATGCCCCTGTTTCCTCTGGCGTATTTGGCGCCGACATGCAGGTGGCGCTCGTCAATGACGGGCCGGTGACGTTCTGGCTCGAGACCCCCTAGGGCGCGGGCGTGACCGGGGTCGCGGAATCGGGCGAACTTCTGGGGGCTCATTTGACCTATGATCCAATTGTTTTCTCTGCGCGGGCGGAGAGTTACGTGGAGTCGTGAGCCATGGGTGGTCTAGGAATGCGCGAGCTCCTGGTGATACTGCTCGTCGTGCTCGTCGTGTTCGGCGCGAAGAAGCTGCGTACGGTGGGCTCGGATCTGGGTGCCGCCGTGCGCGGGTTCAAGAAAGCGATGAGCGAGGGCGAGGAAGAGCAGGGCGGCCCGCCGAAGCAGATCCGTTCCGAGGGCACGGACGCGGAGTTCCCGGAGGTCGCAAAGCAGAGCGACACGAAGAACGAACGGAGCAGCTGATCTGTTCGAGGGCCGGTTCTCGGAGATTCTGATCATCCTGGTCCTGGCGCTGATCGTGCTGGGACCGGAGAAGCTGCCGCGCGTCGTTTCCGAGATTGGCCGCTGGGTCGGGCGCGCGCGCGCCATGGCGCGGCAGTTCCGCGAGCAGCTCGAGGAGGAGGTGCAGCTCGAGCAGGCCCGTAAGGCGCAGGCAGCGAACACCCCGGCGCCGCCGGCACCACCGTTGAGCGCGGCGGCCACCGAAGCTCCGAGCGCGCCCCCCGATACGTTCTCGCACGCCCACCCCACCGACGCCACCGGCGCGGACCCCGCGGCCGCGCGGTCCGACGCCGAGCGCCGATGAGTGAGGAACCTGAAAAGCTCGCCGAAGGCACGCTGATCTCGCACCTGCTGGAGCTGCGCGACCGGCTGCTGCGCGCCCTGGTGGCCGTGGCGATCGCGTTCGCACCGTGCGTTTACTATTCCAACGATCTGTTCACCTTCGTGGCGCAGCCGCTGCTCGCCAAGCTCCCGCAGGGGAGCAACCTCATCGCCACCGGGGTGATGTCGCCTTTCACGACACCCTTCAAGCTGTCGTTCTTCGCCGCCCTGCTCATCGCGATGCCGTACGTCATCTACCAGCTGTGGTCGTTCGTCGCTCCGGGCCTGTACCGCAACGAGCGCCGCTTTGCGGTGCCGCTGCTGCTGTCCTCGATCGTGCTGTTCTACGTCGGCATCGCCTTCGCCTACTACTTCGTGTTTCCGGTGATGTTTCAGTTCTTCGCCAGCACCACGCCCAAGGGCGTGGCGATGATGACCGACATCAACAATTATCTGGACTTCGTGCTCACGATGTTCTTCTGCTTCGGACTCGCGTTCGAGGTGCCGGTGGCGGTGGTGCTGCTGGTCGTGATGGGCATCGTGCGCATCGAGAAACTCAAGGAGCACCGCGGCTACGTGCTGATCGGCATTTTCATCCTCGCCGCGCTCCTCACCCCACCCGACGCCATCTCGCAATGCTCGCTCGCCATCCCGATGTACCTGCTCTACGAAGGGGGCATTGTGATGGCGCGCCTGCTGTCACGCCCCAAAGGCGCGCAAGCCGCGGCCAAGGCCGGCGACAGCTGACAGTTCCGGCCCCCCGCGCGCGCAGAAAGCCAACGAGAACTGACGGCACGATGCCTTCAGGCGATCTCGCGCACGGCGCGCACCGCCGCCTCCACCTGGCGCTCGTCGTTGACCAGACTCGGCGCCAGCCGCGCGTGGGTGACCTTGTAGGGCGAGGTCGAGGCGATCACTTTGCGTTCGAGCAATCGCTGAACCGTCTCCTCCGGCGTGCGCCCCTGCACCTCGAAGCAGATGATGCCGGCCGACAGCGCCGCATCGCGCGGCGTGAGCACTTTCACCCTGGGGATGGCTGCCAGGGCGTCCTTGCACTGCGTGTTGAGGGCCGCGATGCGCGCGGCGATGCGCGCTCGTCCGATGCGGCGGTGGAACTCGAACGCTTCGGCCATCGCCCACTGGTGCTCGTAGGCCTTGAAGCCGCCCGGCGAGACCCAGGCCGCGCGGGTCGGAGTCTGCGGAGGGTGGCCATCCTCCCAGGCCGCAAACGGCTCGGAACTGTAGAAGCTCGGGATCGTCGGGCGCAGCAGCGCCCAGTTCTTCTCCGGCGCCCAGATGATGCCGGTGCCGCGCGGCGCAAAAATCCACTTGTGCGTGCCCGCGGCGGCGAAGTCGACGCCCAGCCCGGCGAGCGGCATATCCTGGTTCCCGAATCCATGCACCGCGTCCAGCACCACGAGCACGCGCTCGTGCTCGCCGCGGTTGCGGTTTGCCTCGGCGACCGCTTGCGTCAGCGCGCGCATCGGCAGCTTGACGCCGGTGCCGGAGTGCACCCACGTGAGCCCGACGACGCGCGTGCGCGCGCCGATGGCGCCGCGCAGGCGTTCCACCATCTGTTCCGCCGCCGCCGCTTCCGGCGCATCGTAGAGCGCAATGCGCCGCCAGCTGGCGCCGTTGCGCTCGGCGGCCAGGCGGATCGCCTCGTGGTGCACGTAATGGTCATGAGTCGTGGTGAGGATCTCGTCGCCGGGCGTGAAGGTGAGGCCGTTGTAGATCAGGGCGAGACCCGTCGTCGTGCTGTCGGTGAGCGCAACCTCGTCCGGCCGCCCGCCGAGATACTGCGCGGCCGCCTGCTGCACCCGCACCGGAAAGGCAACATCCTGCGACTGCTGCCCGAGGAAGGCCGCGAACCCCATGCCGTGCTCGACGGTGGCGAAAGGATTGGCATCGAGCATGCGCCGGTAGCGCTCGATGGCTGCGCGCACCGGGCGCGGGTGCGACACGATGTAGAACTGCGAGAAGTGCAGCCACTCGGGCGACAGGTCGAACTGTGCGCGCACCTCGGACCAGTCGGAGAAGTTCTCAGCCCCCGCCGCTGCGGCGGGCTTGGGCGCGTCGGCGCGCGCTGCGGCGCTCGCGAGGAATGACCAGCCGACAGAAGCGACGAAGTCGCGGCGATTCAGTGTCATGACCGTTCCCCCTGACGCGTGGTTTGTTCGCGGGCGGCCGCCGATATTACTCCTCGCCGCAGCCGCCACCGAAATCCACCGCCGCAGCCCTGCGCGCGCTGACAGTCAGCGCCACACGTCCAGTGCGCATCCCCACGGCATCCGCGGCGCAGCGCCCCGCGGCGTTTGCGCCCGACCCGGAGGCTGGGTCAGACTCGCGCGAGCGGCTTGCGCTCAACAAACTCTCAAGGGCCCGATTTATGAATCAGGTCGCCGACGCCACTGCCGCGGCCGCCGCGCCCGCCCGGACGATCTTCGGCCAGCCGCGCGGGCTCGTGACGCTCTTCATGACCGAGATGTGGGAGCGCTTCACCTTCTACGGCATGCGCGCGGTGCTGATCCTGTTCATGGTGGCCGCGGTCAAGCAGGGCGGGCTCGGGCTCGATGACCGCACCTCGAGCGCGGTGTACGGGCTGTACCTCGGCGGCACCTACCTGCTCGGCCTGTTCGGCGGCTGGGTCGCCGACCGGCTGCTCGGCGCGCAGCGCGCGGTCTTGAGCGGCGGCCTGCTCATCACGCTCGGCAACGCGATGCTCGCGGTCGGCAACACGCCGGTGTTTTTCCTTGGCCTCCTCGTCATCGTGATGGGGGTGGGGCTCCTGAAGCCCAACGTGAGCGCCATGGTGGCGGCGCTTTATCCGGAGGGCGGCTCGCGGTGCGATGCCGGCTTCTCCTTCTTCTACATGGGCATCAACCTGGGGGCGCTCCTGGGCTCGGTCCTCGTGCCGCTGTTCGCCGACCGCTTCGGCTGGCGCTGGGGCTTTGCGCTCCCCTCTCTCGGCATGGGCGTCGGGCTGGCGCAGTTTCTGTGGACGCGCCACTACCTGGGCACGGCGGGACTTGCCGCGGCGCCGGGTGAGCGGGGTTCCTGGACGCCGGTGATCGTGTTCCTCGCGCTCCTCGCCGGCGTCGCGCTGGCGCTGCTCACCGGGTTCCTGAGGATCGATGCGGTGGTGCTCGCCGACTCCACCTCCTGGGCGATGCTGGCCCTCGGAGTCGCCTACTTCGTGTACCTGCTGTTCTTCGCCAGGCTCACGCGCGTCGAGCGCAACCGCGTACTGGTGATGGTGGCGCTGGTCGCCGCCTCGGTCATGTTCTGGGCCGGCTACGAGCAGGCCGGTGCCTCCTTCAACCTGTTCGCCGACCGCTACACCGACCGGCACTTCCTCGGCTGGGAAATGCCTGCCGGAGTGCTGCAGGGGGTGAATCCGCTGTTCATCATCGTGTTTGCGCCCCTGTTCGCGGCCCTGTGGATCGCACTCGGCAAGCGCGGCCGTGATTTCAACGCGGCCGCAAAATTCGGCGCCGGCCTGATACTGCTGGGCCTCGGATTCATCGTCATGTATTTCGCTTCGCAGCATGTGCTCGCCGGCGAGATCGTGTTGCCCACCTGGCTGGTGCTCACCTACCTGCTGCACACCTTCGCGGAGCTGTGCCTGTCGCCGGTGGGACTGTCCTACATGACCAAGCTCGCGCCGCCGCGCTTCGTCGGCCAGGTGATGGGCATGTGGTTCCTGTCGCTGGCGCTCGGGAGCAACCTCGCGGGGCAACTCACCGGCCAGTACGACGCGACGCATCTGGAGTCGCTGCCGGCGCTGTTCCTGAAGATCTTCTGGTACGGTGTGATCGGCGGGGCCGTCATGTTGCTGCTGACGCCGTTCGTGAAACGAATGATGGCGGGGGTGAGGTAGTGCGAGTGCCGTCATTGCAGCTCGTGGCCTGCGCCGCGGCACAGGGACGCGCGCTCAGCCCGCGGCCGTGGTGGGATCCGGCCGCGCTACTCCGTCACCCGCACGTCGGTCACGAAGTACTCGCTGTCGCCGAAGCAGGAGCTGGGAATCCACTTGTGCTGCTCGTAGTGCAGCGCCACGCGCCTGCCGACGTTGGCGTTGAGCTTGGCGACGACCGCAGGCTCGCGCACGGTGAAGGCGAACTTCTCCGCGACCGTGCCCGGCATGGTCACCATCGCCATCTCGCCCTCCCAGGTCTTGCACAGCCATCCCTTGCGCGAGAGCTTCTGCACGTAGCCGGCGCGCTCGCCATCGGAATATGACCACTGCAGCGTGATCCAGGTGTAGCCCGCGAGCGCGGCGATGAGGACCACGAGCACGGCGAGCATCTTGACCATGATCGCTAGCATAACGCGTGCCACCGCCCGCGCACCTTTCCCATGACGGCGCCGGGGGCGCGGTGAGCGGGCACACCCCGGCGCGGCAGCACAGCGCGGGAGCACATCCGGCGCGGCAGCACAGCCGGCGCAGCAAGCGGGCGCCGCGGGCGCGGCGCGGCTAAGATGCCGGGGTATGGATCCGCAGCCACTCGCCGGCCGCACCATCGCGGTGCCGGAAACGCGTGAGCTCGAGGTGTTCGCCGCGATGCTCGAGCGGCGCGGCGCGAGCGTGGTGCGCTGCCCGCTGGTAGCCATCCGCGACGCCCCCGATCCGGCGCCGGTGCTCGCCTTCGCGCGCGCCTTCGCGGCGGGCGCCTGCGATGACCTCATTCTCACCACCGGCGAGGGGCTGCGCCGCATCCTCGGCTGCATCGAGCGGCACGAGCCGCCGCTGCGAGCGGGCTTTCTCGAGTCTCTCGGACGGGTGCGCAAGATCACCCGCGGACCGAAGCCGGCCCGCGCGCTGCGCGAGCTCGGCATGAAGCCCGACCTGCCCGCGCCGACGCCGACCACGGCCGGCGTCATCGCCGCGCTCGGCGGCCTCGAGCTCAAGGGTCGCCGCGTGGGCGTGCAGCTCTACGGCACCGAGCCGAACACGCCGCTGGTGGAGTTTCTCGAGCGCGCGGGCGCGACCGTGCGGTGCGTTGCGCCCTATGTGTATGCGGACGCCGCCGACGATGCCGCGGTGCAGGGGCTCATCGCGCGCCTCAGCGCCGGCGAGGTGGACGCGATCGCCTTCACCAGCACGCCCCAGGTCGAGCGGCTGTTCGCGGTCGCGCCCGCCGCCACGGTGTGCGCGGCGCTCGGGCAGACCCTGGTCGCCGCGGTGGGTCCGGTGGTGGCGGGGGCGCTCGAGCGCCACGGCGTCAGGGCGCGTCTCATGCCGGAGGAGTCCTTCTTCCTCAAGCCGCTGACCACCGTGCTCGAGGAGGCACTCGGCGCGCGCTCCTGAAGCGCCGGATATAACACCAACACCTGGGGGTCGAGCCTATGAAGACGGAATCGAGCGCCGAGCTGACGCTGCGCGGTATGAAGACCGAATCGCGCGCCGAGCTGACGCTGCGCGGGCTTGTCCTGGGCGTGGTGCTCACCGTGGTTTTCACTGCCGCCAAC
This sequence comes from Gammaproteobacteria bacterium, assembly GCA_005878095.1. Lineage (GTDB taxonomy): Bacteria > Pseudomonadota > Gammaproteobacteria > Steroidobacterales > Steroidobacteraceae > 13-2-20CM-66-19. The sequence goes on along the minus strand of VBNH01000170.1, from coordinate 545 downwards.
GTCTACTTCGGGCTGAAGGCCGGGCTCACTTTCTCCACCTCCATCCCGGCGGTAGTCCTCTCCATGGCGTTGTTGCGCTGGCTCGGCAACACCACCGCCCAGGAGAACAACATCGTGCAGACGGTGGCTTCCACCGCCGGCACGCTCTCCTCCATCATCTTCGTGCTCCCCGGCTTCATCATGATCGGGTGGTGGAGCGGCTTTCCCTATTGGCAGTCGGTGGCCATCTGCGCTGCAGGCGGCATCCTCGGGGTCATGTATTCCATTCCCCTGCGCCGCGCGCTGGTAACGGACTCGGATCTGCCCTATCCCGAGGGCACCGCCTGCGCCGAGGTCATCAAGGTCGGTTCCGGCGACGTCGCGGACGAGGATTCGGTGGAATCCAGCGGCAAGGGCCTGAAAGCGGTGCTGGTGGGTTCGCTGGTCTCCGCCCTGTTCCTGGTGATGGTGCAGGCGCGGTTGTTCCTGGGGGACGTAGCTCACAGCTTCCGCTTCGGTCCGGACCCACGTGCGCCGGTCACCGGCTTCGACTTCCAGCTCTCCTT
>VBNH01000068.1 GCA_005878095.1 Gammaproteobacteria bacterium | reverse complement strand
GCGAGAGTGTGGCGAGGTCCTTCAGCGGCACGGTCACCCCGTTCGCAGTCCGCACCAGCAGTTGCCCGATCGCCTCCGGATCGACGCGCTCGGCCGGCGGCAGCCGCACGGTGAGATCGATCACCTTGTTCGCGTCGTAGACCTGCGCCGCGGTCGTACCCTGGTAAGCCGTCTCGACCGTATCGAGCACGTCGGCGGCGGTGAAGCCGTATTGGCCCAGCTGCTCGGGCCGCAGGTCCACGCGCAGGAACGGTGCTCCGGAGGGGGCCTGCACCTGCACATCGCTCGCTCCCGGCACCGTGCGCGCCACGGCGGCAATCGCATCCGCCACCCGGTCGAGCTCGTCCAGATCCGGGCCAAACACGTTGACGGCCACGGGCGCGACCTCACCGGACAGCGACTCGCTCAGGCGGTCGCCGAGAAAGGTCAGCACCTCGGTGCGCAGGCTCGGGTAGTGCTGCAGCGCTGCGCGGATGGCCGCCTGGGTGGCTTCCTCGGCGCGGCCCGACATGCGCCCGAGCTCGACGTGAAACTCGCTGCGGTTCGGCTCCCAGGTGTCCTCGCCGGATTCCGCGCGACCCATGGTCTGCTCGACGGTCACGATGCCGGGGATCGCCAGCAGGTCGCGCGCCACGCGCGCGCCGAGGGCCCGCATGGCGGTCAGGGAGGTGCCGGGGGTGGCATACGCCTGCACGACGAAATGACCCTCGCGAAACGGCGGCATGAGCTCGCTGCCAAACAGCGGCAACGCCGCCGCGGCCAGCAGCGTCACGAGGACGGAGCCGATGGTCACGCGGCGCGGGAAGGCACTCCAGCGGCGCAGCAGCGCCTCATGACGGTCTTTCAGGCGCGTGAGCCACGCGGCTTCCGCATGCGGCTCGGTGCGCCTGAGCAGCAGCCAGGCGGCGGCGGGTGTGACGGTGAGCGCCACCATGAGCGACGCCAGGGTCGCCAGCGAGAAGGACGCGGCGAGCGGCGCGAAGAAACTGCCCTGCAGCCCGGACAGCAGCAGCATCGGCGCCAGCACCAGCACCACGACGAAGGTGGCGTACACGACCGGAGCGCGCACCTCGACCGTTGCGTTGTGGATGACCTCGCGGGCCTCGAGGCCGTGGGCGTGCGTGCCACGCAGGCGCCGCACGATGTTCTCCACGCCGATGATGGCATCGTCGACCACCACGCCGAGCGCCACCGCCAGCCCCCCCAGGGTCATGGTGTTGATGGTCCAGCCGACGGCGTCCACCACGATCACGGCGGCGAGCAGCGCGAGTGGAATGGAGACGAACGTCACCGCGACGCTGCGCAGGTCGCGCAGGAACAGGAACAGCACCAGCGTGATGAGCACCGCACCCAGCAGCACGTCCAGGCGGATGCCGGCGAGCGCGTTCTCGATGAAGTTCGCCGGCCGGTGGAGCCCCGAGTACAGCCTCACGCCCCGCGAGCGCAGCCCCGGGGCAAGCTCCGCCAGCGCCGCCTCGACCGCGCGCGTCACGATGAGCGTGTTGGCGCCGTACTGGCTGGAGAGGTTCAGCAGCACGCCCGGCCTGCCCATGATGAGCGTGTCGCCGAACTTCGGCGCCACCCCGTCCGTCACGGTCGCAAAGTCGCGCAGCCGCAGAGGCAGCGGCGCCCCCGCAGGGGCCGCCGGCGTGGCGGGCGCCGCCGAGGCGGCGGGCACCACGGCAGCCCCGAGCGCCGCCACATCGAGTGTCTGGCCGCGGCTCTCGATGAGCACGCGCTGGTTGGGAGTCTCGATGAACCCCCCGCCCCGCACCCCGGTGGCGGACCGCACCGCCGCCACGATGTCGCCGAAAGCCAGGTCGCGCGCGTTCAGCTCCCGCGGCTCGACCTGCACCTGCAGCTGCCGCTCATCGCCCCCGTAGAGCGTCGCCCGGGCGACTCCGGGAACCGCGAGCAGCCGCGGGCGGATGGTCCATTGCGCCAGATCGCGCAACTGCATCGGCGACAGAGCTTCGCTCACGATGCCGACTTTCAGCAGGTCCATGGTCGAGGACGTCAGCGGCTCGAGCTTGGGCGGCTTCACGCCCTGCGGCAGCCGTGCGGTGACCTGCTCCAGGGCTTCGGCGACGATCTGCCGCGCGCGGTACGGATCGAGGTTCTCCTGGAACACCACGGTCACCACCGACAGCCCGGAGATGGTTTCCGAGCGCACCGCCTGCACGCCGCTCGCGCCGCTGATCGCCTGCTCGATCGGCAGCGTCACCAGCAACTCCACCTGCTCGGCGACCAGCCCCGGCGCCTCGGTCTGTACCGTCGCCTGGGGAGGCACGAACTCCGGGAACACGTCGTACTTGGCGCGCGCCAGCACCAGCACCCCGTACAGGGCGAGCATCCCCGCCAGCGCGCACACCACGACCGGAAAGCGCAGGGACCAGCGGACGATCGCGGCGAGCACGTCAGTCCCCGCCGCCGGCCGGAGCTTCCACCCCCAGGAGCGCTGCGGCGCCGGCGGTGACGACACGCTCGCCCGGCGCAAAACCGCCCGAGACGAACCACCCGGCGGTGAGCGGCTGAAAGCCCGTCACCTCGCGGCGCACGAAAGTGGTCGGCCCCGTCTGCACGTACGCCCACACCTGCGAGCCCTCGCGCAGCAGTGCGCCGCGCGCCAGGATGACTCCCGCCGGTGAGGCGGAGCCGGGCAGCTGCGCGCCGAGCATCTGCCCGACCGCAAGCTGGGCCTGCGAGCCGCTGAGCTCGGCAAGCACCCCGCGCGTCTGCAGGCGCGGATCCGCGACCGGCAACATGCCCAGCACCTTCGCCTGCATGGTTGCCGCGGCGCTGCCGCGCAGGCGGACGACGGCGCCCGCCGGAGGGACCGGCGCCTCGGCGGGCAGCTCGATGCGCACCAGCTCCGAACGCACGTGCGCCAGATCATTCAGCAGCGCGGCGCGGCGCCGCGCGGGCAGGCGTGCCACACCCTCGCCCCACTCGAGCAACAGACGCCGCTGCGCGCCGTTCACGCGTTGCAGGTCGGCCTGCGCCTGCGCCTCGGCCATCTCCAGTGCGCGCGCCGAAGCGGTACGATCCTCCGTGTACAGCTTGCGCGTGCGGCCGGCCTCGGCGCGCGAGGCCGCGAGACTCGCGGACGCCGCCGCCAGATCAGCGTCGAGCTGGATCAGCGGTCCCGGGTCGAGCACCCGCGCGGTGCTCGCGTGACCCTGCGGCGCCGGCGCCGCGGTCAGGACCTGCGTCTGCACTCCAAGCCGTGCCTGCTCGGCGGCACTCAGCGTGATCGGCTGCGGCGGGGCGTCGCCGCCGTGCGCGTAACCCGCGCCGCCCGCACCGATCGTCAGCACCAGCAGCACCCCCAAGCTGCGCCGCACCCGCGCGTACCTCGTCATCTCGGGACTCCCTCGCTGGCCACAGGCGGGGACGCCAGGGTTGCGGTGAGCGTGAGCTCCGGACCTTCGAGCGGCCGGCGCAGCGCATCCTCGAGGGTTGCGAGCGCCTCCTGGGCGGTGCGCACCGCATCCAGCACCTGCAGCTCCGCGAGCGTCCGCGCCACGCGTGCGGCAACCAGCTCGGTGCGGTCGTTGGCGCCGGCGTCGAAGCCGCGCGCGGTCTCGGCGTAGATGTGTTGCGCGGCGCCGTAGAGCGGCCCGCGCGCCTCGGCGAGCCGCACGCGGGCCAGCCGCCACTGGCGGATCGCCTCGTCGATTTCCTGCCAGGCGCCCGCGACCGTGGCCTCCAGATGCGCGCCGGCCTCCTCGCGCCGCGCCTCGGCCTCGCCGATCGCGCCGGCGTTGCGGTTCAGAAGCGGCAGCGTCAGACCGAGGTTGAACTGATAGCGCCTGACGCCGTGATCCCAGGTATAGGCCGGGCCCAGGTGCACGTCCGGGTACTGTCTGGCGACCTCCAGGCGCAACGCCCGCTCGGCCATGCCGTAAGCGACCACTGCGCCGTGCACGTCGGCGCGTGCGAGCAACGCGTCATCGCGAGCCCGCTCGAGCAGCGGCGCGTCGAACGCCGGCGGATCATCGAGCTGCTCCCAGCCGACCTTCAGGCTCTCCAGCACCTTCACCGGCACACCGACCGCGACCGCCAGCGCACTGCGCGCGAGACTCGCACGCCGTCTGGCATCGTGCAGCTGTTGCTCGTCCTGCAGCGCATCGCGCACCAGACGGTCGAGGTCGCCGCGGGTGGCGGCGCCCGCCTCGAGGCGCCGGCGAGCCATGTCGAGCTGGGCCTGGCGGTCGGTGTTGACTGTTTCACGCAGGGCGATCTCCCGCTGGGTGATCAGCAGGTCCGCGGCCGCGCGCCGCAGCGCACTGCGCTGCTTCCAGGTGAGCTCGGCAAGATCGTAACCGGCGCGCTGCGCGGCGAGGTCGGCGAGCGCGATGCGCGCGCCACGCCTCGCCCCCGCGTCCAGCAACCAATCGGTGACGACGGCCCACAGCCACAGCGGCGAGCCGTCGTGCTGGTTCGCGTACTCGGACATGAGCGTCACGGTCGGATTGGGGTGCTCACGCGCGGTGCGGGTGCCGGCGGTCGCGACCCGGGCGCTGGCCCGCCCGGCGGCGAGGCCGTCATTGAAGTACAACATGGCGACCAGCAGATCCGCGCGGTCCCATTGCGAGCGCGGCCAGGCGCGCGCGGGCAGCTGCCTGTCGAGCAGCGTCCGCAGCTGCGGATCGCTCAAGGTACGCTGTGTGAAGTCGCCGGCGATGCGCTCCGCGGGGCGCGGGCGCGGCGCGTAGTGGACACAGGCCGAGAGCAGCGCCGCGAGGAGTCCCACAGCGCCGCCGAGGAGCCGTCGCCTGGCGGTCACTTCTTCCATTGCGACTGCAACGCCAGAGTGCCCGAGCGCCCCTCGACCGTGCCAGCCACGATGCTGCAGCGCGCAAGGCTGGTGAAATCCAGCTGCCCGGCGTAAGTCGCCAGGTCCGTCAGGCGCGTACCACGCTGCTGCCAGGCGCGCAGCAACCGCTCGAACGAGGGCAGATACGCGCCGCCCTCGAGCTCTGCGTGCAGCGTGAACACGTGATCGCGCGCGGGCGCGGCGGCCGTGACGGCGAGCAGGTGTTCGACGGGATCCACGCCGCGCAGGTCGGCGCGGCCGATCAGCTCATCGAGCGTCGGCAGGGTGGTCGGCAGCTGCGGCACCGCGACCGCGTCGTGGTCGAGCAGCGGCACAAACGGCCCGGTACCGCGCGTATCGGAGGCGTAGCGGAAGCCGAGCTCGCGTTGCAGGGCCGCTACGTAACGGTTGGTCCGCCATCCGGCCGCGCCGTGCACGAGCGGTGCCCGGCCGAAGATCTCCATGAACTGATCACGGGCGAGGGTCAGCTCGCGGCGCGTCCATGGCTCACTCGCCCGGGCGACACGGTCCTGCCAGCGCACGTGATCCCAGGCGTGCACGCCGACCTCGAACCCGCGCCGCGCGATGTCCTGCAGCTGCGCGGCGCAGCGCCGGCCGATGTGCGGGCCCGGAAGGAGGACTCCGTACAGCAGCGTCTTCAGGCCGTAGTGCTCGAGCACGGAGGTGCGCTTCACCTTGCCGAGGAAGCCGCGGCGCAAGACGCGTTTGATCGCGCGGCCGGTGTGATCCGGGCCGAGGCTGAAGAGAAAGGTCGCCGGCACTCCCAGGCGCTGCAGCAGATCCGCGAGCCGCGGCACGCCTTCGCGCGTGCCGCGATAGGTGTCGACGTCGATCTTGAGGGCGACGAGCGGCACGGTCAGAAGAGCGGCACGGGTGTCGTAAGCTCGCGCGCGAAGGCGGCGAGATCGATCGGCCCATGGTCAGTGGCGGCCGCGCGCAGCGACAGAACTGCGCCATCGGCACAGGCGATGTGACACTCGCCGTCGGCGGCGAACAGCCGCACCCCGCCCCCGGGGGGCGCGCGGCGCGCGCTCACACGGGTGCGATGGATCTCCCAGCGCTCGCCGGCAATTTGCGCGAACGCACCCGGAAAGGGTGGCGCCACCGCCCGCACCAGGTTGTGGATCTCAAGCGCCGGTCGGCTCCAGTCGATGCGCCCGTCGCGGGGCTCGCGCCGGCCGAAGTACTGACCCGGCACGATGGGCTGCGGCCTGCGTGCCGCGGTGCCGGCAAGCAGAGCGGGCAGCGAGCGCGCCAGGATCGTCTCGGCGGCAACGGTCACCTTGGCGAACACTTCGCGGGCGTCGTCGTCCTGCAGGATGGGGACGGCCAGCTGGTCGACGATGTCGCCGGCATCCGCGCGCTCGACCATGTAGTGCAGAGTCGCGCCCGTCTCGCGCTCCCCCCTGAGGATCGCCCAGTTCACCGGCGCGCGCCCCCGGTACTTCGGCAGCAGCGAGCCGTGCATGTTGAGGGCGCCCCGGCGGGCGGCGCGCAGGAGTGGTGCGCCCAGGAGCGACCGGTAGTAGAAGGAAAAGATGAAGTCCGGCTGCAGCTCGCCGAGCGTGCGCTCGAGTTGCGAGTCGTTCGCCTCCGCGGGTGCGATGACCGCGAGTCCATGGTCGGCCGCGGCCGCCGCGACGCTCGCATACCAGTGCGTCTCGCGCGCATCGTCGCGGACGGTGACCACCAGCGGAATATCGACGCCCGCGGAGATGAGCGTCTTGAGGCACCGGACTCCGACATCGTGATAGGCGAAGACGACGGCTCGCGCCCGGCTCACTCCGACGCTCCCCGCACGCGCGCCGCGCTCGTCAGCGGCGCGGGCAGCTGCGCGGCGCCGGCCGGTGCGAGCCGCTCCGTCGCGCCTTGCTCCGCCTGCTCGAGCACCGCCGCCACCATGTAGCGTGGTCGCTGGCGCACCTGCTCGTAGATGCGGCCCACATACTCGCCGACCACTCCCAGGCCGATGAGCGCCACCCCGATCAGGAAGAAGGCAATGCCGAACAGGGTAAACAGACCCTGGGCCTCGGGGCCCACGATCAGGCGGCGGAGCGCGAGGTAGACAACCAGGATCAGCGAAATCAGCGCGATCACCCCGCCGGTCATGGAGAAGAACTGCAGCGGCGCCACCGAGAATCCGGTCATGAGATCGAAGTTGAGTCGGATGAGGCGATACAGGGAGTACTTGGTCTGTCCGACCGCGCGCTCGGCATGCGCCACTTCGATCTCCAGCGGATGGCGTGCGAAGGTGTAGGCGAGCGCGGGCACGTAGGTGCTCATCTCGGTGCAGTGGTTGAGCGCATCGACCACGCTGCGATGGTAGCCGCGCAGCATGCAGCCCTGGTCGGTGATGCGGATGGAGGTGGTTCTCTCGCGCAGGCGATTCATCAGCCGCGAGGCCGCCTTGCGCCACAGCACGTCCCGGCGTCTCCTGCGGATGGTGCCGACGTAATCCGCGCCCGCGTCCATGGCCGCGATCAGTCGCGCGATCTCCTCGGGCGGGTTCTGCAGGTCGGCATCGAGGGTGATCATGTAAGTGCCGCGCGAGTGCGCAAAGGCGGCGAGAATGGCCAGGTGCTGGCCGGCATTGCGCGCCAGCAGCACGACCCGCGTCACGTCCGGCCGCCGCTCGAACTGCTCGCGCAGCTCCGCGACGGAACCGTCCGAGCTGCCGTCATCGACGAACACCACCTCGTAAGAGCGTCCCAGGGCATCGAGCGCCGGGTAGAGGCGCTCGAACAGCAGCGGCAGCCCCTCCTGCTCGTTGAACACCGGAATGACGACCGAAACCTGGGGGCTCATGCGCTAAGCACCCCGCACGATGTCGTTCACCGCGCGCACCACGCGCTCGACCTCGTGAAGCTCCATCGCCGGAAACAGCGGCAGGGTCACGGTCTCGCGGCCGATGCGCTCCGCGTTGGGGAACTGCCCCTCGCGATAGCCGAGCGCCCGGTAGGCGCTGAACAGGTGGATCGCCGGGTAGTGGATCCCGACACCGATGCCGCGCTCCTTCATGGACTCGATGAACGCGCGCCGCGAGATGCGCATCCGCGCCAGGGGCAGGAGCGGGGTAAACACATGCCAGCTGTGGCCCGCATCCCCGCGCTCCGGCAGGCGCAGCGGCGGATCCGCACCCCACAGCTCGAAGTAGCGCGCCACCAGCACACGGCGCCGGGCGTTGAATTCCTCGAGGCGCCTGAGCTGTCCCAGGCCCACCGCGGCTGCGACGTCCGAGAGGTTGTACTTGCCGCCGGGGAGCAGCGTGTCGAACCCGTCGGGCCCGGACTTCACCTGGCCGTGCCAGCGGTGCAACTCGATCGCCTTGAGTTCCTCGGGCGAGCCGCCCGAGATCGCGCCGCCCTCGATGGTGGTGATGTTCTTGTTGGGGTGAAAGCTGAACACCACCAGGTCCCCGAAGCTGCCGATGCGCCGCCCGCGCCAGGCGGAGCCGATGGCATGCGCGGCGTCCTCGATGACGCGCAGCCGCTGCCGGTCCGCGAGTGTATACAGCCGCTCCATGTCCACCGGCAGGCCGGCAAAATGCACCGGCAGGATGGCGCGGGTGCGCGGCGTGATCGCCGCCGCCACCTGCTCCAGATCGATGTTGCGCGAGTCCAGGCCCACGTCCACGAACACCGGGCGCGCGCCCACGCGCACGATGACGTTGGCGGTCGCCACGAAGCTCAGCGCCGGCGTGATGACCTCATCGCCCTTGCCGATGCCACAGGCCAGCAGCGCCAGCTCCAGGCCCGCCGTCGCGGAGGTCTGGGTACGCACCGGCCGTCCGCCGAAGTAGCTCGACAGCTCCTGCTCGAATTGCGCGACCTTCGGTCCGCTCGCCAGCCAGCCGGAGCGCAGCACCTCGACCACCGCCTCGATGGTGTCCTCGTCGATCCAGGGGCGCGTAAAGGGCAACATCGGGTTTACCTGCCTGGTCGAGTCATTCATGAGCGGGCCACCAGTACGACACCCAGGATGATGACGCCGATTCCGGCGAGGCGCTGGGCGGTGGGTAACTCGCCCAGGAGCCACCAGGCGAGGCCGACATTGATGACATAGCCGAGCGACAGCAGCGGATACGCCTGGCTCACCGGCACCCGTGACAGGCCCACCAGCCAGACGATGACGCTGAGGCCGTAGGCGCACAGCGCATACCATAACGAGGGCACGACCAGCAGGTCGAGCCCCTTCTTCCATACGCCGGCGTCGCCGGCAACCAGCGGGCCACTCACGCGCGTGGCGGCTTTGAGCCCCAGCTGCGCCAACGCGTTGAGCAGCACGCCACACGACAGGATGGCAAAATCGGCAAGCTTCACAGGCGACTCACGGCGACGGTGTAGTTGTCGGCGGCAATCACGCGCCCGGGGAGCCCCTGCCGCCGGCACTCATCCCAGACTCCGGGATCGAAGAATGCCACGGCGTCGCCCCCCGCGCTCCAGCGGGCGGCGAATTCCGCCAGCGCCATGCGCCGGTCCGGCTGCTGCTGCAGCCCGAACCGCAGCTCTCCCTCGAAGCCCACCAGCTGCAGCGTGCGCCCCAGGTACGGTGACACCGTCTCGCGATACTGACCGACGCTGTAGAGAGGCGTGCGGGCACCGATGAAGGAGCGCGCGGCGCTCACCAGCTCGCGCGCCGAGCGCGCCGGCGGGATGAGAGTGTACTCGCACAACAGGCACTGCCAGGCGAGGATCGCACTCGCGGCGGTCACGAGCGGCGCACGCCGCTCCGTGGAGGCTTGCCTCATGAAGGTCACGGCCACGGCCGGCAGCGCCGCCAGCGCCCCGGTGAGCGCCCACCACAGCGCCTGCTGCGGTACATAGCCGTTGCGCCGGGTGCTATAAACAAGGAGTCCCGCCGCGATGACCACCACCAGAGCCGCGCCGATGCGCGCCGCGTGGCGCGCCAGCTCGCCCCCGGCGCCGCTGCCTGCGCCGGTGACGGCCGCCAGCACCGGCAGCATGGGCAGGATGTAGGGCGCGAGCTTGGACCCGGAGGCCGAGAAGAACACCAGCGTGACCGCGGCGAAGATCAGCAGGAACTTGAGGGGTTTGAACTGCGGTATCCCGCTGCCTGCGGCGGCGGCCGCGGGCGCCGTGTCGGGAGCGGCGGCCCCGGCCCAGGCGCGGCGGCCGGCCCGCACCAGCGGCGCGATCCATGGCAGCACCCCCAGCAGCAGCAGCGGCAGGAAGTACCACCACGGCTCCACGCGCTGGTGCACCGTGGTGAGGAAGCGCGTGAAATGCTCGTGTACGAAGAAGAATCCCGGGAAGCTGGGATTGCGCAGCGATACCACGACGAACCACGGGGCGGCGAGCGCGGCGAACAGCGCCAGGCCCGCGCCCGGGTGCAGCCGCCGCCAGGTGTGCGTGTCACGCTCACCGAGCGTGTAGAGGATGAGCGCAGCTCCCGCGAGCACCCCGACGACGATTCCCTTGGAAAGCACCGCCAGGGCGGCCGCCCCCCAGGCGGTCAGCATCCAGCCCCGCTCGGCGGCGGATGCCGGCGGGGCGGTCTGCGCCAGGGTGAAAGCCAACACCGCGGCCGTCAGCCAGAAGGTGAAGCCGCCGTCCAGCAGGTTGAGATGGCCGACGATCACGAAGAACGGACTGACGGCGAGCGCCGTCAGCGCCAGCAGCGCGCTGTCGCGCCCGTACAGGCGCGCCACCCAGGCAAACACCAGCGGCAGGCACGCGAATGCCAGCCCCACGCTCCACAGCCGCGAGCTCCACTGCTCGAGGCCGAATACCTGGTACGCCGCGGCCGTCGCCCAGTACTGCAGCGGCGGCTTCTCGAAGTACTTCAGGCCATCGAACCTGGGGGTGATCCAGTCACCGCTCGCGAGCATCTCGCGCGGGATCTCGGCGTAACGGCCCTCGTCGGGATCGAGCAGCGGCCGCACCTCGAGGGTCGCGAACCAGGCGGCGCCGAGGATCACCCACGCCCGCCAGCCGAGCCGGCCCCCGCGCCGCCCCTCCTCCAGTCGTAAGTCCATGCCGCGGGCGGGATGCTAGATGCCCGCCGCCATCGCCGCCGCGCGCGTGCCGAAGCCTTCCTGCTTCACGTAGAACTCGATGGTGCGCCGGATTGCGGTATCCATATCCGTGGTCGGCCGCCAGCCGAGATCGCGCCGCGCGGCTTCGACGTTGGGTACCCGCACCTGGATGTCCTGGTAGTACTTGCCGTAGTACTCGCCGGCGGAGACGTCGACGATCTCCGTGGCGCGGGCGTTGTCGCGCAGCACTGGAAACTCCTGCGCGATCCTGATGGTGCGCTGCGCCAGATCGCGGATCGAGATGCAGTTGTTCGGGTTGCCGATGTTGAAGATGCGCCGGCTGGCGCAGCCATCCCTGTTCTCGAGGATCGTGAGCAGGGCTTCGATGGCATCGTCGATGTAGGTGAACGAGCGCTTCTGGCTGCCGCCGTCGACCAGCTTGATCGGCCGCCTGTAGAGCACGTTGGAGAGAAACTGGGTGAACACCCGCGAGCTGCCTTCCTTCGGCTCCTCGACATTGTCGAGATTCGGACCGATGAAATTGAACGGCCGGAACAGGGTGTAGTCGAGGCAGTCGCGCACGCCGTAGGCGTAGATGACCCGGTCGAGCAGCTGCTTGGAGGCGGCGTAGATCCAGCGCTGCTTGTTGATCGGGCCATACACCAAGGGGCTCGCCTCTTCATCCAGCAGCGCATCGGGCGACATGCCGTAGATCTCGGAGGTCGAGGGGAAGACGAGACGCTTGCCGTACTTGACGCAGTAGCGCACGACGTCGATGTTGGCCTCGAAGTCGAGCTCGAACACCCGCAGCGGGTGGGTCACGTACTGCGCCGGGTTGGCGATCGCCACCAGCGGCACCACCGCGTCGCATTTCTTGACGTGGTACTCGACCCACTCCTTGTTGATGGTGATGTCGCCTTCGACGAAGTGAAAGCGTCCGATTTTCGGCAGATCGCCCAGCTTGTTATCCGCCAGGTCGATGCCGTATACCTCCCAGGGCCGGGTGCGCAGGATCGCATTGGTGAGCGCGCTGCCGATGAAGCCGTTTGCCCCGAGAATCATTATTTTCAGTGCCATAGCCGTCCTTCCACAGCCTGTGCGCCGCCTGCGAGCGCTCAACAACGCCCCAAGGTTGAGCGTGTAATGCTAGCATTTTCCGGCACTTTCGGCCGGCGTCTGGCGACGCGCGAGACCTTCGGCGCGCGGACGCCGGCCGCCCTTTGCTTCGACAGGAGATGTCTCATGCGCTCGGTTGGCCGCGATGCCCTGTTCAGCCTGGCGGCGCTCCTGGTGAGCGTGATCCTAGTGCAGTCGCTCTACGCCACCGTCATCCGCCCGCGTGCCGAGGCAATCCTCGCCGAGCCCGCGATCCCGCAGGACCAGCTGAAGCCCGGACAGCCGGTGCCCCACAACCTGCGCTCCCCGTTCGTGATCCTGAAGGACTACGAGCAGGAGGCGGCGCTGATCCTCGCGACCTGGGCGCTGTCGCTGATCGCGTACCAGGCGCTTGCTGTGACCCGCAACCGGCGCCTGCTGGAGAAGCCCTATATCGAGATCGGCGAAGGACACGTGGTGCTGCCCGATGACGCGCGCGCCTATGGCCGCCCGATCGAGAGCCTGCCGCGCGAGGAGCAGGAGATGCTGTTGCCGCGCGCGCTGCTGGTGGCGCTGAATCGCTTCGGAGCGACCCGCAGCGTGCAGGACGCCGCGGAGGCGGTGCGCGCCGAATGCGAGAACGAGCTCGATCGCCTGGACGCGCAGCTGTCCATGGTGCGCTTCACCGCGTGGGCGATCCCGGCAGTCGGCTTCGTGGGCACGGTGCGCGGCATCGGCCGTGCCCTGCAGGAGGCCCAGGGTGCGCTGCGCGGGGACATCTCCGGCGTCACGCTCGGGCTGGGCATCACCTTCAATGCCACTCTCACCGCACTGATCTCCTGCATCGTGGTCATGTTCTGCCTGCACCAGCTGCAGCAGGCCCAGGATCGCCTGGTGCTGGACGCACGTCTGTACATCGACCGGCGCCTGATCCGCAACATGCGGGTGAACTAACAGCAGCGGCTGACGCCGCTCCACTTGCGCCGTTGCGCGTCCTCGTAGAACGCGCGCCGGCTCAAGGGCGGCTCGAGCGCGTGCCGCGCCGCCTGGTGGGCGCGATAGCGCTCATAAGCGTCATCGCCCGAAGCCGTGCGCAAGGCGCTCCAGAGCGCCGCGGCGTGCCGCGCGGCCAGGCCCGCCACGCCCCTCATGGCTGCGCCTGCGCCGCCGCGCCTTGCAGGCGGCTCGACTGATACGGCGCTTCCGAGCTCGAGCGCAGCGGCAGACCACGCAGACGCCGCGCGCAGACTCTCGCCATGTCGAGAATCACGAACCACAGGATCGCCAGGAGCAGCATCGTCAGCCAGGCATCGAGGCGCTGATTGAATATGAGTTGCGGGGCTACGGCAGCGCGCTCCGGCGGCAGCGCCCCCAGGGCCAGCTGGCGCGCCAGCTCATCGGCCGCGGCGAACAGCCCGATGCGGCTGTCGGCGCTGGTGATCTTCTGCCAGGCCGCGGTCGTAGTGACGAGCGCCAGCCATGCCAGCGGCGCCAGCGTCACGAGCGCATAGCGCAGCTTGCCTGACTTGATGATGATCCCGGTCGCCACCGACAGCGCGATGCCGGCCAGCATCTGGTTGGAAATGCCGAACAGCGGCCACAGGATGTTGACACCGCCGTTCGGGTCGATCACGCCGATGTACAGGAAATAACCCCAGGCGCCGACCATGAGCGCGCTCGCCAGCAGTACCGACGGATACCACGAGGTGCGCCCCAGGGGCTGCCACAGGTGCCCGAGCAGATCCTGCACCATGAAGCGGCCGACGCGGGTGCCGGCATCGAGCACCGCCATGATGAACACCGCCTCGAACATGATGGCGAAGTGATACCAGAGCGCCAGGAGTCCGCGCCCGAAGGTGCTGCCGAAAATGCTCGCCATGCCCACCGCCAGCGAGGGCGCCCCGCCGCTGCGCGCGAACAGAGTGCGCTCGCCCATGGCGCTGGCGAGCGTCTGCATCTGCTGCACCGTGACCGGAAACCCCCAGCTGCTGATGGTATGCACCGCCGCCGCCGGGGTCGCGCCCACGACGCCGGCGCCGGCGTTGATGGCGAAGTACACCCCCGGGTCGAGCAGCGTCGCGGCGATCAGCGCCATGATCGCCACGAACGACTCGAGCGCCATGCTGCCGTAGCCGACCAGCCGCACGTCCGCCTCGTTGCTGATGAGCTTCGGGGTCGTGCCGCTCGCCACCAGTGCGTGAAACCCCGACACCGCACCGCAGGCGATGGTGATGAACACGAACGGAAACACCTTGCCGCCGAACAGGGGACCGGTGCCGTCGGCGAACGCCGTTACCGCCGGCATCCTTATCTGCGGGTGCGTCAGCACGATGGCCACCGCCAGCAGCGCCACCGTGCCGAGCTTCAGGAACGTCGACAGATAGTCGCGCGGGGCAAGCAGCAGCCACACCGGCAGGATCGCGGCGCAGAAGCCGTAGAGGATCACGAAGCCCGCGAGCGCGATGGCCGCATAGTCGAACAGCGGGCGCAGCACCGGCTGATGATCGATCCAGCCGCCGGCGAGCAGCGCCAGCAGCATCAGCAGCACGCCGAGGAGCGACCCTTCCAGCACCCGCCCCGGACGCCACCGCCGCAGGTACAGACCGACGATCAGCGCCGCGGGAATGGTGGCGAACACCGTGGAGGTGGCCCAGGGGCTGTGCTTCATGACATTGACGATCACCAGCCCCAGCACCGCGCTCAGGATGATCATGATGATGAGCGTGCCGATGAGCGCGGCAAAGCCGCCGAGCGGACCGAGCTCATCGCGCGCCATCTGGCCGAGGCTGCGCCCGTCACGGCGCGTGGACAGCAGCAGGATGATCATGTCCTGCACGCATCCGCCCAGCACCGCCCCCACCAGGATCCACAGCGTGCCCGGCAGATAGCCGAACTGCGCCGCGAGCGTCGGGCCCACCAGCGGTCCCGGGCCGGCGATGGCGGCGAAATGATGGCCGAACACGATCGCGCGGTGCGTCGGCACGAAGTCGCGTCCGTTGTTGAGCCGCTCGGCCGGAGTGGCGCGCCCTGCATCCACACTGAGCACACGGGCCGCGATCCAGGCGGCGTAGAACCGGTAGCCCAGCAGATAGACGCACACCGCCGCGGTCAGGATCCACAGAGCATTGATCGGCTCGTGCCGCTGCAGCGCCATCCCGCCGACGGCGATGGCGCCGACGATGGCCAGCAGGGCAGCCGGGATTCTCCTCATGTCGTCTCCGAGGCGCGCAGGCGCTGGAGTGCGCGGGCGTAGCGTGCCAGGATCGCATCGCGGTGGTGATGCCGTCCGTTACTCACGACCTTGACACCGGCGCGCCACACGCAGTCGATGACGCCGCGGCCGCCGGCGAAGATCCAGCTGTCCAGGATCTCATCGCCGCGCCGCTCGAGCAGCGCCGGATGAGCGGCCGCGAGGCTCACCACATCCAGCGGCGCCCCAGGGGCGAGTCCCGCCGCACGCCCCGCTGCCGGCGTGCCGGCCTGCAGCACCTGCCGGCCACCCGCGAGCGCGCCCTCGAACAGGCAGCGTCCGGTGGAGGCGCCGGCGCCCGCGGCGAGCACGTTGCGCGCGCGTCGCTGCAGGCGCTGCGAGTATTCGAGGGTGCGCAGCTCCTCGGCGGCATCCAGGAGGATGTTGGAATCACTGCCGATGCCGATGCGGCCGTGCTGCGCGAGGAAAGCCGCCGCCGGGAATATTCCATCCCCGAGACTCGCTTCGGTGAGCGGACACAGGCCGACCACGGCGCCCCGCGACGCGACGCCCGCGAGCTCGGCAGCCGTGGCGTGGGTCGCGTGCACCAGGCACCAGCGTTCATCGACCGCCTCCCTCTCGAGCAGCCACTCGAGGGGCCGGCGGCCGCTCCACGCCACGCACTCCTCGACCTCGCGGGTCTGCTCCGCGATATGGATGTGGATGGCGCCGCCGTGCGCGAGTTGCACCACGGCACTGAGCTCCTCGGGAGTCACCGCGCGCAGGCTGTGGGGCGCCACGCCCACGCCCGCCCCGGCGAGCGCGCGCACCGCCTTGCGGCTGGCCTCGACGATGCGCGCGAAGCGCTCCGGATCGTTGATGAAGCGGCGCTGCCGCGTGGTGGGTGCGGTGCCGCCAAAGCCGCTGTGCGCGTAGAAGGTGGGCAGCAGCGTGAGTCCGATCCCGGTGTGGCGTGCCGCCGCAACGATACGTCCGGCGAGCTCGCCGGGATCCGCGAACGGCACCCCGCCGCGATCGTGATGCAGGTAGTGAAATTCTCCGACGTGCGTGAAGCCCCCCTCGAGCATCTCCGCAAACGCAAGCGCGCTGATGGCCTCGAACTCGTCCGGATCGATGTGCTCGACGAAGCGGTACATGAGCTCACGCCAGCTCCAGAAGCTGTCGTCCCCGGGTCCGCGCCGCTCCGTGAGCCCTGCAAGACCCCGCTGGAACGCGTGGCTGTGCACGTTGGGAAGACCGGGCAGCGCGATCGCATGGCGCTCATCGGTGGGCGCCGGTGCCGCGTTCTCCGTGACGCGCTCGATGTAGCCGTCGGTGGCGCTCAGGCGCACGCCCCGCGCCCAACCCTGCGGCAGCAGCGCCGATTCAAACCAGAGGCTTGCCATGCGATACATTATTGATGATTGGCCGGCAGCACGCAGCTGAAGGAGGTTCGCCCCCGTGCTCGAGGAGTCTTCAGCCCCGTGGCTCACGGTGCGGCGCGGCTCAGCGCCCCTGCTGCTGTGCATGCCGCACACCGGCACCCGCATACCGGCGGCCGTCGAGGCGACCCTCGCCTCCGCGTGGCTGGCGCGCAAGGATACCGACTGGTGGATCGAGCGGCTGTACGGGTTTGCCGAAGCCCTTGGCGCGACCATCGTGCGCACCGGCGTCTCGCGCACCGTCATCGATCCGAATCGTGATCCGTCGGGCGCCTCGCTCTATCCCGGACAGGCCACCACCGAGCTGTGTCCCACCACTACCTTCGACGGCGAGCCACTGTACCGCGCCGGGTGCGCGCCTTCTCCCGGGGAGGTTGCCGCACGCCGGCGTGAGTACTTCGAGCCGTATCACCGCGCCATAGAAGAAGAGATCGCGCGGCTGCGCCGCCTGCACCCGGCGCTGGTGGTGTACGACTGCCACTCGATCCGCTCCGCCGTCCCACGCCTGTTCGCCGGTCTTCTGCCCGAGTTCAACCTCGGCAGCTTCTCCGGCGCGAGCTGCGCTGCCGCGCTGACGCAGCGCATAGAACGGCTGTGTGACGCAACGGGCCTTGCCCGCGTCACCAACGGTCGTTTCAAGGGCGGCTACACCACCCGGCACTACGGGCGTCCGCACGACGGCGTGCATGCCGTGCAAATGGAGCTCGCGTGCCGCGGTTACCTGCGCGAGCCGCTCGGGGCGGTCGACGAGGGGACCTGGCCGTGCGCGTGGGATGAGGGATTCGCCGCGCCGATGCGCGCCGTGCTGGAGCAAGTCCTCACGACGTGCATCGGGTTTGCGTCCGAAGCGCAGCCTGGAAGGAGGACCTAAAAGCGGAAACCCAAGCGGATCGGGATGTACTCGGTCGGCTCCTGGGTCTCGATGCGCTCGTAGCGCGCCTCGACGAACCAGGACTGGCCGGCCGGCAGCGCGAAATCCACACCGACGCCCCCGTTCCATGCGAAGCGCGTCGTGTCCTGGCTTGCCACCACCGTATTGCGCCCGAAGCCCGGCCCACAGAAGAAGGGGTCGCACAGGAATCCGTTCTGAGTGAGCTCGATGCGGCGGTAACCCAGCCCCAGCCCGCCGGTCACGTAGAAGCGCGTCCCGGCGCTGACCGGTGCCTCGAGCACTGCGTTCAGAAACCCGGTGACCGTCTGGCCGGAACCATTGTCGACCGGCGTCTGGTTCACGGCCTGACCGAGAGAGATGAGCTGGTTGGTGGCGCTGAGGCGGTTGTAATTGAGATCCGCCCGCAGCATGAACGGCCGCCCGGGAACCGGTCGCAGGGTGAATCCGGTGCCGATGCTCCAGCCGCTGTCGAGAAAGTCCGCGGTGCGTCCTTCCGTAACGCTCGCGCCGCCATCGACGAACCACTGCAGCGGGCGTGCGGGTGGGTACTGATATACCTGCGCGAGCGCCGGCGCACCGCAACCCAACAGTGCCAGGGGCGCGAGTATGCGAATGCAGGACTTCATGCGTTGCATCATCCGGTCCTGCGGCTGAATTGCGGCTGAATCAGGACCACGCCGTGCGCGCCGCGGTTCGCGGCGCCTGCCCGGCCCGCGGCGGCGCGAGCCTCACGCCGCGCGAGAGAACCTGCGACGCACGGCGCGCACAATCTCGTCCACGTCGCCGATGCCGAGGGCGTTGGCACACAGGAAGAACGCGCCAGCGGCGCTGCCGATGACAAGCAGGAGGCTCACGCACTTCGGCCAGAAGCGCTGCACCGCCCAGTCGGCGAGCAGCAAGTGCCCTCCCGCCCAGGAAATCCCCAGCAGCACCGCCGAGGCCAGCGCCACTCTCCACAGCAGCGCGAGCATCGCCCGCGATTCCAGGCGCCCGAGGTGGGAGCGCATGAGGAAATATAGAATGAGGAAGTTGCTGGTGGCGACGCAGGCGGTGGAGAGCGCCAGCCCGCGATGACCCCAGCCGAAATGCAGGGTGAACATCCAGTTCAACAGCAGATTCAGCCCCACCGCGAGAAAGCTGACCACCATCGGGGTCTTGCGCCGGTCGAGCGCGTAGAAAGCGTTCACCAGCACCTTGAGCGCCGCGTAGCCGCACAGCCCGATGGCGTAGAAGCGCAGCGCCGCCGCGGATTCGGCCGTCTCGCGGGCCCCGAAACGGCCGTGCTGGTAGAGCACCGAGATGATCGGCTCGGCGAGCACGATGAGACCGACGCTCGCCGGGATGGTCATGAGGAACGCGAGCCGCATGCCGCGCGCCAGCTCACTGCGAAACGCCCCGGTGTTGCCGCTGGCCGCCATGCGCGCCAGCAGCGGCAGGGCGACGGTGCCGAGCGCGACGCCGAAGATTCCCAGCGGCAGCTGCATCAGGCGAAACGCCACCGTCAGCCAGAATGTCGGGCCGTCGCCGAGCTGCGAGGCGAACACCGAGTTGACCAGCACGTTTACCTGCGTGGTGCTCGCGGCGATCACCGACGGCCCCATCAGGCGCAGGATGGCCCGCACCCCGGGTTCGCGCCAGCGAAAATCCGGGTGAAACGCGTAGCCTCCGCGGCGCAGCGCCGGCAGTTGCACCAGCAGCTGCAGCGCCCCGCCGATGAGGGTGCCGATGGCGAGCCCCAGGATCGCGCGCGGTCCGAAGTGCGGGTCGAGCCAGTACCCCAGCGCCACGCCGGCGATGATCGACCCGAGGTTGAAGAAGCTCGAGGCCATCGCCGGAACGCCGAACACGTTGCGCGCGTTCAGCATGCCCATGACCAGCGCCGCCAGCGACACCAGCAGGATGAACGGGTACATGACCCTGGTGAGGGTTACGGTGAGCGCCGCCTTGGCGGGATCGAAGCCGGGCGCGAGGGCCGCCACCAGCCAGGGCGCCGTGATGATCCCCAGCACGGTGATCGCGCTCAGGCAGACCGCGGTAAGGGTTGCGACCTTGTTGGCGAGCCGCCAGGCCGCGAGGTCACCTTCCAGCGCCGCGGTGCGGGTGAACACCGTGACGAACGCCGTGGAGAGCGCGCCTTCCCCGAACAGGTCGCGCAGCAGGTTGGGAATGCGGAAGGCGATGGTGAACGCGTCCATGACGCGCCCGCCGCCAAACAGCGCCGCGAAGATCTGTTCGCGCGCGAGGCCAAGCACGCGGCTGCAGAGCACCGCGAGTGCGACGACCCCGGCGGCCCTGGTGTTCAGTCTTTCAGCGCGGGACTGCGCTCCGGCCGCGGCCGCGGCGGGTGTGTCGCCTGGTGGCATGCGGCCGCCACGGTACCACCGTTAGCGCGCGCTGCGCACGCCTCGAGCCCATTTCCGCAAGAACCCACTCGACGAAGGGCCGGGTATGCTGCTCCAGCGGACTGAGCCGCTCCAGTCTCCTGCCGCAAGCGCCCGCGGCTTGCCGCGCCGCGCCGGCTCGTTATATTGTTGTAACGATAATATTACCGCGTGGCGCGCGCCGTGCGCCCGAGGACCCGCCACCATGAACTCCGACGTCATCATCACCTGCGCCATCACCGGCGACGACACCAAGCTTACCAAGAGCCCGCACTGCCCGATCACGCCCGAGCAGATCGCCGCTGCCGCCATCGACGCGGCACGCGCCGGAGCCGCGATCGTGCATATCCACGTGCGCGACCCGGAAACCGGTGAGTTCAGCATGGCGACCCGCCATTATCGCGAGGTCGTGAAACGCATCCGCGAGAGCCAGGTCGACGTGCTCGTCAACCTCACCTGCGGCATGGGGGGCTATATCTGTGTCGGCCAGCGCGGCCTCGAAGACACCCCCGCCGCCGGCACCGACTTCGTGAGCCAGGAGGAGCGGATGCGGCACGTCATCGAGCTTTGCCGCGAGGGACCGTACCGCCCCGAGATCGCGACGCTCGACTGCGGTACGCTCAACTTCGGCGATGGCAACCGCGCCTATGTCTCCACGCCCGATTACCAGCGTCAGGGCGCGGGCATCCTGCGTGATCTGGGCGTGAAAGTGGAGCTCGAGGTGTTCGATACCGGTAATCTGTCGTTCGTGAAGCAGATGATCAAGGAAGGCCTGATCCCCGCCCCCGCCATGATCCAGCTGTGCACCGGCATCCCCTACGGGGTGCCCGCGGACGTCGGGCACCTGCTCGCCATGGTGAACACGCTGCCGCCGCAGTGTGTGTGGACCTCCTTCGCGCTGAGCCGCATGCAGATGCCGTGGGTGGCGCAGTCGATACTGCTCGGGGGCAACGTGCGCGTGGGGCTGGAGGACAATCTCTATCTCAGTCGCGGGGTGTATGCGAGCAACGCGCAGCTGGTCGAGAAGGCACGCACCATCATCGAAGCCATGGGCGCGCGGGTTCTGTCCGCGGCCCAGGCGCGGGAGCGGCTGCAGCTTCACTGACGTGGCTGGCATCCCGATCTACCAGACCCCGATCCTGCCGCAGTGGATCGACTACAACGGTCACCTGCGGGATGCCTACTATGTCCTCATCGTCAGCCAGGCGACCGACGCGCTCATGGACCGCATCGGGTTGGATGAGGCCTACCGGCGTCGCACCCAGTGCACCTTGTACACCGTCGAGTTGCATATCCAGTATCTTCACGAGGTGAAGCAGACCGACACCGCCCTCGTGGCGATGCGCATCCTCGGCGCCGACGCGAAGCGCATCCACGCCGCCTTCGAGCTCACCAGCGCCGGGTCCACGCGGGTAGCGGCGGTGGCGGAAGTGATGCTGCTGCACGTGCAGCAGCGGGGCGATACCGTCACGACCGCGGCGTTGCCCGCCGAGGTCAGTGCCGCGATCGCGCAGCTGCAGGCGGCGGGCGCGGGCCTGGCGGCAGCCACACCCGGATCGCGGCGGCTGGAATTGCGCGGTAGCAGCCGCGCCCCATGAACGCGCGCGCACTGCAGCGCCTGCTGGCGCCGCGCACTATCGCGCTCGTCGGCGGCGCCTGGGCGGATGCGGCGCTCGCCGCGAGCGCAGTCGTCGGCTACACCGGCGAGGTGTGGCGCGTGCATCCGAGCCGCGCGTCCTCGGCCGCGCAGCGCTACTTCCGCGCGATCGATGAGCTGCCGCACGCGCCCGATGCCACCTTCATCGCCGCCCCCAACCGCGAGGTCCCGGCGATCGCGGCCGCGCTCGCGCGACGCGGGGCGGGCGGCTTCGTGTGCTTCGCGGCCGGATTCTCCGAGACCGCAACAGTCGAGGGCGAGCGCCTCACCCAGGAGCTGCTCGCCAGCGCAGACGAGCTGCCGTTCCTCGGCCCGAACTGCTATGGCTTCATCAACTTCTTCGACGGCGCGGCGCTGTGGCCCGATCAGGTGGTCGGCGGCCGGCGCGAACGCGGCGTTGCCCTCATCTGCCAGAGCGGTACGATCGCGCTCAACCTGCTGTTCAACGATCGCTCGCTGCCGATCGGTTGCGTGCTCACGGTCGGCAACCAGACCCGCGTAGCGGCCGAGGACCTGATCGAGCTGCTGTGCGCTGACGCGCGGGTCACGGCCTTCGGGCTATACCTCGAGGGCCTTCACGACGCCGCGCGCTTCGCGCAGGCCGCCGCGCGCGCCCGCGCCGCCGGCAAACCTATTGCGCTGATCAAGGCCGGGCGCACCGCCGCGGCCACCCGCACCGTGCGCACCCATACCGGTGCGCTCGCGGGCGCGGACGCGACCTTCGATGCCCTGTGCGCGCAGGCTGGCATCGCACGCTGCGAGACGCTCGGGACGCTCTGCGAGACGCTCAAGATCTTCCACGTCGGCGGCCCCTTGAGGGGCCGGCGCGTGCTCACCATGGGCGCCTCGGGAGGCGACATGGCGATGACCGTGGACGCCGCGCGCCACCTGGGCCTCGATTTCGCGCCCATTCCGGCCGCCGCCGCCGCCGGGTTGCGCGACGTCCTCTCGGATCGCGTGAGCGTGTCCAACCCGTTCGATTTCCACACCCACGTGTGGTTCGACTATCCGCGCCAACGCGCGATGTTCGGCATCGCGCAGCGCGCCGGGTTTGACGCGGTCGGGTTCCTCATCGACTGTCCGCCGGCCAGCGCCGCCGACGACTCGGCCTATGTGCGCGCGATCGAGGAGTTTGCCGCCGCACTGCCGGGCGCTGACAGCCGCGGCGCGGTGATCTCCTCGCTGCCCGAATCGCTGTCGCGCGCCACGCGGGAAAAGTGTCTCGCGGCCGGCATCGTGCCCCTGCAGGGCCAGCGCGAGGCGCTCGAGGCGCTCGATCTCGCCGGCGCGGTCGGCGAGACCTGGGCACGCGGCGCTGCAGTGCAGCTGCACCTGCCACGCGCCGCGGTGGGGTCCGCGCGCACGCTGGCGGAGCACGAGGGCAAGCGCGCGCTCGCCGCCTTCGGCGTACCGGTGCCCCGCTCGCGGGTCGTGCCGGTGGCCGAGGCCGCCGCGGCCGCCGTGCAGCTCGGTTTTCCGCTGGTGATCAAAGCCACCGCCGCCGCGCTGGAACACAAATCCGAAGTCGGCGGCGTGGTGCTCAACGTGCGCAGCGCCGCGGAAGCGGAAGCGGCCGCGCAACGCCTGGCGGCGCTTTCCGCGACGGTGCTGGTCGAGGAAATGGTGACCGACGGCGTCGCGGAAATGCTGGTGGGCGTGACTGTCGACCCGCAGTTCGGACAGCTCCTGGTGCTCGGCGCCGGCGGCGTGCTGACCGAGCTGCTGCGCGACAGCGTGAGCCTGCTGCCGCCGTTCACCGCTGCCGCCGTCGCGGCGGCCCTCGGCAGACTCAAAGTCGCAAGCCTGCTCGCCGGATACCGTGGCCGCCCGCCGGCGGACGTCGCCGCGCTGGTGCAGACCGCCCTCGCCTGCACCCGCTACGCCGCGGCCAATCTCGAGCGCCTGGTGGAACTGGACCTCAATCCCGTCATCGTGCGCCCGGCGGGGCTGGGCGCCGTGGCAGTCGACGCATTGATCCGCCTGGAGGAACACTGACATGTCCGACGGCATCAGCACCGCAACCGACGGTGCGGTTTTCGAGGTGACCATCGACCGTCCGAAGGCGAACGCCATCGACCTGGCGGCAAGCCGGCGCCTGAACCAGGCGTTCGCCGCCTTCCGTGACGACCCGGCCCTGCGCGTTGCGATCGTGACGGGCGCCGGCGAGCGCTTCTTCAGCCCGGGGTGGGACCTGAAGTGCGCCGCCGGCGGCGAGGAGTCCGACGAGGACTGGGGTCCGGGCGGCTTCGGCGGCCTGAACTACCCGCGTAACCTCGACAAGCCCCTCATCGCCGCGGTCAACGGCATCGCCTGCGGCGGGGGCTTCGAGATCGTGTTGGGAACGGATATCATCGTGATGGAGGAGCACGCGAAGTTCGCGCTGCCCGAAATCAACGTAGCCGTGCTCGCGGACGCCGGCACCATCAAACTGCGGCGGCGCATCCCCTACCACGTCGCCGTCGAGTTCCTGATGACCGGCCGCTGGATGGACGCCGGCGAAGCCAAGCACTGGGGCCTGGCCAACCATGTCGTGCCCAAGGGCCAGGGTCTCGCCAAGGCACGCGAGATCGCCCAGCAGCTCGCCGCCGGTCCGCCATTGTTGTTCCCGGCCATCAAACAGCTGCTGCGCCACACCGAAATGGTACCCGAGCACGCGGCATTCGAGTTGCACGACTGCCTCGACGCCGTGCAGAAGGTCATCCGCTCGGAGGATCTGAAGGAAGGCGCGCGCGCCTTCGCCGAGAAGCGCAAGCCGGTGTGGAAGGGGAAATGAGCGCCAGGAACCCGGGCGCCAGGAACCCGGGCGCGGACATCACGGGTACGCAGCCGCGCAGCTCGGCCTGATCGGCCTCCTCAGCCGCCCAGCGGCCGCAGCAGCGCGCGCGAGATGATGTGCCGCTGCACCTCGCTGGTGCCCTCCCAGATGCGTTCGATGCGCGCATCGCGCCAGATGCGCTCCAGCGGCAGCTCGCTCATGAGCCCCATGCCGCCGTGAATCTGCAGCGCCTCGTCGGCGACCATCGCCAGCATCTCGGTCGCTTTCAGCTTCGCGATCGCCATGTCCATGTCGGTCGCGAGCTTCTGATCCAGCTTCCACGCCGCTTCCAGGGTGAGCAGCTCGGCGGCGCGCAGCTCGAGCGCCATGTCCGCAAGCTTGAAGGACACGCCCTGGAATTTGCCGATCTGCTGTCCGAACTGCACGCGATCGACCGCCCACTGCTTGGCGCACTCGAGCGCCCGCTCCGCGCGCCCGAGGCAGTTGGCCGCCACCTGCAGGCGCGTTGCCCCGAGCCAGGTGTTGGCAAGTTCGAATCCCCGCTGCAGCTCCCCGAGCACCGCCGACTTGGGCAGCCGGCAGTCGCTGAACTGCAGGATGCTGTTGGTGTAGCCGCGATGCGAGACGTTCCGGTACCCGGGCCGGATCTCGAAACCGGGCGTGCCGGTGTCGACCAGGAAAGCGGTGATGAGTTTACGCTTGCCGCGCGCGGAATCCTCCTCGCCGGTGGCGGCAAACAGGATCACGAAGTCCGCATGGTCGGCGTGACTGATGAAGTGCTTGGTGCCGTTTACGATGAAGTCGCCGCCCCGCGCCAGTGCCGTGGTCTGCATCCCGCGCAGGTCCGAGCCCGCCTGCGGCTCGCTCATCGCCAGGCACTCGGTACGCTCGCCGCGCACTGCCGGCAGCAGGTAGCGCTCGCGCTGTGCTCCCTGGCAGGCGAGCAGGATGTTCGACGGCCGCGCGACGCAGGCGTAGTGCAGCACGTAACCCGTATAGCCGAGCTCCTTCTCGTACAGCATCCAGCTCACCGCATCGAGCCCCGCGCCACCGACCTCGGCGGGCATGTTGGCGGCGTACAGGCCGGCGGCAATCGCCCGGGCCTTGAGTTCCTGCCGCAGCTCCTCGCGCAGCCTGCCGCTCTCTTCGACCTCGCGCTCGTGCGGCACGAGCTCGCGGCGGACGAATTCACGCGTGGTGGTGACGATCAGCTGCTGTTCTTCGGTGAGCGCAAAGTCCATCGGCTTCTCCTCACGCCGCGCGCGCGGCGCTCATCGCGGCGCTGCTCATGATCGACGATCTTCGGTCTGGTCGCTCGCGTGCGCGGCCTGCAGGACCGCAAGCCGCGCGCGCACCCCGGCCTCCATCGGCGAGGCCTTCCCGGGCGGTGTATTCACGTGCAGGTACAGCTGCCGCGCGCTGGCGACGAGAGCCTCATCGCGCCGGCGATGCAGGCTGTGCAACAGCCGCACACGCTTGTCGTCGACCTCCAGCACCCGCGTCGTCACGTACAGCGGTTCGAGCGCGCGCGCCTCCGCCTTGTGGGTGACGTGTGTTTCGACTGTGTACATCGCCCGTCCGGATCGGCGGTACCCGTCATCGACGCCCGCGTACCTGAAGAGCGCGTCGGTCGCATCGCCGAACACCTGCAGGTAGCGCGAATCGGTCATGTGACCGTTGTAGTCGATCCACTCCGGCCGCACGTAGGTCTCCACCAGTCGCAGCGGCTGGTCGGCTGCATCGATACGCGCGCGTGCGCCGGCAGCCGCGGCTTCGTACAGACGTTCCTCGAGCGCCCGCAAGGTCGCGCCGGCGCCGATGTTGTAGGGCTTCAGCACCTGCTGGATCGCAACCAGGTAGTCATCCCGCAAACGCTCCAGCTCGCGGATCGAGCGTCCGGCGGCCTGCGCCTGCGTGCCCGCGACCATCTTGTCGATCAGCGCCTCGCTCAGCTCCGGGGCCTCGAGTTTGGTCCACGGCCATTGCAGGCACGGTCCGAACTGCCTGAGCATGTGGCGCATGCCGCTCTCACCGCCGGCGAGGTGATAGATCAGGTTGGTGCCCATGGCCGCCCAGCGCAGACCTGGCCCATACACGATCGAATCGTCGAGCTCGCCGGTGGTGGCCACGTCCTCATTCACCATGTGCAGGATCTCGCGCCACAGCGCTTCCTGCAGCCGGTCGGTGAGATGGCCCGGCACCTCACGGCGCACCCTGAGGGCATGCATGCCGATGTAGGTGAAGAAAGTGCTGGCGGCGTCCAGGGCCGCGGTCGAGGTCTGTCGGCCGCCGACCAGCTCCACCAGCGGCAGCAGGTACACGGGGTTGAAGGGATGCGCGACCAGGAAGCGCTCCGGCGCCACCATGTCGCGCTGCAGATCCGAGGGCATGAGGCCGGAGGTGCTGGAGGCGATCACGACATCGGCCGGTGCATGATGACTGACAGCGGCGAGCACCCGCTGCTTCAGCTCGAGCTGCTCGGGGATGTTCTCCTGGATGAAATCCGCCTGCCGTGCCATCGCCTGCAGGTCGGTGGTGAATGACAGCTTGCCCTTCGGCGGCAGGGGCGCCAGCGTGAGCCGCGCCAGCGACGCTTCGGCGTTGGCGACTGCGCCGCGGATCCACTCCTCCATTTCAGGCTTGAGGTCTGCGGCCAGGACGTCGATACCGAAGTGCAGCGCGCGCGCGGCCCAGCCACCGCCGATCACTCCGGTACCCAGCAGACCCAGTGTTCTGACCCGTCTCATGATCGCGCCCGCACTCCCAGCTGTTTTTTTAATGTCGTCGTAATAATATAATATACCGGCGCGCCGCGCAGCGGCGGCGCGAGCTGGCTAGGGCCGCGAGCGGCGTGACAGCTCCTCGCAGAAGCACCGCAGCCGGCTGCAGGCCGCATCGAGCGTCGCCTCGTCGGTGGCGAAGCACACGCGCACGCAGCCCGCGCTCGAGCGCCCGAACGCCGCGCCATCCATCACCGCGACGCGCTGCGAGGCGTACAGGCCGCGCATGAATTCCTCGCCCGACAGCCCCGTGCCGCGCACATCGATCAGCATGAACATGCCCGCTTCGGGCGCCATCGCCCGCAAGGTCGGGATGTCGCGGATCCCGCCGGCAAAGCGCTCCTGGCGCGCCGCGCACAACCCGCGGATGCGCTGCTCGGCCTCGGGTGCGAGCGTGAGCGCGGTGAGCGCCGCCTCCTGGATGAAACCCGGCAGGCCGAACAGCATGCACATCGCCAGCTGTTCGGCATGCAGCGCCAGTTCCGGGGGCCCCACCAGCCAGCCGGCGCGCCAGCCGGTCATGGAGTGCGACTTCGAGAGACTCCCGACGGTCACGACGCGCTCGGGCAGGCGGGCCGCGAGACTCGGCACGCGTCCACCAGGCGCCAGGCCCGCATACACCTCGTCCGAGACGAGCCACAGGTCGTGGCGGCGCGCCAGCTCCGCGATCACGCTCAACTCCGTCTCGTTCAGCACCACGCCGCTGGGATTGTTCGGCGTCGCCCAGAAGATCGCGCGGGTGCGCGGCGTGATGAGCGAGGCGAGCGCGGCCAGGTCCGGACGCCAGCCGGCCGCGGCGGGCACCCGCACCAGACGCGCCCCCGACACCTCGATGGTGGCGGGGTAAGTCGGGTACAGCGGCTCGAAGGTCACGACCTCGTCCCCGGGTCCCGCGAGGCACAGGGAGGCCACGAACAGCGCGTTCTGTGCGCCGGCACAGTACACCACGTTGTCAGGCCCGACCGGCTGACCACAGCGCGCCGCGTGCGCGCCGGCGATCGCCTGGCGCAGCGCCGGCCGCCCGGCCGCGGGCACGTAGTGCGTGTCCCCGCCGCGCAGCTGCCCGACCGCACGTTCGACGACGGCTGCGGGCGTGTCGAGATCCGGATCGCCTACGCTGAGCACGATCACGTCCTCGCCGCGCGCGCGCGCCGCCGCCGCCTGGTAGTGAGTGAGCCATGCATCGGCGCCATCGCCGCTGATGCGGTGCACGAGTGCCGAGAATTTCACGTTCGTACTGTGCGTGTGCGGTGTTAACATTTCAAGCGCATGAGCGCGACTCCCTGGACTGTCGGACGCTACGTTGTCGAGACGCTCGCGGCCAACGGCATCGAGACCGTGTTCGGCATTCCGGGCGTGCACAACATCGAGCTGTACCGCGGCCTGGAATTCGCGCGCCTGCGCCACGTGCTGGTGCGCCACGAGCAGAACGCCGGCTTTGCGGCCGACGGCTACGCGCGCGTGAGCGGCTGCGCGGCGGCGGCGTTCGTGATCTCCGGTCCCGGAGTGACCAACGCTCTCACCGCCGTCGCGCAGGCGTATTCGGATTCGGTGCCGCTGCTGGTGGTCGCGAGCAGCCCGGTGCGCGCCTCCCTCGGCAAGGGCTGGGGCGTGTTGCACGAGCTCGACGATCAGCGCGCCATCGCTGCCGGGGTTGCCGGCCTCGCCCGCAGCGCCCGCGGCGCGCCGGACGTGCGCGATCATCTGCGGGCGGCATTCGCCACGCTGCACGCCGCGCGCGCACGGCCGGCGTACCTCGAAATCCCGCTCGACCTGCTGGGCGAGCCCACCACCCTGCGCCCGGAGCGCTTCGCGCGCAGCGGGGCTGCGCCACCTCCCTCGCCCGCCGCGCTGGCCGCGGCGCAGGCGCTGCTTGCCGAAGCGCAGCGGCCGCTGATCATTGCCGGCGGCGGCGCGCGCCGCGCCGGCGGCGCGCTGCGCAAGCTGGTGGAGGCGCTCGACGGCTACCTCATCACCACCGTGGCCGGCAAGGGCGCGGTGGCGGAGAGCCACCCCGCCAGCCTCGGCGCGAGTCTGCCGTACGCCCCGACCCAGGAGCTGGTGGCAGCCGCCGACGTGGTGGTGGCCGCGGGCACGGAGTTGTCCGAAACCGACGTGTACACCACCACGCGCCTGGCGATGAGCGGCCGCCTGGTGCGCCTCGACGTCGAGGACCAGAAGCTGTCGGATCAGTTTGCGGCCGACGTGCTGGTCAGGGGCGATGCGGGCGCGAGCCTCGAGATGCTGGCCGGCGCGAGTCGCGTGCGCTCGGGCTGGCGCACCGCGGCAGGCGCCGCCGCGGCCTATCGCGCGCGCATCGATGCGCAGTTTGACTCCGCCACGCGCGCACGCCTCGCGGCCGTGCGCGCCCTGCGCGAGGTCCTTCCCAGCGACGGCGTGCTGTTCACCGACATGACCCAGATCGCTTACCTGGGGAACTACGCGTTCGCCGCCGAGCGTCCCGGCTTGTGGTTTCACCCTTCAGGCTACGGTGCGCTCGGCTACGCGCTGCCCGCAGCCATCGGCGCCAAGATTGCGCAGCCGGCGCGGGCCGTGGTGGCGCTGGCCGGAGACTTCGGCGTGCAGTTCACGCTGCAGGAACTGATGACGGCGGTGGAACTCGATCTCAGCCTGCCTCTGGTGGTGTGGAACAACAGTGCCCTCGGTCAGATCCGCGACGACATGCGTGCTGCCGGTATCGCCCCGATCGGCGTGGTGGCGCGCAATCCGGACTTCGTGGCCCTCGCCGGCGCCTGTGGGGCCGCGGGCGTGCGGGTGCACGAAGCGGCGGCGCTCGCCGAGGCGCTGCGCGCGGCCCTGGCGCGGCCGGGCCCGACGCTGGTGGAAGCCGTGGCCGAGGACTTCCACGCGCCGTGAGCACTCATCCGCTCGAGGCCCGTCGCGCCGAGGCCAGCATCAGGGCCGCCGCGTACATGACCACGACCACCACCAGCCACCGCAGCCACCCCACGGGCAGCGACCTCACGATAAAGGCGGCGCACAGCACCCCGGGAATGCCGCCGAGCGTCAGTCCGAGCGCGGCGCCGGGATGGTAGCGCCGCGTGCGCACAAAGCGCGTACCGCCGACCGGCATCAGCAGCGCGCACGAACCCATCATGATCGGAAAGGCCACCAGTGGACTCATGCCGAGCAGGCTCACGAGGATGAGACACGGTGCATACAGGCCCACACCCAGCATCATCAGCGCGCCGAGCAGACAGTTCGCGCACACCGCAAACACGAGTGTGGGCCCGTGAAGTCCCAGCGCCTCACCCCCGGGCGGCAACCAGGCGAGATTCTTCGCCAGCATGAGAGCAGCCGCCACCAGCAGTGCCACGCCCATACCGAGCTGGATGAAGCGCCGCGGGGCGCGCGCCACCGCGCCCGCGCCCAACCAGGCGCCGACCACAGCCGCGACGATCATGGCGATGAGCGTCGTGAGGTCCACCGTCACGATCGCCACAAAGACGAGCGCTTCCACCACGGTGGGCAAGGCGTCGCCGACGTTCAGGGTCCCCGGGATGTCCTCGTCCGCCATGCGCCGCTGCATCTTGAAGATGGCGGTCGTGGGCGCGAAGCATCCGATACCCAGAGTGTCGAAGAAGTTGGTGCCGAAACCGATCAGGACATCCGCCGGGCGAGGCGTCGGGCTCCCGCCCGCCGCCCGCTCGAGGGCGAACCAGCGCCACAGGTAGCCGAGGCCCGCGGCCAGGAACGCCGTCAGGAGCGCGTAGCGGCCGTTGAGGTACAAAGGCTGCAATCCAGGTGCGTCAGTTGAAACGGCGCAGATCAAATGGTGTCACGTCGTGGAGCGGCTCGCGGCCGCAGACCAGCGCGACCATCAGATCGGCCGTGACCGGTGCGAGCGTCAATCCCAGGTGCTGGTGGCCGATGGCGTAGAAGAGCCTCGCGGCACCGGGCGCCCGGCCGATCCCCGGCAGGTAGTCCGGAAGAACCGGACGCGGGCCGACCCAAGCGCAGCTCTCGCCCTCGCAGCGGTAGCCGAGACGCCGCAAGTTCGCCCGCAACCGGGCCGGCTTTCTCGGATCAGGCGCAGCCTCGAGTCGCGCAAATTCCATGTAGCTCGACGCTCGCAGCCGCGCGGCCATCGGCGTGACCACGATGCTGCGGTCCATGTAGACGAGCGGCGCATCGACGAGCGCCGCGTGTCCTGGCAGCTCGATGTGATAACCGCGCACGGCCTCGAGCGGCGCGCGCAGACCGAACGGGGCGAGGAGCGGCCCCGACCACGCTCCCGCGCACACGATCACCGTGGCTGCGGTGAAAGCGCCCGCATCGCTGAGCACGTCGATCTGATCACCGCGCGGCGCCAGTGAGCGCACCCGGGCGCGCTGCAGAGTCGTGCCGCGCTCGACCGCCGCCCGCGCCAGCACCTCGCACACGGCGCGCGGGTCCAGGACATGAGCGCTGTCCGGGAACCTCAGACCCGCAATGGTTTCATCGCCCGCGGCACTGGCCACGGCGCGCAGCAGCTCGGCGGCCACCGGGGCCGTCGCTACGCCGAGCCGCGTCATCCGGCACGCTTCGGCGCGCGCCCGCCTGCCGGCTGTCGCGCCGAGCCAGACCTGATAGTGGCCGTTGCGGCGCAGGAGCCCCGGAGTGCCGAGCTCGCGCAGCAACCGTTCCCACGCTGCGCTCGCGGGTCTGACCAGCGGCGCGAGATGCTGCGTGTTGGCGCGGCGGCGGAACGCCGCGGCCGCGAAACGCGGGGCCCAGAGCGCGACCCGCGGAAGCCTGCGCCACGGAATATCGAGGGGTCCCCCCAGCGCGAACAGCTCGCGCCAGAAGCCGAACACCAGCGCCACCGAGGGCAAGGGCTCGATCAGCTCCGCCGCGATGTGTCCCGCGTTGCCAAAGCTCGCGCCGCCGACGCCTGGTTCCTCGGGGTCCGCGAGCAGCACGCGCCAGCCCTCGCGAGCCAGACCGCAGGCGATCGCGCAGCCGATGACGCCGGCGCCGATCACCGCGACCCTGTCTTGCTCCCCCATGCGCCGAGCGTATACGATCTACAGCGGAGTATCTGCCTGAGCACGCCCCTCAAATGCTCCTGGTCCGGAGTCTTTCCGGCGGCTACCACCCAGTTCGGCACCGATCTCGCGGTCGATCTGCAGGCGACCTGTGCGGTGCTGTCGGCCCTGGTGCGCGACGGCGTTCACGGCCTGGTGCTGTTGGGCACCGTGGGGGAAAACAACTCCCTCACCGCAGAGGAGAAGCGCGCGGTTCTCACGGCGGCCGTCGGCGCAGTCGGGGGCAAGGTGCCGCTCATCGCCGGTGTCTCGGAGCTGACGACGAGCAGCGCGGTGGCCTACGCGCGCGATGCCGAGCGCATCGGCGTCAACGGCCTGATGGTGCTGCCGGCGATGGTATACGTGCCGACGCGCGCCGAGCTCGAGTATCACCTGCGCACCGTGGCGCAGGCGACCTCGCTGCCGATCATGCTCTACAACAATCCGCCGGCCTATCGGGTCAACATCGAGATCGCAAGTCTCAAGCAGCTCGCGGAGCAGGCGAACCTCGTGGCGCTCAAGGAGTCCTCACCCGACCCGCGGCGCTTCACGGATGTGCTCAATGCCCTGGGCGATCGCTACGTACTCTTCGCGGGGCTCGATGATTTCGCCTTCGAGGGCCTGATGCTCGGAGCGCGGGGCTGGGTGTCGGGGCTGACCAACGCCTTCCCCATCGAGTCGCTGGCACTTTATGAGGCCATCCGCACCGGACAGCTGGAGCGCGCCCGCAGGATCTATCGCTGGTTCATGCCGCTCCTGCACCTCGACTCCGAGCCCGATCTGGTGCAGTCCATCAAGCTCGCCGAGGCCATCATGGGACGGGGCTCCGAGCGCGTGCGCCCACCGCGGCTGCCGCTCGCCGGCGAGCGCCGCGCCGAGGTGATGGAGCGGGTCGAGCGCGCACGCGCCGCACGCCCCACATGAGTGCTCCCGTGGCGGCTACTCGGGAAGCTCAGATCCAGGCGATCCAGGTCATCGACTCCCACACCGCCGGTGAGCCGACCCGGCTGGTGATCGAGGGGGGCCCGGACCTGGGCGTTGGGCCGCTGGCGCAGCGCGTCGAGCGCTTTCGCCAGCATTTCGACGCGTATCGCTCCGCCATAGTGAACGAGCCGCGCGGCTGCGACATGCTGGTCGGCGCCCTGCTATGCAAGCCGCATCGTCCCGACTGCAACTGGGGCGTGATCTTCTTCAACAACGTGGGCTATCTCGGGATGTGTGGTCACGGCACGCTCGGCCTGATCGCCTCACTTGCTCACGCGGGCAGATGCGCAGCGGGGACGTTTCGTATCGATACCCCTGTCGGGGCCGTAAACGCGCAGCTGCATGGCGACGGCCGCATCGACGTCGAGAACGTCACCAGTTACCGCAAGGCGCGCCAGATTGCCGTCGCCGTGGCCGGTGTCGGCAGCATCCGGGGCGATGTGGCCTGGGGCGGCAACTGGTTCTTTCTAGCCGACGGGCACGGTCTCGACATCAAGCCGCAGAACCTCGAGGCGCTGACTGAGTTTGCCTGGCGAGTACGGCAGGCCGTGAATGCGCAGGGCTACCCTGAAGTAGATCACGTCGAGCTGTTCGCGCCCTCGACCCGCGCCGGCGTACACAGCCGTAACTTCGTCCTCTGTCCGGGCAGAGCCTACGACCGCTCCCCGTGCGGCACGGGCACCAGCGCCAAGCTCGCGTGTCTCGCCGCCGACGAGCGCCTTCGGGAAGGCGACCCGTGGATTCAGGAGAGTCTGATCGGCAGCACGTTCAGCGCGCGCTACCGCTGGCACGCCCGCGACAAGGGGGAGATCACCCCCGTCATCACCGGCACCGCGCACGTCACCGGCGAAGCGCGCTTGCGACTCGATCCGGCCGACCCTTACTGCTGGGGCATTTGCCCGTGACCACCACGAGACCGGGCGGCGGCTGCGCGCCCTGTAGATGAAGAGACCCGCAACTGGACCTGGGTCCGTAGGACTTTGTAAGATCTCGCCTACAGACGATCAAGGGACTGGCGTACGGTGAAGCTTTGCGGGGGTCGATATTGTGAGTGGTCCGGATGCTCGAGCTTAGCACCTGGCAGCCACGCCAATCGGAGGCTGAATGCCAAGCGTACTGATTGCGGACGATCACGCGATGATGCGCACCGGGCTCCGGCACTATCTGGAGCAGGACCGGTCGATCGACCCGATCGCAGAGACGGGCAGCGGTGAGGAGACGCTGCAGGAGCTGCGCAACGGTCAATGGGACCTCGTCATCCTCGACATCAATATGCCCGATCGCAGTGGCATCGATATCCTGCGGCATATTCGCGCGGGCTACCCTAATACCCGTGTTCTCGTGATGAGTGGCTTCTCCGAGAAACAGTATGCGATCAACGTGTTACGTGCCGGCGCGTTCGGTTATCTCGCCAAGGACCAGGCGCCCGAGGAATTCATGCGGGCTGTCCACACCGTGCTCTCCGGGCGCCGCTTCGTGAGTGCCACCCTGAGCGAGATGCTCGTGAGCGCCCTGGATGAGCCGACCGACCAGCCCTTGCACGCGGCGCTCTCACAGCGGGAGTTCCAGATCCTCTGCAAGCTTGCCGTCGGACGCAGCGTTTCGGAGATAGCTGAGGAGCTCTTCATCAGCGTCAAGACCGTCAGCACCTATCGGGCGCGGGTCCTGGAAAAAATGAATCTTGATACCAACGCCGACCTGACGGCGTATGCGCTGCGCAACGGCCTGGTCCAGTAGCTGGCCTGGTCCTTTGACCGCTCCCGTGGGCGGACACTGACACGCTTCAACGGTGGACACCGGCAGCCGCCGCTACCTGGGCTGCTTAGGCTTGCCGCGGTGAGCAGTCCCCCAGCGCCTGGTTGCTTGCGCTGGATTACTCCGGTCGCTTCGATTATGCCGAATAGCCCCTCCTTGCGGGTCCTGCTTGCCGAGGACTCGTCGCTGCTGGCCGCGCGGCTGGCAGAGCTGATCCGACGCCTGCCGGACGTGGATCTGATCGAGACCGTCGATACGGAAGCCGGTGCGCTCGGAAGCATAGCGGGCTCGCGACCCGACGTGGTGATACTCGATCTGCACTTGCGCGCCGGTTCGGGCTTCGGCGTGTTGCGCTCGCTCGCCCGCGGCGGACATCGACCGAAGGTGGTCGTTCTGACCAACTTCGGCCTGCCCGAATATCGACACGAGGCCGAGTCGTTCGGCGTCGAGGCGTTTCTGGACAAGTCCCGCGACTACTTCCGCCTGCCATCGCTGCTGCGTGGCTTCGCCAGAGAGCGCGCCGCCGGGGACGCCTAACCCGCCGCCGCGGTCGTCCCCTGCGTTGGATTGAGGACTGCCTCGCTCGCGAGGATTTTTTCCAGCGGCAGGCGGACCTCGATCTCGGTGCCGCCACCCGTGGCGCGCAGCGCGTGCCACTGACCTCCGAGCCCCAAGGCGCGATGCCGCATCGCCGCCAGGCCGTGCGATCCGAGCGCCTGCCGCGGCTCGAGCGGCAGTCCGATCCCATCGTCCCGGACGCGCACGAGCAGCGATTGGTGCCGCGACTCGACGGAAACCTCGACGTTGTGCGCCTGCGCATGTCTGACTATGTTGGTCAGGGCCTCCTGCACGATTCGGAATATGGCAATCGATGCCTCCGGAGTCAGGTCGAGCTCCTCCGGAGGGTATCGCTCGGTGCAGTGCAGTCCCGCGCGTCCGCAGCTGTCCGCTACCTGCCAGCGCAAGGCCGGAAAGAGCCCGAGGTTATCGAGCAGGCTGGGGCGCAGATTTTCGACCACCCGGCGCTTGACCTCGACCCCGGCCAGCAGAGCCTCGTGCAGGCGCTTGAAATGCGCCTGCACCTCCGGATCGCTGGTGGCCACGCGATCCTCGAGCCAGGAGGCGTCCATCCGGGCGGCGACCAGCAGCCCGCCGAGCTCATCGTGCAGTTCGCGTGACAGGGCTGAGCGTTCCTGCTCGGCCAGCGACTGAAGATGAGTCGAGAGCTGCGACAGTTCCTCGGTGCGCCGCTTCACCAGCCGCTCGAGCTCGGTGCCGCGCTCGGCGAGATCCTCGGTTTCGCGCTCCTTGGAGCGTACGTAACTGACGGCCAGGCGGCACAGCAGCAGTACCAGGAACACGCTGGCTGCGAGCGCGGTACTGGTAATCGCGAGATTTATCCAGCGGTCGATTCGCCACGAACGGCTCGCGGCCAGGATGTTGCCCGTTTCCCGCGCCTGGACCTTGCGCACCCGTTGCACGAGCTGCGTCATGGTCCACTTGCCGATATCGGTACGAATCAGGTCGAGGGCGGCACCGGGCCCGTGTTGGCGGTAGAGAATCAGCGTCTCGCCCATCTCAACCAGCTTTGCGTTGCTGAGCCGCTCGACCTGCTCGACCTCCGCGCGTAGCGTCGCGTCCGCGCTCGCGAACGCCTGGTCGAGCCGACGCAGCGCTTGAGGGATTTTGCCGACGGCTTCCTGGTAGGGCTCGAGGTATCCGGCATCACCGAGCAGTATGGAGCCGCGCTGGCTACTCTCGGCCTGGCTCAGCAGCTGCAGGACTTCCGCCAGCGCCTGCTCCCGCTGCGCGGCCCTTTCGACCTGTCGCCTCACCTCTTCCAGCTTGCGTTGCCCCAACTCGGCAGCGAGGAACAGTCCAAGCACCGTCGCCAGCAGCAGCGCAACCAGCGTCATCTGGCGGGCAGCGCCGGAATTCATGGTCGATGACCGAGACATGTCCCTGACACTCAGTGGAAATCGGTATCGCGACACGAAGTCGCAGGCGATGTTCCACGCTGAATGCATCATACCGCGATCGCTCCCCCGGGAGGCCCAGGTACCGCGACGCGGGCGCAGCGTCCATTCAGGGCGCAGCACTGCCCTCGCCTCCCCTGCGCTCAGTGTTCCGTTCAGCGGCGGCCGAGCAGCAAACCAATGGCGAGTCCCGCTATCGCGGCAATGCTGATCGCTTCCCACGGCTGAGCCCGCACGTAACGATCCGCCGCCTCGAGCGCTTCCCTGGTCTGGCGCTGCGCCTGTTCCGCACCGTGCGAGACCGCTTTCTTGGTGGGAGCGACCGTGCTCTCGCGCACCTCCTGATTGACGCGCGCCTGGCGGGGCGCGCCGCGTGCAGCGCCGCGGATCGTGGCCCGATCGTGATGAGCCTCGCGCTCGAGATCATTCGCTGTAGTTTCCACGGGATGGCGCCTCCTCGGTCGAGGCTTGAGCTGCTGCCCAGGTCCACGGCCGACTGTGTAGCGAAGCACGGCCGCCTCGCTCTGCCCTGCGGATGTAACTCGCGCCGCCTGACTGCCGCGACCGAAAGGCGTTTGACGGTGCATCGGACTATCCCCCCGGGCAGGCAGAGCCGTCGGTCGGCGCGCGACTGAAGCAATGTAGGATTTGAGCTACACAACGGGGGCAGTAACAAACACGGTCCGTTGTGGGGGCGCCAGCGCCCCGGGATGCTGCGCTGCGCGAGATCCTGCGCGGCAAACACCCGTTCAAACACCCGTGTTGCTCAACTGATCCAGGACGGCGTGGGCACGAACATGCTCATGGCGTGTGGCGAGGTAGGCCGGATGTAGGAGGTCCCCTACTCGACAATCCGACCGGAACCGACGTCGAAGCGGGTTCGGTGCCGTCACACGATCTCATGCGCAGCCATTATGCTTGCGGCCCAAGTTGTCAGGCTGCTGGCGAGGAAGACCTCCCATGATGGAAGCTGCGCTGGTCTCGCGGTCCGCTGAACAAGGCGCACTCCGCGCCCGCAATGCGGAACTCGCCAGCCAGCTGCGCGCGGCCGCCCTCGAAGGTGACGATGCGCGCATCAGACGCCTGTTGTCGGAGCTGCTGCGCTTTCAGGGACTGAGCAAGGGACAGCGAGTTTCGCTGCAGATGAAGGCGTTGCTGAACGTGGTGCAGGCCCTGCGCTGCGTAACGCTGACGGATGATCTCACCGGATTGTGCAACTGGCGTGGCTTCATGCAGACGGGCACGCGGCTGCTGGACGTCGCGGCCCGCGATGGGCACGCCGCCCACCTGATCTACTTGGAGGTGAAGGATCTGGAGCGGATCACCGAGAAAATCGGCCGCTCCGCGGGCGAGGTCCTGATCCGGCAGATGGGCAACTTCATGCGCGATCTGTTCCCGAGCTATGGCGTCTATGAGGTCATAGGCCGGCTGAGCGGCGCGGAGTTCGCCGCCCTGACGACGAGCTCCGAGTACGCCTCGCGCAGCGCGATCCTGCTGCGCGCCCGCAGGCCGCAGACGCGAAGCTCCGATCTTCCGGAGCTGTCACTGAGCGTAGGAGTCGCGCACTTCAATTCACGGCGTCCCGTAGGCATCGACGAGCTGCTCACGGACGCCAGGCAGGCAATGCACGAGCACAAACGGGTATCGCAACTCGCGTCGTCCGAGATGACCCCCCACACGGTCTGACGCGTCTTTAACGGCCTCGAGGCGGGGGACGAGAGGTGATCTGAAGGTTCTGAGCGTGTCTGCGCTGCCAGGATGGCAGTGCGATCAAGCACGAAGGCAATGCCAGGGATGTCAGCCGCGTCCACGGACGGCAACGGTATCAGACCCCGCTCAGAATCCCGCAGTCACCGCCCCCGCCTCCGAGGCCGCTCCTTTTTTCCCTGTTGCGGCCCCTTTTCCCTGTTGCGGCCCCGGCTCACCAGCCCCGGCTCACTAATCGAGTTCGTGCGTGCACGCTCGGCCGATCGCGGCCGTGCAGCAAGCCTGTGACGCGAGGATCACGGGCGAAGTTCGCACACAGTTGAATCGCCACCAAATCAGGTTTGTGTGCAGACGCTGGACGGTGTCGTACTTCATGCGTACCGAACTCGTCACCACGTTTAAGCGCAAGGCGACCGAATTACTCAGCGAGCCGACTACATCGCGCTCGATGAGCCTGCAGCGGCGCGCGAGTTGGTACAGCGCAGCTTTTGTTGGGCTTCTCAGGCATTAGTTTTGGGTCTACCGTCCCCAAATTATGAAAGCCGCTGTTATCACACGTTACGGATCACCGGACGTTATAAAGATACTCGATACGCCGAAACCGGCGCCCGGAGCGGGCGAGGTCTTGATCCGGGTCCATGCAACGACGGTCAGCCGGACGGATTGCGGTGAGCTGCGACCCCGCATCATCGGGCGGCTCATCTACGGGCTG
Organism: Gammaproteobacteria bacterium; assembly: GCA_005878095.1. Classification (GTDB taxonomy): domain Bacteria; phylum Pseudomonadota; class Gammaproteobacteria; order Steroidobacterales; family Steroidobacteraceae; genus 13-2-20CM-66-19. The sequence continues at coordinate 2,378 of VBNH01000068.1, read as the reverse complement.
CGCCGGCCGAGGCGCACGATTTTCGGGATGGATTTCGCCGGCGTGGTTGAAGCCGTGGGGGCCGAAGTCATGTCGTTCAAGCCGGGCGATCGCGTCTTCGGCATGTGCCCGTCGCGGAGCAATGGCGCTCAGGCGGAATATGTCTGCATCCCCGAGAGAGCGGCAATCGCCATCATGCCGGCAAACACGTACTTTGACGAAGCGGTGGCCTGCGAGGGCGCTTTCTATGCCAACTCGGGGCTTAGACAATTCCACGTAGGGCCTGGCCACAAAATCCTGATCTACGGCGCCTCCGGCGCCATCGGCTCGGCGGCGGTGCAGCTTGCGAAAGCCTATGGGGCTGAGGTGACCGCGGTCGTCAGCACGCAACATCTGGAGCTGGTCAAATCCCTCGGCGCGGACCGCGCCATCGACTATACCGCAGGGGATTTCACCCGCATCGGCGAGACGTTCGATTTCGTCTTCGAGGCGGTGGGGAAGGCCAGCTTCTTTAGATGCCGCAGACTGCTGAAACCCGAGGGGACGTTTATGGCGACAGACGTCGGACCCTGGGGGCAGTACCTGCCGCTGATGATCTGGTCGTCGATCGCAAAAAACAACAGGGTCCTCGTTCCCCTGCCGCCCCGAGGCAGCGGCCACGCATTTGTCGAGTTCCTGAAAGCCCGCATGGAGGCGGGTCAGTTTCGCGCGGTCATCGATCGAAGATATTCTCTCGATGAGATCGCCGACGCTTACTGTTATGTTGAGACGGGGCAAAAGGTTGGCATCGTTGTGATTAATGTCGCGGCCGCCGACGAAAGCGCGCACATCGCGCAAGACAGTCGAATAGGTACTGGGCCGAGCACATCCATCATTCATCTCCAGTGACTTTCAGGACTGCGACTTATCAAGAAGTCTTCCGTGCAATCACCGAATCCGAGGAGCCGGTCCTTGGTTGGCATTCGTACATGGACCGGCGTTACTTTGTAACGGCCTAACCGCGCGATCAACCGGCAATCGAGCTGTCTACTGCACGCAGCATCGATACTCCAGCGTCGCTTTGTGCAGACGGCCTCTAATGACCGTATTCTTGGAGTGTCGTGATTGCGACGACCTTCCCATCGACGAACCGGATGTTCACCATGAGCATGTTCGGTCCCCGGTTGTAGGTCCAAGTTTCGACGGGAACGGCGGCGCCGACTGTATGGGACTGACTGTTCGTGGCGTCTCCTGCCGGTGTGGTGGTTGCACTCACCTTGACGCTGTCCTGCACCACTGTCGGGGGGCCGCAAAACGCCCTCACCGTCGCCATGGACTCGCCGTCCGCAATGACCCTGTCGCCACAACGCATGGTGTCTGCCCACGCGTGATGCGCACCAATGAGACAAAAGGCGGAGAAGAGGCAAGCGTCTAATAGTCGATATCGCATGATGACATTTCCTGCTCGTGAGTCGGCCGACTGCGACAGTGTATTCTGGCCTGATATGAGCTCGGGGCCTTCGTAGGGTATGACATTGCACGTTGATTGCCGCGCGCACCCATGCCCGCACCGTGCGAGCGACACTGATTGAGTGTAGCACCAGCACGTCCGCTGTGCGGTTTTGGAACGAGAGCGGACACAGACCTATATCACATACGTGCTGACGTGCCCGGCGACCGTCCTTCGACCTCGCCGGTACGACTGACCACTTTGATCCTGGATTGCTCCGACGTGAATGACGGCTATCGGGCGCTCACTCAGGGTCTTGCAAGGACTGCTTGTGTCCGGACTCGGCCAAATCGTGCTGCGGCGAGCGACGAGAGAAACGGGGCTGAGGCGACGAGCCCTTAGCAGGTACGCCGATCACCTCAGATCCGGCCGTGTCAAGGGCTGGATGGCACGCTCAACCTTCTTGCCGATCCTTTTGCTGGCGATTTCCAAGTCGTACTGCGTCTGTAGGTTCTGCCAGAGTTGCGCACTCGTTCCGAAGTACCGCGACAACCGCAGTGCCATCTCCGCCGTAATCGCCCGTCGCCGTCGCACTATTTCATTGACCGTTGGCGCGGCCACACCGAGTTCCTTCGCCACCTTGTAAGAGCTCAATTTCAGAGGCCGCATGAAATCGTGGAGCAAGATATCCCCGGGATGTACGGGCCGTAGTCTCTTAGCTGCCATGGTATCTACTCGCTCCTGAAGTGCGCTCAATGATAATCAACGATCTCGACATCGAACGCGTCTCCGTCCCTCCACTTGAAGCATACGCGCCATTGCTTATGATAACCATAACGCTATGCGTTATTAACGTGAAGCGTTAAGGTTCTGCGGCGTGACGGAATCGAACGGTGCAGCCAACTTGTTGAGCGCACGGGCTTTTGATTCCCCGCGAGCGAACAGTTACCCGTACAGTTATCCACACTGT
>VBNH01000028.1 GCA_005878095.1 Gammaproteobacteria bacterium | reverse complement strand
GCCCAGCCGGCGTGGCCGACGAAGATCCGCAGACTGTCCACGGGATTGTCGCGGCCAAGCAGCTGCAGCAGCAGCTGTCGGTCCGCGCTCAAGTAGACTCCGTCACAGGCTTGGATCGCGTGCTCGGGCGGCGCGGCGGCGCGAAACAGGAACCACACGGACCCGAAGTCGACGGGTCCGCCGAAGTACACCTTGTCGCGCACCTTCGCGAGGCGCTTGAGATCGGGAAACAGACGCGAGACAGGAATCGGCATCGGCCGGTTGATGATGATGCCGACCGGGGCGGGGCCGAGGTTGTTCATCACGAGCACAACCGAGTCCGCGAAATTGGAATCGGGCAGGTGGTCCCGCGCGATGAGGAGAATTGCGGTTAGAGGCTTCGCGTCGGGGGCGGATTGTGGCCACGACGACCCGGACAGGAGCAGGAGAGCGCAGAGTGCTCCTGCCACGTAACGCCGTAGGCCGAACCCGCTTCTCACTGGCGATGTCATCGCACGGCGTCTGACCGCTTTCAGAGAATCTTACGCCGTCGACGGAATTTCATAGTGGGCCCGGTAGGATTCGAACCTACGACCAAGGGATTCACTTGGCCCCGGCGTTTCCGCCGGGAGTGGACTATCTCTTCACCCGTGCACGGACCGTGCGTGTGGGTGCGGGATGCTCAAGCCTGTTATCAAGGGCGCTCGAGCCCTCAGGTAGTCTCTGCACCTTCCGCCGGTGTACCGGCGGCTCGGCTCAGGGTTGCCATGGGATCACATCCCGAAGGGTTCCCTGAATTCGTCCCGTCCACTTCGCGCGTTTCCGCGCGAAGGCACCTAGTCGATGAGTCCCCTGCACTAACCGCTGTGCTACAGGCCCAACCGCGGCGATTGTAGCAGCGCCCCGGGTGCTCAATAGCGAAACAGCGCCCGGCGCTCGGAGCAGCGCGTTCGCGAGAACGCCTCCTCGAGAGTCCCCTGGAACCATGAAATCTCACTGGCGCGATGGCCGCCGGTGCTCGTGTCGCGCCGGCTATCGTCGTCGCGCTCGTCGCTGGAGGCCGGGACGCTGTGAGCGGCGGGGGACTGCGGGCCGGGAACGGGCTCCCGCCGCTTGTTCGGGCAGCCAGCGAGCGCGATCGCAGCAGTAACGACCGCAGCCGTGATGAAAAGCGACCTCATGGCAGGCCCCTCTTGCCATCGCTGGCGGCAACGTTAGCATGGCCCTCCCGCTACGGGTACGCCGATATCCGTCGCTGTGCTGTCAAGGAGGTCGACATGAAGCTCTACTACTTTCCCGGTGCCTGCTCGCAGGCTGCGAACATCGCGCTGCGCGAGGCTGGACTCAAATTCGAGCTGGTCAATGTGGACCGGCACACCAAGAGGGCCGCCGACGGCCTGGACTTCAACGAGGTGAACCCCAAGGGCTACGTGCCAGCGCTCACCCTCGACAACGGCGAGGTGCTGACGGAGAACGTCGCCGTGTTGCAGTACATCGCCGACCGCAAACCAACGGCCAAGCTCGCGCCAGCCGCGGGCACGATGGAGCGCTACCGCCTGATGGAATGGCTGAGCTTCATCAACTCCGAGCTCCACAAGGGGTTCTCGCCCCTGTTCCGTGAGGATGCGCCGCAGGACACCAAGCAGTATGCGCGCAACAACCTGACGACCCGTTTCGACTACCTGCAACGCGCCCTGGGAGCGAAGACTTTCCTGATGGGCGAACAGTTCACCATCGCCGACGCCTACCTGTTCACCGTGCTGAGCTGGGGCGGCTATACCAACCTCGACATCGGCAAGTGGCCGCAGCTGCAGCGCTACGTCGAGCGCGTGGGTGCGCGGCCGCACGTCGTCGAGGCGCGCAAGGCCGAGGGGCTGAAGAACTAGCGCGACCGACACACCTATCGGCGAACCGCCGGTGGATGCCGGCGGTTTGCTGTTACCATCGGCAGCGTGCAGGCTTTGCACGTGAGAGGACGCAATGGCTACCAAACTCAACAAGCAGCTGAAGCGCGAGATCGACGTGGATGGCAAGCCCTTCATGGTCACGCTCTCGCCAGAGGGACTGAAGCTCACCGAGAAGGGCAAGCGCCTGGGACGGGAGCTCACCTGGAAGGACCTCCTCAGCGGAGATGCCGCGCTGTCAGCGGCTCTCAACGCGTCCATCGGTCAGGGGAGTTAGGGATTCGGCGGCGATGACTCAGGAGAGCTTGCGGGAGCTGCTCGCGCGCCTGCACGAGCGCCTGAGCGTCAGCGGTTCGGTCGACCGCGAGGCGCGCCAGCTGCTCGGCACCGTGATGCGCGACATCGAGCGCGCGCTCGCACCCGGCGCGCACCCGGGCCCGGCGACCCTGGCTCCGGCAACCGCCCATGCCCCGCGGCTGGAATCCCTGGCAGTGCAGTTCGAGGCCGGCCATCCGGGGCTCGCCGAACTGCTGCGCCAGCTCATCGACGCCCTCGGCAAGGCCGGCATCTAGATCAGGCAAAACAGCAGGGCCCGGCGTTGCACGCAACGCCGGGCCCTTTGCTTTTGCGGATGCGGCGCCGCAGCTAAGCCGCTTCAGTCATCCATCAGGAAGCTGCGCAGCTGCTCGCTGCGGCTCGGGTGGCGGAGCTTCCTCAGCGCCTTGGCCTCGATCTGACGGATGCGCTCGCGCGTGACGTCGAACTGCTTGCCGACTTCCTCGAGCGTGTGGTCGGTGTTCATGTCGATGCCGAAGCGCATGCGCAGCACCTTCGCCTCGCGCGGTGTGAGCTGTGCCAGCACCGAGTGCGTGGTCTCGCGCAGCGACTCCATCGTGGCCTGATCGATCGGCGAGGCCACCGAGGTGTCTTCGATGAAGTCGCCCAGGTGCGAGTCCTCATCGTCGCCGATGGGCGTCTCCATCGAGATCGGCTCCTTGGCGATCTTGAGAACCTTGCGCACCTTGTCCTCGGGCATCTCCATGCGCACCGCCAGCTCCTCCGGCGTGGGCTCACGGCCCATTTCCTGCAGCATCTGGCGCGAAATGCGGTTCAGCTTGTTGATGGTCTCGATCATGTGCACCGGGATGCGGATGGTGCGCGCCTGGTCCGCGATCGAGCGCGTGATCGCCTGGCGGATCCACCAGGTCGCGTAGGTGCTGAACTTGTAGCCGCGGCGGTACTCGAACTTGTCCACCGCCTTCATCAGGCCGATGTTGCCTT
>VBNH01000169.1 GCA_005878095.1 Gammaproteobacteria bacterium | reverse complement strand
GCGCCGCCGCGGACCGTTCTCCCAGCGCCCCAGAGCCCCGCTTGCGGCGCGCTCGAGCAGCGCGCCGAAACGCTCGCGGATGTGCTCGTCGCGCAGTCGCCCGAGCTCGGAAGGCGGGCCTGCGAACCAGAAGGGCAGGCGGCGATTCAAGTCCTCCGCGGACAGCGGCAGCCTGCCGAACCAGAACTCCCGGACGCCACGCGCCTCGTCCATGGGCTACCCGGAGCCGTTGCGGTCGGCCTCGAACAGCTTCTCCAGCTGCTTTGCAGCCTCGCGCGAGGTGGCGAGGAACTTGCTCTCATCGTCCTTGACCTGGTATTGGGCGGCGAGGGTCGCCTCATCGTGCTGGCGGAACCGGCGCACCGCCTCGCGCGCCGCCGCCGGGGTTTCCCCGAGCGCCTCCAGGACCGAGGCCGCCATCTCCAGGCTCGAGCCGTAGGTGTCGCGGGTCACCTCCCGCACGCCCGCGTCCATGAGCGCAAAGGCGTGCTGGCGGTTGCGCGCGCGGGCGAAGATCTTCAGACCCGGGAACTGCTCGCGCGCCAGCACGGCGGTGCGGGTCGAGGCGTCGACGTCGTCGATCGCGAGCACCAGGATGCGCGCGCTCCCGGCGCCCGCGGCGCGCAGCAGATCCAGCCTCGAGGCATCCCCGTAGTAGACCTTGTTGCCGAAGCGCCGCACGAAATCCACGTGCGTCTGGCTGCTGTCGAGCGCGGTGAACGGCAGACCCTTCACGCGCAGGACGCGCGCCACGATCTGGCCGAAGCGCCCGAAGCCGGCGATGATCACCGGAACCTCGTGCTCCTCGATGGCGTCGTAGGGTTGCTGCGGCGGAGCGAGCCAGCGTCTGGTCAAGGACTCGTGGGCGATCAGCAGCAGCGGACCCAGCATCATCGACAGCGTCACGGCCAGAACGAGCAGATCCGCGGTCGCGCCGTCCAGGATGCGCCGGCGCGCCGCGAGCGTGAACAGCACGAAGGCAAACTCGCCCCCCGCCGGCAGCGCGAACCCCAGCCGCCGCGCCGAGTCGCCGCGCTGGCGGGCGAGCTGACCTAAGGCGGTCACCGCGACGATCTTGACGAAGAGGAATCCGGCGGTCAGCTCCAGCACCGTCAGGGGCTCGGACCTGAGCAGTCCCAGATTCGCCGACATGCCGACGGCGACGAAGAACAGCCCGAGCAGCAGCCCCTTGAACGGCTCGAGGTCAGCCTCGAGCTCGTGCCGGAACTCGCTGTCGGCGAGGAGCACGCCGGCGAGAAACGCGCCCAGCGCCATCGACAGGCCCACGAGGTTGGCCAGGAGCGCGGTGGCGATGACGGTGAGCAGCGCCGCGGCGGTGAACACCTCACCCACCCGCACGCGCGCCACGACGCGCAGCGCCGGCCGCAACAACAGCCGCCCGCCACCGATGACCACCCCGATCACCGCCAGGAGCTTCAGCAGTCCCATCCACCAGGGGCCGCCGCCCTGGTGAGTCCCTGCGAGCGGCGCGAGCAGCGGCAGCAGCGCGAGCGCCGGCAGCACGGCGAGATCCTGGAACAGCAGAATCCCGAACGCCGCGCGCCCGTACTGCGTCTTGAGCTGGCCGCGCTCCGCGAGCACCTGCAGCACCAGCGGCGTGGACGACAGCGACAGGCCGAAGCCGATGACGGCCGCCGCGACCGGCGGCTCACCGAGCGCCCAGGCCCCCGCGCCGAGCAGCACGGCGCACAGCGCCACCTGCGCGGCCCCGAGCCCGAACACCAGGCGCCGCATGACCCACAGCCGGGTCGGCTGCAGCTCGAGTCCGATGATAAAGAGCAGCAGCACGATGCCGAACTCCGACACCTGCATGATGCGGTCGATGTCACCGACGAGGTTGAGGCCCCAGGGCCCGATCGCGAGCCCGGCGGCGAGGTAGCCGAGGATCGAGCTGAGCCTCGCGAAGCGGAACAGCGATACCGCGACGACGGCCGCGGCCAGCAGGATGGCGGTTTGGGCGAGCGAGATCATGGCCGGCTTGGGATTCTGGCAGGAATCGGCGGTGCCAGCCTCACGGCGCGTGCCGGTGCGCCGGCTGCAGCCCTTGTTTTTGTCCGGCCGGTCCCCATGCCTTCGCGATGCTCGATGCCGTGCCGCCGGAGCCCTCGTTCCCGACCGAGCCCCTGGATGCGTATTCCGCGGCAGTGGTGGGTGCGGTCGATGAGGTGGGTCCGGCGGTGGTCAGCGTGTACGTGGGAGACGCCGCGCAAGCCGAGCGGGCGCGCGGTGGCGCGGGCTCGGGGGTGGTCGTGACGCCCGACGGCTATCTGCTCACCAACGAGCACGTCGTGCAGCGCGTGGAGCAGGCGCGCGTCACGTTGGTCGACGGCCGCACCGTGCCGGCCGTCGTCGCCGGCCGCGATCCGGCCACCGATCTCGCGGTGCTGCGCGCGCAGGCCGGGGCGCTGCCGTACGCGCGCCTCGCCAGCACCCAGCGTCTGCGCCCGGGGCAGCTCGTGGTCGCGGTCGGCAATCCGTTCGGGTTCGAGTCGACCGTGTCCGCCGGCGTCGTGAGCGCGCTCGGACGGTCGCTCCGCAGCCGCCACGGCCGCCTGATCGAGGGCGTCGTGCAGCACAGCGCGGCGCTCAATCCCGGAAACTCCGGCGGGCCACTCACTGACGCGCACGGGCGCGTGGCCGGCATCAACACTGCGATCATCGCCATGGCGCAGGGCATCGGCTTTGCCATTCCCGCCGCGACTGCGCAATGGGTGCTGACGGAGATCCTCACCCAGGGACGCGTGCGCCGCGCCTGGCTCGGCGTGGGGGCGCGCGACCGGCCGCTCGATCGGCGGCTGGTGCGGGCGCTCGGCCTCACCGCGGCGCGCGCGGTCGAGGTGTTGTCGCGCGAGAGTGAGGGACCGGCGGCGGAGTCGGACCTGCAGCCCGGGGACCTGATCGTGGCCGTGGACGACAGCTACGTGGATGGCGTGGACGCGCTGCACCGGCGCTTGAGCCACGTGCCGCCCGGGAGCACGCTCACGCTGCAGGTGGTGCGCCGCACGCAGCTGGTGAGCATCGCGCTCACGGTGCGCGAGCCGCCCTGAGGCTCGCTCCTAAGCCCTCACTTAAGCCCTCACTCGCACAGGCTCTCGAGATAACCCTGCGCCGTGGCGCACAGCCGCTTGCGCGCCAGGGCCCGCGCCCGCGGCGCATCGAGGATGTACTCGAGGGGTCCCGAGACCAGCATCTGGCGGATGCGGGGGTTGCGCGCCGAGGCGCGCGCCATGCGGTTCAGCACGGTGAACCCGCGGTTGATGAGCCGCCCGGAGGCGCGGTTCTGCTCGATGGTGCGGGCGAGGTACTGCCCGAAGCGGGCGTAGAGGAAATAGTCGTCGTTGCCGACCTGGAAGCGGGCCTCGGCGAAGAAGTCGGGGAAGTTTCTCTCCAGATATTCGTTCAGACGTTGAAGGCGGGGAAGGTCGCTGTCAGTCGACACTTTGCGCTGCTTCATTTGAGTGCAACACCTCGATCGCCGCTGGGGAATGCGGCGGCGCGAATGTTGGAGCAGCCGGCGTCCCCGTGCAAGAGGCGTTTCACACAACGCGCTAAGATCGCGCGCGCATGAAGGCGAAATTCTTCCGCACTCCTGCCGCGTTTCGTGCCTGGCTGCGGCGACATCACGGCAGCGCCGCGGAGCTGCTCGTGGGCTTCTACAAGCGCGGCGCGGGCACGCCGAGTATCACCTGGCCCGAGGCGGTGGACCAAGCCCTGTGCTTCGGCTGGATCGATGGCGTCCGCAGGCGCGTGGATGAGAGCCGCTACACCATCCGCTTCACGCCGCGCCGCCCGGGCAGCATCTGGAGCGCGGTCAACATCCGCCGGGCGCGCTCGCTCGCCGCCGAAGGGCGCATGGCCGCGGCGGGGCACAAGGCCTTCGCGGCGCGCCGATCGAACCGCTCGGGCCGCTACTCCTACGAGCAACGACCGCAGGAGCTGACCGCGCCGTACGCCAGGATGCTCTCGCGCAATGCGCCAGCGCGGAAGTTCTTCCTCGCCCAGACACCCTCGTACCGCCGGGCGGCGACCTGGTGGGTGCTGAGCGCGAAGAAAGAGGAGACACGCCTGAAGCGCGCGAGGACGCTGATCGAGCTGTCGGCGAGGGGAGAGCTGATTCCGCAGTTTCTGCGCCCTGCGGCCCGATTGCGCCGCTCGATTCAGCGCGCGCTGCTTGCGCTTCACGGCTCAGGCGGCGTCGCAGAAGGGTACGACCCCAAGGCGGCGAGCCCGCGGCGCTGAAGGTCGATGCTCGGCGACTCGCACGACGGCCGAGGTCGACTTAAGGGTCAAGGCGCTTGAGCGGGCGGAGCTTGTGTGGCCGGCTCCGCCGTTGCGCTGCGCTGCCAGGCGTCGCGCCTCAGGCGGTAAAGCCCCAGCTCCGCAGCCGCAGGGTCGTGTGGTCGGTCATCTGTGCTTGCAAGAGCCTCGCAGGCCGGTATTATCGAACGCATAGTGATGGTGTAAGACAGTCGATCGACGGGAGGGCTCGGGTCTCACCCCCGTCCGGCCTCGACTGACATTCGCGGACCCAAGGGTCCTGCGGATCTCCTGAGCGCATGAATTGCCGGAAGTCTCGCCCAGCGGCCGCTTGTCCGCGGGGGAGGCGTACCTGCAGCTGCACCAAGACGAGGCCGCCTCATGCACGCTCTCACTTCAGGGCTCCATCAAGACGCGTACGAGCGCGACAGTTGCGGTTTCGGCCTGATCGCGAGCCTCGACGATGCACCGAGCCACTGGCTGGTGCGCACCGCCATGACCTCGCTCAATCGCCTGACGCATCGCGGCGCGGTCGCCGCCGACGGCAAGACCGGCGACGGTTGCGGCCTGCTGCTGAAGAGACCGGAAGGCTTTCTGCGCGCGGTGGCCGCGGAGGCCGGCATCGAGCTCGGCCCGCGCTTCGCTTCGGGGCTGGTCTTTCTGTCGCGCGATGCGCAGCGCGCCGGCGAAGCGCGCCTGGCGCTCGCCACCGAGCTGACGCGGCAGGGACTCGAGGTCGCCGGCTGGCGAGTGGTGCCGGTGGACCCGGGCGCCTGTGGTGAGCTGGCGCTGAAGTCGCTGCCGGTCATCGAGCAGCTGTTCGTGAACTGCCGGCCCGCCGATATCGATGAGGCGGCGTTCAACCGGCGGCTGTTCATGGCGCGCCGCCTCGCCGAGCAGGCCCTGGCCGGGGATCCGGTTTTCTACGTGCCGAGTCTCTCCGCCAGCACCATCGTCTTCAAGGGCATGGTGATGCCGCAGTACCTGGCGCAGTTCTATCCGGACCTGGCCGATCCGCGCCTCGAGAGCTCGGCGGCCGTGTTCCATCAGCGTTTCTCCACCAACACCCTGCCGCAGTGGCGCCTCGCACACCCGTATCGCTACCTCGCCCACAACGGCGAGATCAACACCATCCAGGGCAACCGCAACTGGGCCACGGCGCGCGGACCGCTGCTGCGCTCCCCGCTCCTGCCCGCCCTGCAGGAGGTGCTGCCGCTGGTCTCGATGAGCGGCTCGGACTCGCAGAGCCTCGACAACATGCTCGAGGTGCTGCTGATGGGCGGGCTCGATCCGTTGCATGCCATGCGCCTGCTGGTGCCGCCGGCCTGGCATGGGCTGGATGCGCTCGACCCGGATCTGCGCGCCTTCTACGAGTACTACTCGGTGCACATGGAGCCGTGGGACGGCCCGGCCGGGGTGGTGCTGACCGACGGCCGCTATGCGCTGTGCACGCTCGATCGCAACGGCCTGCGCCCGGCGCGCTTCTGCATCACCCGCAACCGTGTTCTCACCATCGCCTCCGAGACCGGAGTGTGGGACTACCAGCCCGAGGACGTGGTGAAGAAGGGCAAGCTCGGTCCCGGCGACATGCTCGCGCTCGACCTCAAGAGCGGCACGCTGCTCGCCTCCCAGGACATCGATGAGATCCTCAAGAAGCGCCATCCCTACAAGAGCTGGCTGCGCCAGGGGGTGCGTTACCTGGAGAGCGACCTGGTGGATGCGCGGCTCGCGGCCGAGCCCATGGACCGCGACACGCTGTCGCTGTATCAGAAGATGTTCAACGTCACGCAGGAAGAGCGCGACGACATCATCCGCGTGCTGGCGCAGGACGAGAACGAGGCGGTGGGCTCGATGGGCGACGATACGCCCATGCCGGTGCTGTCGCACACGGTGCGCTCGCTGTATGACTACTTCCGCCAGCAGTTCGCCCAGGTCACCAATCCGCCCATCGACAGCTTGCGCGAATCGATCGTCATGTCGCTGCAGACGCAGATCGGACCGGAGTGCAACATCTTCGAGCCCGCGCCCGGGCACGCGCGCCAGATCGTGCTCGGCTCGCCGATCCTCTCGCAGAGAAAGCTCCGTCAGATCCTGGCGATCGAGGAGGTGACGCACGAGTTCATCGACCTGCAGTACGAGCCCGCGGAAGGGCTGCGCCAGGCGATCCTGCGCCTGTGCGCGCAGGCGGAGAGCGCGGTGCGCGAGGGGAAGCTGGTGCTGTTGCTCTCGGACCGTTACCTCATCAAGGGCCGTATTCCCGCGCACGCGCTGCTGGTGACCGGAGCGGTGCATCAACACCTGCTGAAGACCGGCCTGCGCTGCAAGTGCAACCTGCTCATCGAGACCGGCACCGCGCGCGAGCCGCATCACTTCGCCTGCCTGATCGGCTATGGGGCGACCGCGGTGTATCCGTACATGGCGTACCAGGTGCTGTTCGAGATGATGCGCCGCGGCCGCGTGAAGCTCGACTTCGCGGCGCGCCTCGAGCTCGGACGCAGCTACCGCGCGGGCCTGAGAAAGGGCCTGTTCAAGATCATGTCGAAGATGGGCATCTCCACCATCGCCAGTTACCGCAGCTCGCAGCTGTTCGAGATCGTGGGACTGGCGCAGGAGGTGGTCGAGCTGTGCTTCACGGGCACGGCGAGCCGCGTGGCCGGCGCGGACTTCGTGGACCTCGAGGCCGACCTCAAAGAGCTTGCCGCGCGGGCGTGGAATCCGCGCGAGGCGATCGCGCAGGGTGGACTCCTCAAGTACATGCACGGGGGCGAGTACCACATGTACAACCCGGACGTGATCGCCGCCCTGCAGGCCGCGGTGATCTCCGGGGACTATGAGCACTACAAGCTGTTCGCCCGCCTGGTGAACGAGCGCCCCGCCTCCACGTTCCGCGACCTGCTCGCGCTCAGGCCCGCCGCGGGCCCGATCCCGCTCGCGGAAGTCGAGCCGGCGGAGGCCATTCTGGCGCGCTTCGACAGCGCCGGCATGTCCCTCGGCGCGCTCTCGCCCGAGGCGCACGAGGCGCTCGCCATCGCCATGAACCGACTCGGCGCGCGCTCCAACTCCGGCGAGGGGGGCGAGGATCCGGCGCGTTATCGCACCGAGCGCAACTCCAAGATCAAGCAGGTGGCTTCCGGGCGCTTCGGCGTGACCCCCGAGTACCTGATCAACGCCGAGGTGCTGCAGATCAAGATCGCCCAGGGGGCCAAGCCCGGCGAGGGCGGACAGCTCCCCGGTCACAAGGTCAACGACATGATCGCCACCTTGCGCTTCGCACGAGCGGGCGTCGGGCTCATCTCCCCGCCGCCGCATCACGACATCTACTCGATCGAGGATCTGGCGCAGCTGATCTTCGATCTGAAGCAGATCAACCCCGCAGCGCTGGTGTCGGTGAAGCTGGTGGCGGAGCCGGGGGTGGGGACGGTGGCCGCGGGGGTGACCAAGGCGTACGCCGACCTGATCACCATCTCCGGGTACGACGGCGGCACCGGCGCGAGCCCGCTGTCGTCCATCAAGTACGCCGGCACGCCGTGGGAGCTCGGACTCGCGGAGACCCATCAGACCCTGCGCCGCAACGATCTGCGCCACCGCGTGCGCCTGCAGACCGACGGCGGACTGAAGACCGGGCTCGATGTGGTGAAGGCGGCGATCATCGGCGCGGAGAGCTTCGGTTTCGGGACCGCGCCGATGGTGGCGCTCGGGTGCAAGTACCTGCGCATCTGCCATCTGAACAACTGCACCACCGGCATCGCCACCCAGCACAACGTGCTGCGCTCGAAGTACTTCACGGGCCTGCCCGAGATGGTGATCAACTACTTCCGCTTCGTGGCCGAGGAGGTGCGCGAGATCCTCGCCTCCCTCGGGGTGCGCACGCTCGCCGAGCTCATCGGCCGCACCGAGTATCTCGAGGTGCAAAGCGGCGCCACCCCGCGGCAGCGCAAGCTCGACCTCACCCCCATCCTGTCGACCGGCGGCCTCGCCTCCGATGCGCCGCAGTTCTGCCTCACGCCCTCGAATGCGCCCTTCGATCAGGGCGAGCTCGCCGAGCGCATGGTGCGCGACATGCTCAGCGCCATCGAGAACCGGAGCGGCGGCGAGTGGCACTACGAGCTCAGCAACTTCAACCGCTCCATCGGCGCGCGCGTCTCGGGCGAGATTGCGCGGCGCTGGGGCAACTACGGCATGGAGGATGCGCCGCTCACCGTGCGCTGCAGCGGCAATGCCGGGCAGAGCTTCGGCGTATGGAACGCCGGCGGCCTCAACCTGTACCTGGAGGGTGATGCCAACGACTACGTCGGCAAGGGCATGGCGGCCGGCCGGATCGTGCTGCGCCACCCGCGCGCCGCGCGCTTCGTGGCGAAGGACACGATCATCATGGGCAACACCTGCCTGTACGGCGCCACCGGCGGGGAGCTGTACGCGGCTGGCCTCGCCGGCGAGCGCTTCGCGGTGCGCAATT
>VBNH01000067.1 GCA_005878095.1 Gammaproteobacteria bacterium | reverse complement strand
CACGTATAGACAAGATTCTACCTTTATATACTATTGTATGGCACTGAGCATCAAGGATCCCGAGGCGGATCGTCTGGCGCGCGAAGTGGCGAAGGCTACGGGCGAATCCCTGACCACCGCCGTGGTTCAGTCGTTGCGCGAGCGCCTGGCGCGGGTGCGACGCATGCGCGGACCTCGCCTTAGCGAGGAGCTGTTGAAGATAGGCCGGCGCTGCGCTCGGCTAGCCGTGAAAGACAAGCGATCCGCGGATGAGATCATCGGCTATGACGAACACGGGTTGCCTCGCTAGCTGCAGAGACCGTGGTTGTCGACACTTCCGCCTTGATCGCAGTCCTTAACATGGAACCCGAATCCACACGCTTGGCTGCCGCGATGGAAGCGGACGCCAATCGCCTCGTATCGGCGGCGACGGTCGTGGAGGCCGGGCTCGTGATCGAAGCGCGCTACGGCTCGGCAGGCGGCCGCGAGCTGGACCTGCTCATCGCCAAAGCCAGCCTTTCCATCGAAGCGGTCAGCCCACAACAAGCTGAGGTCGCTCGGGAGGCCTGGCGTCGTTATGGCAAGGGGCGACATGCCGCTGGGCTGAATTTTGGCGACTGCTTCAGCTACGCGCTCGCCAGGGTTACGGGTGAGCCGCTGCTTTTCAAAGGGGATGACTTCACTCACACGGACATCACGTCTGTTGCCTATTGAGCCTGGCGCACCGCGCCGGGTTCGCGCCTGCAGGGCTTTGGGTCGCTACGCACGCCGCCAGGCGGTCTTGCCCCCGGGCTTGTCCTCGAGCAGTACCCCGGCCGCGGCCAGCTCGTCGCGGATGCGATCCGATTCGGCCCAGTGCTTCGCCCGGCGCGCCGCCGAGCGCGCGGCGATGCGCGCCTCGATCTCCTCATCGGACAGGCCCGCGCCCCCACCCGCGGCGGCACCTGTCTGGGTCGCGCGCCCGCCGACGCCCGGCTTGGCGAGCCGGAACCATTGCGCAGGCTCCACGCCGAGTAGTCCCAGTACGCCACCGAGCGAGCGCAGCTCCGCGGCCAGCTGCGCCGCCCGCGCCACATCGCCCGCGTCGCGCGCCGAGTTCACCTCGCGGGTGAGGGTCTGCAGCACCGCCAGCGCCTCGGGAGTGTTGAAATCATCGTCCATGCTCTCGAGGAAGCGCGTCGTGAGCGCGGCGGCCGCGGGCGCCACCGCCGGCAGGTCGCGCAGCGCGGTGTAGAGCCGCCCCAAGGCGGCATCCGCCTGCTCGAGCTGCTCGAGGGAGTAGTTGATCGGGCCGCGGTAGTGGCTCGAGAGAACGAAGAAGCGCAGCACCTCCGGGTGGCGCAGCGCCGGCAGCACCTCGCGCAGGGTGAAGAAGTTGCCGAGCGACTTCGACATCTTCTCCTCGTCCACGTTGACGAAGCCGTTGTGCATCCACAGGTTGACGAACGCATCTCCGCTCGCGGCGCAGGACTGCGCGATCTCGTTCTCGTGATGCGGGAACTTGAGGTCCATGCCGCCGCCGTGAATGTCGAAGTGCGTGCCGAGGAGCGCGGTGGACATGGCGGAGCACTCGATGTGCCAACCGGGCCGGCCCGCGCCCCAGGGCGAGTCCCACGCCGGCTCGCCGGGCTTGGCGTGCTTCCACAGGACGAAGTCGAGCGGATCGCGCTTGGCTTCGTCGACCTCGACCCGCGCACCGGCGCGCAGGTCGGCGAGGCGCCTGCCGGAGAGCCGGCCGTAGCCGGCGAAGCGCGCCACCGCGTACATGACATCCCCGTTGGCGGCCAGGTAGGCGTAATCCTTTGCCAGCAGCTGCGCCACCATGGCGATGATCTGCGGCACGTATTGCGTGGCGCGCGGCTCATGATCCGGGCGCTCGATGCCGAGCCGCCCGCAATCCTCATTCATGGCCGCGATGAAGCGTTCGGTGAGCTTGCCCGTCGGCTCGCCATTCTCGGCGGCGCGCCGGATGATCTTGTCGTCTATGTCGGTGATGTTGCGCACGTAGGTGAGGCGGTAGCCGCGATGGCGCAGATAGCGGCTCACGACGTCGAACACGAGCAGCATGCGCGCGTGGCCGATGTGCACGTAGTCGTACACCGTGAGGCCGCACACGTACATGCGCAAGCTGCCCGGCGTGATGGGACTGAGTTCCTGCTTCTCCCCGCTGAGGGAGTTGTGGATGCGGATCATGCGAAACGCGCCAGCCGCTCGCGCGCCTTGCCGGCGGGCATCGCCTTGAGGAGCGGCGCGAGCTCCGGTCCGTGCTCGCGCCCGGTGAGCGCCACGCGCAGCGGCATGTACAGCGCCGCGCCCTTGCGCCCGGTCGCCGCGCGCACCGCGCCGGCGATGGCCGGCAGATCGTTGCCGCTCGCAGCCGCGGCGGCGGCGGCGGCGGCGAAGTAGCCCGCGCCGGCCTCGCGCACCACCTGCTCGCCGGCTGCACCCAGGGGCGGCGGCCCGCCGAATACGATATCCACCCACGGCCGCGCGTCCTCGGGCAACACCACGTTGGGCAGCAGCGCGGCGATGAAGGCCTCGGTGGCGTGCGCGTCGAGCCCCGCGGGCAGGAGCGGGGCGAGCCAGGCGCGCGCGGCCTGCGGCGAGAGCGCATGCACGGCATCCTTCTGCCACACCAGCAGCTGCTGCTCGTCGAAGCGCGCCGGCGCGCGCCCCAGGTGTGCCGCATCGAATGCGCGCGCCATCTCCTCGAGCGTGAGCAGCCCATGGAGCGGGGTCGAGTGCCCGAGCCGGAACAGGTGATTGGCGAGGGCGAGCGGCTGGTAGCCGCGCTCGCGATATTCGCGCACGCTCACCGCCGCGTGGCGCTTGGACAGCGGCGCGCCGTCGGCGCCGACGATGAGCGCCACGTGGCCGTAGGCCGGTGCCGCCAGGCCCAGAGCCGCGAGAATGAGCAGCTGCCGCGGAGTGTTGGTGAGGTGATCCTCGCCGCGCAACGCCTGCGTCACTCCCATGCAGGCATCGTCCACCGCGTTGGAAAAGAAGAAAGCCGCCGAGCCGTCGGCGCGCCGCACCACGAAATCGCCGATGTCATCGGTCGGGAAGCTCTGCGGACCGTGCACGAAGTCCTCGAACGTCACGCGCTCCCCGCGCGGCACGCGAAAGCGCAGCGTGGCCGCGAGCCCCTGTGCCTGACGACGCACGCGCTCATCCAGGGTGAGGTCGCGGCAGGTGCCGGCGTAGCGCGGCGGCTTGCCCGCGGCGAGCTGCGCGCGGCGCGACAGCTCCAGTTCCAGCGCCGTGCAAAAGCATGGGTAGACCATCCTGCGAGCTTCCAGCAGCGCGAACTGCCGCGCGTACAGCGCACCGCGCTGCGACTGGCGGTAGGGCCCGCTGTCATCCTCCCGATCCGGGCCCGCGTCCCAGTCGATGCCGAGCCAGCGCAGGTCCGCCATGAGCGCGGTGGTGTGCGCCTCGCGACTGCGCTCGGTGTCGGTGTCCTCGATGCGCAGCAGGAAACGCCCCCCGCCGCGGCGCGCCAGCAGCAGGTTGAACAGCGCGGTGCGCGCGTTCCCCAGGTGCAGCTCGCCGGTCGGGCTCGGGGCGAAGCGGGTGACCGGCTGCGGCTGCCCGCCCGGAGGTGACATCGCGCTCGCGCTCATTGGTCCATGGTACGGGAAACGCACGAATCTCAACAAAGCGCCGCGCCCCTGCCGCCTGCTATAGAATTCGCGGCCGGCGCGTGTCCAACCCCGGAGGATTCGATGTCCATTTCGCCCCGCACCCGCAGCGGCGCCCTCGCGACGCTGCTGCTCGCCGTCATGCTGCCGCACGGTGAGGCGCGCGCCGAGGAGCCGAATCCGCAGGTGAAGGTCACGACCAATATGGGCGAGTTCGTCATCGAAGTGCGCCAGGACCGCTCCCCCCTCACCGCGGCGAACTTCCTGCGTTACGTGCGCGAGGGCTTCTACTCCGGCACCCTGATCCACCGCGTGGTGGCGAACTTCGTCATCCAGGGCGGCGGGCACGATGCCACCAGCTACGCTCTCAAGCCGGCGCACGAAAACGTCGTCAACGAGTCCGGCAACGGGCTGCAGAACAAGCGCGGCGCCGTCGGTCTGGCGCGCGGGGATGCGCCGCACTCCGGCAACGCACAGTTCTACGTCGACCTGGTCGACAATTCGGATCTGGATCCGGTGCCGACCCGCTGGGGCTACACGGTCTTCGGCCGCATCGTGCAGGGGATGGAGGTCATCGATCGCATCGGCGAGACGCCCACCGGCGCGGCCGGACCGTTCAAGTCGGATGCGCCCCTGAAGCCGGTCATCATCGAGAAGATGGAGATTGTCGCCGCCGGCGCCACCCGCGCAGCTCCGGAGCTCACCCCGGTGCCGCCGCCGCGGCAGGACACGATCCTCTCGCCGAAGTAGCGCACGTGGCGCGCCTGTTCGTCTCGGACGTGCATCTGGATGCCGGCGCGCCCGGGGCCACCGAGCAGTTCCTCGCCTTTCTCGCCACCGAGGCCGCCACCGCCGAGGCGCTCTACATCCTCGGCGACCTGTTCGAGGCGTGGGTGGGCGATGACGACCCGGATCCGCAGAAAGACCGGGTGTGCCGCGGACTGCGCGCCCTTACCAGGCGCGGCGTCGCCTGCTTCGCGCTGCACGGCAACCGCGACTTCCTGCTCGGTGAGGGTTTCTGCGAGCGCAGCGGCTGCCGCCTGCTGACGGATCCCGTGGTGGCGCAGTTCGATGGCGAGCAGGTGTTGCTCACGCACGGCGATGCGCTGTGCACCGACGATCATCCCTATCAGGAGCTGCGCAGCCTGGTGCGCAGCCGGGACTGGCAGCAGCGCTTCCTCGCCCTGCCGCGCTCGCACCGGGAGCTGCTGGCCGATGAGGCGCGCGCCGGCAGCCGGCGGCACACCGCGCGCACGGTACCCTACATCATGGACGTGAATGCCGGCGCGGTGGCCGCGGCGTTTCGGGCCGCCCGGGTGCGGCGCATGATCCACGGGCACACGCACCGCCCGGGCATGCACGAGCTGCAGACCGAGGGCGGTCCGGCACAGCGCATCGTGCTCGGCGCCTGGTACGAGCAGGGGAGCTACCTGAGCTGCGAGCGGGGCAAATACCAGCTGCGCGAGCTGCCGCGCCCGTGAGCGGCTTACGGCAAGCGCCGGTGCGCGGCACGGTCAGTTCTGCGCGGGGGGCGGCGTGCTGGCGCTGCCCGGCGGTGCGCCGTGCCCGAAGTGGTGCCTCATCTCACCGTGCATCTCCTGCAGCGTCTGGAACTTCTTCAGCTGCGATGCCGACAGCACCGGCGTGAGCTTCTGCAGGGTCTCCTGCCTGATCTGCTGGTGCAGGGCCCGCATCTGCTCTGGATCGGGCTGGATGCCGGACACCATGGCCTGCTCGTGGGCGGCCCTGATCTTGGCGTGCTCCTCCCGCAGGATCGCCTGCACCTGGGTCTGCTGCGCGTCGGTCAGATCGAGCAGCGTCGCGAGCTTCTCCAGGTGATCCGGGTGAGCGGCGTGTTGCGGCGGCGGGGCCGGGGTCTGGGCGATGAGTGCGCCTGCCCATAAGGCGGTGAGCGCGAGTACGGTGGCTTTCATGAGTCTCTCCTTGCGCGGCGGTGCCAACATCGGCATTGCGGTGACCACGCTAACGGGCCGGCGGCAGGCGCAGCCGTGAGCAATCGTTAGGGAGTGTGAAGGTGAGCCCGCGCCGCGATGAGCCGTGCGTTGACTGCGGTGCCAGCCATTGACGGCTCATCGCTCCCGCGGCAGCAGCAGCGCCGCTTCCAGCCCACCGCCGGGGAGGTTGGACAAGGTAAGCGATCCGCCGTGCGCCTGCGCGATGTCGCGGGCGATGGACAGCCCCAGGCCCGTGCCGCCGCTGTCGCGGTTGCGGGAGGACTCGAGGCGGTAGAACGGCTCGAACACCCGTTCCAGCTCCTGCGCGGGAATGCCGGGACCCCTGTCGCGCACCCGAATCGCGACCACCGGCCCATCCTCGACCAGGATGTCGGCGCGCGTGCCGAATGTGGTGGCGTTGGCCACGAGATTCGTGAGACAGCGCTTGAGTGCCTGCGGCTTGGCCGTCAGGGGCTGCGCAGCGTGGCCGGCGAGGCTCACCTGCCGCCCCATGTCGGTGAACTCCGCGCACACCTTGCCGAGCAGCGTGTTCAGGTCGAGGGCGGCCGGCGGCTCGCCGTCCTCGATGCCGCGGAACAGGGCCAGCGCCTCGCGGACCATGGCCTCCATCTCGTCGAGCTCGCGGCCGATGCGCTCCTGCAGGGGGGGATTGTCGAGTGTCTCGACCTGCAGCCGCAGCCGCGTCAGCGGGGTCTTCAGGTCATGCGACATCGCGGCCAGCACCCGGGTGCGACTGTCGAGGTAGCGCCGCAGGCGGTCCTGCATGGTGTTGAAGGCGCGTGCCGCGTCGCGCAGCTCGCGGGCACCGCGCTCCTGCAGCTGCGCCGGGCGCGCATCGCGGCCGACGCTGTGCGCGGCGCGCGCCAGCTCCGACAGCGGCCGGGTGATGTTGCGTGCCGCGACGTACAGGACGATCACCAGGATGAGCAGCAGCAGCCCCAGGTTGGCGAACAGGTGCCGCGGGAGCGGGGCCCCCTCCGGCAGGCTCTCCACCCGGAACAGCAGCGGCGCGCCGTCCGGCAGACGCACGCTCACGTCGTAGTGCCGTGCGCTGCCCGGGTGGGTCGCGAGCTCGTGCGCTTCGAAGAACGGCACCGGCACCGCGATCGCCGGCCGCGCGGGCTCGGGCGTGTCGCTCACCTCGACCAGGTACGCCGGGCCGAGCGCACTGTGCACCTGATCCTCCAGGGTGCGCTCGAAATCCGACAGCAGCGGCAGGCGCACGAAGCCGCGCTGCCCCGCACCTCCCGGGTGCCCGTGAGCGACCGGGGGCGGGTGCGGCAGGTGCAACGGCTCGGGCAGCGCCGACAGCCGGCCGAGCGCCGCGGCACGCTCGGCGCCGTCCAGCGCCTGCAGCATGAGAGTGGTCTCGGCGATGCGGCGCGCCCACTCGCGCACGCTCCCCTGCAGCACGAAGCGCTCCCGCTCCTGGGCGATGAGGAACAGGCCCGCCGCCTGCGCCAGCAGCACCGCCGCCACCGATGCCGCGAGCAGCCTGCCGAACAGCGATTGTGGCCACGGGGACAGGCGCATCGCTTGAGCCCGCACTTTCAGTCGCTCACGACATTGACGCCGACCACGTAACCCTCGCCGTAGACGGTCTTGATGATGTGCGGGGCGCGCGCGTCATCGCCCAGGATCTGCCGCAGGCGGCTGACGCGCACGTCGATGCTGCGGTCGAAGGGATCGGCGTCGCGGCCGCGCAGCAACTCGGTCAGCTGCGTGCGGCTGAGCACGCGGTTGCCCGATCCGAGCAGCACCGCCAGCAGCCGGTACTCCGCGCCGCTGAGGGCGACCTCCCGGCCGGAGGCGTCGGCGAGGGTGCGGGTGATGGTATCGAGCCGCCAGCCGCCGAAGGAAAAGCCGCGCACGCTCTCCGGGCTCGGGTCCCGCGGCGCGTGCGCCGTGCGGCGCAGGATCGCCTTGATGCGGCCCAGCAGCTCGCGCGGGTTGAAGGGCTTCCCCAGGTAGTCGTCCGCCCCGAGCTCGAGCCCGACGATGCGATCGACGTCCTCGCCGCGCGCCGTGAGCATGATGATCGGCACCTGCGAGCGGCTGCGCAGCTCGCGGCACAGTGACAGGCCGTCTTCCCCCGGCAGCATCAGATCGAGCACCAGCAGGTCGACGTGCGAGCGCTCCATGACGCGCCGCATCTCCCTCCCGTCGGCTACCGCGGTGGTGCGGAAATCGTGCTTCTCGAGGTACTGGGCGAGCAGGCCGCGAATCTCGCGGTCGTCATCGACGATCAACAGGTGCGGACGCTCGCTCATTGTAAGCAACTGTCAGGCCGGGGTCGGCCGCAGATGCAACGGCCCGGAGTGAAAACGCAGCAGGCGCTCGGGGGTTGTCACCAGCTCCGCCTCGCGCGCCGCGAGCTCCCCGAGCCGCGCCTGCCATTGTGCGGGGGCGACGCCGCAGGCAAGTCCGGTGTACACCTCGAAGTGTCGCGCCTCGGAAGCTCCCAGCTCCCGGTACAGCCGCGCGAGCGGCGCCGGCACGCGCACCGCGAGCAACTGGAAACGCTCGGCCGAGCGCGCCTCGATCAGGGCGGCGGCGAGCAGCAGATCGAGCTTGCGCCCGGGATCGGAGCTGCGCAGCGCGCGGCGCAGCTGCTGCGCGTAACGACCGGGGCGCTGGCGCGCGCAGGGAACCCCGAGCGCGCTCATGGCTCTCACCACCTGCTCGAAATGCCGCAGCTCCTCGCGCGCCAGGCGCGACAGCGCCAGCGCCAGCGGGGTGTCCTCGGCGTAGGCGAACATCAGGGCGAGCGCGCTCGAGGCGGCCTTCTTCTCGCAGTTGGCATGATCGCGCAGCAGCTCGGGCAGGTGGCCGACGGCATCCTCGACCCAGCGCGGCGGGGTCGGCGCGCGCAGGATCGAGGCCAGCGGTGCTGCACCGGCCGCGCGTAGCGAGCGCGCGCTCACGGCTGCGCTCCGCGGGCCAGCCACCGATCGAGCGTCCCCTGCAACGCCTCGGCCGCCTGCAGCGCGCCGGCGAAGCGATCCGCGGGCGCCTTCGCCAGCAGCCCCTCGAGCACCGGTTGCACGGCCGCGAACTGTGGCGGCAGCTGCGGCACCGGCTCCTTGCGGTGTTTGTAGACGATCGCCATGGGGTTCTGGGCGCGGTAGGGCTTCTGCCCGGTGAGCATCTCGAACAGGATGACGCCGAGGCTGTACAGGTCGCTGCGCGCATCGACCGGCTCCCCGTGGCCCTGCTCCGGGCTCATGTAGTGCGGCGTGCCGAAAATGGTGCCGGAGTCGGTCACGTCGAGGGCGAGGGCGGCATCCTTGGACAGGCCGAAGTCGATGAGCGCGATGCCGCCGTCCTCGCGCAGCATGATGTTGCCGGGCTTCAGATCGCGGTGCAGCACCCCGGCCGCGTGAATCGTGGCCAGGGCGCGCGCGATGGCGGCGGCCAGGCGCAGCGCCTCGCGCGGCGTGAGACGGGTCCGCATGCGCCGGCGCAGATCCCCGAGCGCGAGGTATTCCATCACCAGCCAGGCGTGCTCGTCGCTCACGCCCAGGTCGTACGGGCGCACCACGGCCGGGTCGTTGATGCGCTGGCCAATCTCGTACTCCTGCAGGAAACGGCGGAACATGTCGAACGTCGGCTGCTGCTCGTCCTGGCGGTCGCGCGCCACCTTCAGCGCCACCAGCGTCCCGGCGCGCTCGCTCTCTCCGACGAACAGGTCGGTCATCGGGCCGGCCGCCAGTCTGCGGATGCAGCGATAGCCGCGGATGAACGCATCGCCGAAGCGCTGCGTCTCAAGCCCCGCGCGGCTGGTGCGCCACACTGCGCGCGCGTGCGCCTGGCGCCCCTCGGCCGCGGTCAGCACCTGCGCGAAGGTGTCGCGATCGAGGTCCTCGTGGCTCAGGGTATAGGCGCCCAGCGCCGCGGCATCGCGCGCCGCGGAAGCGTCCGCGCCGCACAGCAGCACCAGCGGCGCAAATCCCGTACGGCCGGCCAGCTCGCGTGCCCAGGTGAGACCGCGGCCACCGGGCCAGACATCCGCCAGCAGCACCGCATCGAAGCCCTGGGCGAGGAACTCCGGCGCCAGGGCGCCCTGCGATACCGGGTTGTGGACCACGAGCTGCGCCTGCGGCCGCCAGGAGACGAGCCGCTGCCGGATGTGCGCGCAGCGGCGCGCGTCTTCCTCGATCAACAGCAGTCGCATCGGGGAAATTACAGCACGCGCGAGCGCGCCCCGCCATGACGGTCCACGAGGGCGCGCGCCGCCCCCGCCCCCAGCTTAAGTCCAATCACCAGATCCCCGACATTGGTTCCGGTCGGACCCGTATGCACCAGATCTTCACTCGCGGCGAGCGCGCGCGCCGAGTCCGCCTGTTGCAGACAGCGGTCGGCGTCGAGCTGCGCGAGCGTGATGCGCGCGCAGGTCTCGGCGTCGACCAGGGCGCCGGCGTCCTCGGTGAGGCCGTCGATGCCGTCGGTGCCGGCGGCGAGCAGCATCAGGTCCGCGTGCCCCGCCAGCAACCGCGCCGCCGCCAGCGCCAGGTGCTGGTTGCGCCCGCCGCGACCGGGGTTCTGGGGCACCTGCACCGTGGATTCGCCGCCCCAGACGCACAGCTGCGCGCTCGTGAGGCACAGCTCGTGCGCAAAGCGCGCCGCCAGGCGCACGGCATCGCCCTCGAAGCGGCGCCCCGGCGCGTGTACGGCGAGGCCGAGAGCGGCCGCCGCGGCGGCAACCGCGGCCACGGCGTCATCCACCGAGGCCACCACGCGGCGTTCGACCCGGTCCTCGCCGCTCGCCGCCGGACCCATGAGGCCCGAGCCGATCACGCGCGGATCATCCTGCGGCACGTCCGACACGAACAGCGCCTGCGCCGGCCGGCCGCGCAGACGCGCCGCGAGCCCTCCCCCCTTGATGCGCGACAGCGCCGCACGGCGCGCGTTGAGCTCGCCGATCGCGATCCCCTGCGCGAACGCCTGGCGCGTGAGCTCCTCGAGATCGTGCAGGGTGGCGCCCGCCTCGAGCACTTCCACCAGGCTCGAGGCGCCCCCGGAGATGAGAAACAGCGGTTGCGCCTCGGGTGGCAGGGCCTCCACCCACGCCAGCAGGCGCTCGCCGGCGGCGAGCGAGCGTTCATCGGGCAGCGGGTGAGCGCCGAGCAGGACCTCGACGGCGCCGCCGGCAACGAACTGCGCGCCGGGCGCGTCGCGCGTGATCAGGAGCGTGCGCTCGATGGCGGCGCCGAGCGCCTCGTGCGCGCCGCGCGCCATGGACTCGGCGGCCTTGCCGATCGCGGCCAGCCACACGTGCGCCGGTGCGCGAGCGCCGGCGGATCCGCTGAGCGCCTCGCGCACGCAACGGCGGCCGTCGACGCGCTCAAGACCCGCCCGCAGCAGGCCGAGCAGCAACTCGCGGCGCGGGTCGGGATGTTCCGCCAGTTCAGCTCCCGCGCACCACTTTGAGCTTGGCGCGCTGCTCGCGGCGCGCGTGCTTTGCCGCGTCGGAGCGCTCCAGCTGCAGGCGCTCGAGATATTCGGGGGTGACGTCGCCGGTGACGTATTCGCCGGAGAAACACGAGGTGTCGAACTCCCGGATGCGCGCATCCTCGTGCTTGCACGCGGCGATCAGGTCCTCGAGGTCCTGGTAGACGAGCCAGTCGGCGCCGATGAGGCGCGCCACTTCCTCCACGGTACGGCCGCTCGCCACCAGCTCGCTCACCGCCGGCATGTCGATGCCGTAGACGTTCGGGAAGCGCACCGGGGGGGCGGCGGAGGCGAAGTACACCTTGGCGGCGCCCGCCTCGCGCGCCAGCTCGATGATCTGCGCCGAGGTCGTGCCGCGCACGATGGAGTCATCCACCAGCAGCACCGTCTTGCCGCGGAACTCCAGATCGATGGCGTTCAGCTTGCGGTGCACCGACCTCTCGCGCTCATCCTGCCCGGGCATGATGAAGGTGCGGCCGATGTAACGGTTCTTGATGAACCCCTCGCGGTACTTCACGCCCAGCCGCTGCGCCAGTTGCAGGGCGCTGGTGCGGCTGGTATCCGGGATCGGAATGACGACCTCGATGTCGTGTGCCGGATGCTCGCGCAGGATCTTGTCCGCCAGCCGGTCGCCCATGCGCATGCGCGCCCGATACACCGAGATGTTGTCGATCTTGGAGTCGGGCCGCGCGAAATACACGTACTCGAAGATGCACGGCGTGTGCCGCAGCGTCGCGACGCATTGCTGGGTATGGAGCCTGCCCTGCTCGTCGATGAATACCGCTTCCCCCGGCGCCACGTCGCGCACCAGGCGGAACGACAGGCTGTCGAGCGCCACGCTCTCGGAGGCCAGCATCCATTCCGTGCCGCGCGGCGTGCGCCGCTCACCGAGCACCAGCGGACGGATGCCGTTCGGATCCCGAAAGCCGAGTATGCCGTGGCCGATGATCATGGCGACCACGGCATAGCCGCCGCGGCAACGGCGGTACAAGGCGCTCAGGGCGGCAAACACGTCGGCGGGCGTGATGCGCGCGGCCCCGACCCGCTGCAGCTCGGAGGCGAACACGTTCAGCAGCACCTCCGAGTCGGAGGTGGTGTTGAGGTGGCGCCGGTCCTCGCGGATCAGGATCTCGGCGAGCTCGGATGCGTTGGTGAGATTGCCGTTGTGTCCGAGGCAGATGCCGTAGGGCGCGTTGACGTAGAACGGCTGCGCTTCGGAGGCGCTGTCGCAGCCCGCCGTCGGGTAGCGCACGTGGCCGATGCCGGCGTTGCCTTTGAGCTCGAGCATGTGGTGCTGCTGGAACACGTCGCGCACCAGGCCACTGCCCTTGCGCACGTACAGCTCGCCCTCGCCGGAGGTGGCGATGCCGGCGGCGTCCTGTCCGCGGTGCTGCAGCACCGTCAGCGCATCATACAGACGCTGATTGACGGCGCTGGTAGCGACGATGCCGACGATCCCGCACATCTTGGCCGCTCTCCTCAGACCCGGACCCGCAGCTCGCCGGCGGCGCGCCGCACGCGCTCCTCACCCACCAGCATGCGCAGCCCGTTCGCGATCGACTCACCATAGGGAATGAGCATCGAGTGCCGCCACCACTGCTCCTCCGGCAGGCGCAGCAGCTGGCCGAGAATGACGAACACGCCGAGCAGCACCAGGCCGCGCAGCAGGCCGAAGGCGAAGCCCAGCAGCCGATCCATGCCGCTGAAAATCGACAGCCGCACGAAGTGCCTGAGGGCCGCGCCGACGCCGGCGCCGAGCAGCAGCACCAGCAGCACGATGATGACCCGCGCCGCCCAGGGCCGCACCCCGGAATCCGACATCAGCCCGCCCAGGTGCGGCGCGATGAGATCGGCGAAGTGCCAGGCGAGGAACAGCGCGATGACCCAGGCTGCCAGGGCGACCGCCTCGCGCAGGAAGCCGCGCACCGCACCCACGGTCGCGGAAGCCACGACGGCGGCAATCACCAGGTAGTCGGTCAGGTTCATCGCGGCCCATCGTGAGCGCGCTCATCCCGCGCGGCGCGGATTGTACAAGAGCCTCCACGGCGTTGCCCACGCAGCGCCTCACGCAACCAGCGCGCCGCTACTTCGGCACGATCGCGCCATCGTGACCCGCGGCCCGCAACTTCGCCGCGAGCTGCATCGCCCCCGCACGGTCGTGCGCCGGGCCGACCCGCACCCGGAACAGGCGGCGGCCGGAGCTGGCCTGCGAGAGGCTCACCTTGAAGCCCCCGGCCCGCACCTGCCGCGCGAGACGTTCGGCGTTGGCGCGGCTGGCGAAGCTGCCGAGTTGCACCATCCAGGTACCCGCGGCGACGCCGTTTGCCGCGCCGCCCGCTGCGGTGCTCGGCGCGGCGGCGCTCGCCGGCACGCTCTTCGCCGGCACGCTCTTCGCCGGCAGCACCGGGGGCGGCGCAGCGGGCAGTGCCTGCGGCGCGCTGCGCGCGGCACTCGCCGCGGCCGACCGCGTCGACTCGACCGCCGGCGCTTGCGCCGCGCCGCTGCCGCCCGGCGCGGGGGCCTCGAGCGGCGTCGGTTGTTGCGGCCCAGGCGGCGCTGCGCTGCGCGAATGCGCGTCGTCCGCGAGATTGATGGTGTAGGAGCGTAATGGCGGTTCCTCGGCCGATGGCGCCACGGACGCGGTCCGCGGCGCGAAGCGGATGGGTCCTGTCAACAGCTCGGGCACCAACAGCACCATCAGGGCCACGAGAATGATTGCGCCCGTCAGCCGTTCTTTCACCTTGAGTTACCCACGATGGGGGCGAGGACCGCGAAAGCCAAGCGCAGCGGACGCCGCGCGCAACAGGGGCCGCCGCCAAGCGCGGCCGGGTATCGTCAGTATATCCGAAGCCACTGCAGCGCCGGCCCCACGGTGTAGACGGAACCGCACACCACCACCCGATCTCCCGGGCGCGCCGCGGCGCGCGCCCGCTCGCAGCCGGCGGCGACCGAGTCCGCGAGCGTCATCTCGCCCGCGGGGCGCTCGAGGCGCTGCGCCAGCTGCGCCGCGCTGCCGCCGCGCGGAGGGGGCAGCGCGCACACGATCCAGTGGTCGATGACGGCGCTGAGCGCCGCGGCGATCGCCGCGGCGTCCTTGTCCGCCAGCACGCCGATGACGGCGAAGGTCCGTCCCGGCCCGCGCCCGCGGTGCCGCGCGCGCGGCAGCGCTCGCTCGCGCAGCTGCCGGGCGAGCACCTCGGCGGCGGGCTGGTTGTGCGCGATATCCAGAATCCACTCCACCTCGCCCGGCACCACCTGGAAGCGCCCGGGGAGGCGCACCGCGTGCAGCGCTGCGCCCACGGCGCGCTCATCGGGCCGCGCGAGCCGCTTGGTGAGACGGCGGACCGCCGCGCGCGGCGCCGCGTCGGCTCCGAGCGCCTCGAGCGCCGCGATCGCCGTGGCGGCATTGCGGTACTGGATGGCGCCGGCGAGGGCGGGCGGCGGCAGCGCGCGCAGCGACACCCCGAGACCGTCGTAGTCCCAGCGCTCGCCGCTCACGCGCCAGGTGAAATCCCGCTCCGCGATGAGCGCGCGCGCACCGAGCGCGCCGATGGTCGCAAATACGCTCGCCGGCATGTCCGGCGTGCCGAGCACCGCCGGCTTGCCCGGGCGGAAGATGCCGGCCTTCTCCGCGCCGATGAGCTCGAGCGTGTCGCCGAGCCAGTCGCGATGATCGAAGCCGACGGAGGCGACCACGGCGACATCCGCCGCCACGAGATTGGTGGCGTCGAGCCGGCCGCCGAGCCCCACTTCCAGGACCGCGACGTCCACGGCCCGTTGCGCGAAGATCAGCAGCGCCGCCAGCGTGTTGTATTCGAAGAAGGTGAGCGTGGTCGCGCCGCGGGCCGTCTCGATGCGCTCGAACGCCGCGATGAGCTCCCGATCGGCGACCTCCTCGCCGTTCACGCGGATGCGCTCGTTGTAGCGGATGAAGTGCGGCGAGGTGAACATGCCGGTCGACGCCCCGAGCGCGCCGAGCAGCGCCGCCAGGTGCGCCACGGTGGAACCCTTGCCGTTGGTGCCGCCTACGGTCACGACCGGGAATGCCGGCTCGGCGATCCCGAGGGCGCGCGCGACGGCGGTGACGCGCGTGAGCTCCATGTCGATGCTCTTGGGATGCACCGACTCTTGCAGCGTGAGCCACTCGGCGAGCGTGCGCATCGGCGTTGCGGCTCTGGTGAGCGGCGCGCCCGTTCAGGCAGCGACGGCCGGCAGCTTCAGCAGCAGCCGCAACAGCGCCGCGATCCGGTCGCGCATCTCGCGGCGGTCGACGATCATGTCGATGGCCCCGTGCTCGAGCAGGAATTCGCTGCGCTGGAAGCCCTCCGGCAGCGTCTCGCGCACGGTCTGCTGGATGACCCGCGGGCCTGCGAAGCCGATCAGGGCGCGCGGCTCGGCGAGATTGAGGTCACCGAGGAGCGCCAGACTCGCCGACACGCCCCCGGTGGTCGGATCGGTGAGCACTGAGATGAACGGCAGGTGCGCCTGCGCCAGGCGTGACAGTGCCGCCGCGGTCTTCGCCATCTGTAGCAACGAATACAGCGCCTCCTGCATGCGCGCCCCGCCGCTGGCGGAGAAGCACACGAACGGCCGCCGCTCCTGGATGCAGTAATCCACGCCGCGCTTGAAGCGCTCGCCGACCACCGAACCCATCGAGCCGCCGAGGAACTGGAATTCGAAGGCGCAGGCCACGATCGGCAGCGCGTGCAGCGTGCCGGCGAGCACCACCAGGGCATCACTCTCGCCGGTCGCCTTCTGCGCCTGGACGAGCCGGTCGCGGTAGCGCTTGCTGTCGCGGAACTTGAGCGGATCCTCCGGCGAGATGCCAGCGCCGATTTCCGCGCTCGTGCCCGGGTCGAGAAAGCGCTCCAGGCGGTCGCGCGCCCCCATGCGCATGTGATGGCCGCACTTGGGACACACATACAGGTTGCGCTCCAGCTCGGCGCGGTACAGGACCGCATCGCACGCCGGGCACTTGATCCACAAGCCCTCCGGGACCGAGCGCGTGCGCCGCTCGGTCTTGATGCGGGAGGGCATGATCTTGTCGAACCAGGACATTCGGGCGCAGCGGCGCGGCAGTGAGACCGGGGCGCGATCATAGCCGATCGGGCGCGGGGACCCCGGGCCGGCACCCCGCCGGCAGGGCGAACGCCGCCGGATAGCGTACCGACAGCAGATACAGCCCGGCGGCCGGGGCGGTGGCGGCGTTACGGCTGCGATCACGCCCCTCGAGCACTTCGCGCGCCCAGGACGGCGGCGCGTCGGCCTTGCCGATGGCGATCAGCAGGCCCGCGATGTTGCGCATCATGTGGTGCAGGAAGGCATTGGCGGTCGCCTCGATGAGGACCCAGTCCCCGCGCCGCTCCACGCTCAGGCGCTCCATGCGGCGGATGGGCGACTTGGCCTGACATTCCGAGGAGCGGAAGGCGCTGAAGTCATGCTGGCCGAGCAGGGCGGGCGCCGCCTGCGCCATGCGCTCGTGATCGAGCGGCCGATGGATCCAGGCCGCACGTCGCGCCAGCAGAGCCGAGCGGGCCAGGCGATTCAGAATCAGGTAGCGGTAGGTGCGCGCCTCGGCGCAGTAGCGCGCGTGGAAGTGCGCCGGCACCGCCGCCGCC
The DNA here is from genome assembly GCA_005878095.1 of Gammaproteobacteria bacterium. Lineage (GTDB taxonomy): Bacteria > Pseudomonadota > Gammaproteobacteria > Steroidobacterales > Steroidobacteraceae > 13-2-20CM-66-19. The sequence continues at coordinate 30,813 of VBNH01000067.1, read as the reverse complement.
CAGGACACACTCACGTCCGCCGGCAGTTCGCTGTTGGCGCCGAGCACCCAGCCGCGCGTGCTGCGGATCGCGCGCGTGTCGAAGTGCGCGACCTGTCCGTACGCGTGCACCCCGGCATCGGTGCGCCCGGCGCACACCAGAGTGACCGGCTCCCCCGCAACGCTGCTCAGCGCCGTTTGGGTGATGCGCTGAATGGTCGGCAGGCGCTCCTGCGCCTGCCAGCCTGCGTAGGCGGAGCCGTCGTACTCGACCCCGACGGCGATCCGGCTCACGCGCAACCCACCCGCGGACAGAGGCCTGCCGCAAGAGCCGCAGGCGCTGGCAGCCAATTAACTAGCCGGGGAGCGACTCCATCAGACGCTGCGCTTCCTGTTTCTGCGCCGCCGAGCCCTCGGCGAGCACTTCCTCGAGAATGTTGCGCGCACCGTCCGGATCGCCCATGTCCATGTAGGCACGAGCCAGATCGAGCTTCGTGCCGACTTCGCTCATGGTCACCGGTTCGAGGTCCGGCAGTGCCAGGTCTTCCGAGGACAGCCTCTGCGTGGCCGCGAACGCGCTCTCGGGCAGCGTCGCGGTGCCCACGTCGAGGTCCAGCGCTCCGCCGTTGGCGGCATGCGTTCCAGTGGCGACGCCGACGTCGAGGTCCACATCCCCGCTGTGCGCAGCCGGGTGCATCCCGCTCGCATCCCCCAGGTCGACATCCACTTCCCGTGCGCCGAGCGCCGCGAGCCGCGAGGTCGGGGAGCTGTCCGGCATGGCCGGGCTGGTTTGCGCGAGCTTCCCCTCGAGTTCGTCCTGATCGAATTGCCATGCGTCGGTGCGGCTCTCCTGCCGGCGGCGCTGCTGCGCGTCCTCCATGACGCGGCGCGAGTGATCGTCGAGGCCCGCGACCAGCGTCGGGCCATCCGGAGTGGAGGCCGCCGCGAGGCCGGGCTGATCCACCGTGTCGACCTGGCCCACGTCCAGGCCCAGATCATCGATGGCCAGTTCCGCGGTCTGATCGCTGCCGCCTTGCTTGAGCGCCGACGCGACTCTCTGCTGTATGGTGGGCTGCTCTTGGGTGGCGGCGATCGCGGGCTGCTCCACGGTCGGACCCTCGAGCTCCCCGGTGGCGCCCAGGCTCCCGTCCTGACGCATGCGCCCCGTCATCTGGCGCGTCGTGCCGGTGGTGCTGAGGAAAGCGTTCTCGAGCAACGCGGCGTTGCGGTCGGTGACGTTGGTCGGCGAGTCCGTCCGCTCACCGAAGGCAGCGCCAAGGTCCAGATCCACTCTCTCGGTCGCATCCCCCGCGATCGTCTCGCCCGCCAGATCGAAGTCCACGCGGCTCTGTCCGCCTTCCAGGTCGAGATCCACGCCGCCGGCCGTCGCACCGCTCACCGCCCCGGCGCCCGAGAACAGCGGATCCTCGGGCGCGAGCTGCTTGCCCATGATCAGGATCTTCTCCCACTCTCCGGGCGCTGCCTCGGCACGGCTGTCCGCCAGCTCGCGCGCCGCCTGCAGGAACTGCTCCTTGTTGCCCCACACGAAGAATACTTCGAGGAGCTTCAGTCTCAGATCGCGGCGCGCGGGTTCGCGGCCGATGGCAATGCGGATCAGATCCGCGGCCTGGTCGTACAGGCCATACGCCATGTGGAAGTCAGCCTCGGCGAGCGGGTCGCCCTGGTCGAGGTTGATCGCCGTCTCGCTGCTGATCGTCTCATCGCTCGCCACGTGCCTCGCCGTGGCCGCCGCAGGCGCCGCTCCGGCAGGGAAGCGCGGCCGCTCCTGCTCCGCGGTTTCCTCCACCAGGAAACCGGGCTCGGGGCTCGCCCCCCGCAGTGGCGCCTCCGGGGACGCAAAGCCGCGGCCTCCCGCGAAGGCCGTCTCCGAGGCCGCCCCCGTCAGGCGGCCGAGGGAGTCGTCGAACTGCGCCGCGCGGCGCGCACGCACGATTCTCGATCCCGCAAACGCGACGAGCGCCACCAGCAGCAGCGCGATCTCCCACCAGTAGCCCATCAGCGTGTCGAACAGTGAGCCACCGGCGGCCGGGGGAGCGGGCGCCGGCTGCGCGCTCACCGGCGGTGGCGCTTCGGCGGCCGGCTGGGACGGTTTCTCCTCAGCCACGGGCGGCGGGGCCGCCTGCGGGGCCGGAGCCTGCTCGGCAGCCGGAGCCTGCTCGACATGGGCCGGCGCGGCAGGGGCCGGCACGGGAGGGGCCGGCGCGGCCTTGGGGGGGGCTGCTTCGGCAGCGGGCGGCGGGGCCGGGGCGGCGGGCGGCGGGGCCTGCTTGGCCGCCAGCTGCTCCTGCAGACGCGCCAGATCCGCGTTCTTCAGCTCCAGCAGCCGTTTGGATTCAGCCAGCTGTCCTTCCAGATCGTGCACGCGGCCCTTGAGCTGGCCGACTTCGGCGCTTGGGGCGGCTCCGGGCGTGACGCCCACGGAAGGCGACTCCGAAGGCGTCACCAGCTTCAGCTGCCCGGGCCGCTCGCCCGAGGGCGCAGCCGGGGTGCTGGAGCGCCACGCCGCGTACTGGCGGCGAATCTCCGCCGCCGCTTCGCTCGGCGACACCGCGGCCGCCTGCGCGGCGTCCGGAATGCGCAGGACGGCACCGGAGTGCAGCACGTTCATGTTCTTTTCGAAGGCGCGCGGGTTCGCCTGGTAGATGGCAACCATGAAGCTGCGGGTGCGGGCAGTATTTGCGCCGGCCCCTGCCTCGCTGCTGGCGATTGCCGACAGCGTCTCGCCGCGCTGCACGACGTGCAGCGACTCACCGCCCGCCTCGCCGCCGGCGGCGCTCGCGCGTGCCGGGGGTGCGGTACTCGCGGCGCTCGATTCCGGCGCCCGCGTCGCAGGCGGCGGGTCGGCATCGCGTGCGGGCGGGTCGGCTCCGCGTGCGATTGCACCTTCGCGCGCGCCGGAGCCGGTCGCGGGTGCGCTCACCGGTGCGCTCGCCACCGCCGAGCCGCCGGGGGTGTACACGGGCGGATCGAGCAGCATGGTGTATTCGCGCACCAGGTGGCCGCGCGACCAGTTCACGTCCACCAGCAGCGTAATGAAGGGCTCGGAAATCGCCTCCGTGGACCTGAGCTTGAGCATCTGGCGGCCGTCCGGCGCGCGCACCGTGCGCACCTGGACGCCGGCGAGGTAGGCGGGCCAGTCGAGGCCGTAGCGGGCGAAGGTCTCGCGTGAGGCAAGCTGCGCCTGTACGGTATTGGCTTCATCGGGCGCGACGTCGACGAGGTCGACTTCCGCATCGAGCGGCGCATTGAGTGGCGAGAGGAGACGGATGTCTCCCAAACCCAAGGCAAGCGCCGCCGACGGCAAGGCCAGCAGCAATGCCAGCGCCCGGAGTGAGCGTTTGGCGACCATCAGGGTACCCTAAAAGACATTATTGGACCAAATGTCCTGTGAAAACAAGACGATGGGGCGCAGGATGCGCGCCCCTCGTGAATCCCGCGGCAATATAACTTAAATAGGGCGTTGCGCCCAAGCCTCGGCGATCTGAACGCTGTTCGTGGCGGCCCCTTTTCGTACATTGTCCGCGACAATCCATAAGTTAAGTCCTCGATCAGGGGCGAGATATTCCCGGATTCTCCCGACATAAACTGTGTCGCGTTTCGCTGCCTCGGTAGCCGCCGTGGGGTATCCGCCCGCCACGCGCTCGTCCATGACGGTGACGCCGGGCGCTTTGCGCAGTAGTTCACGCGCCTGGGTGGCGCTGAGCGCGCGGCGCGTCTGGATGTGCACCGCCTCGCAGTGTCCGTAAAACACCGGCACCCGCACCGCCGTGGCATTCACGCGCAGCGCCGCGTCCCCGAGGACCTTGCGGGTCTCCCACACGAGCCTCATCTCCGCGCGCGTGTAGCCGTTGTCCTGGAAGGCGTCGATGTGGGGCACGCAGTTGAAGGCGATCCGCCCGATGGCCGCATCCGCGGCCACCGTCCCTTGGCCGCTGAGCGCGGCGATGGACTGCCGCGCCAGCTCCTCCACGGCCGCGCGACCGGCGCCGGACACCGACTGGTAGGTCGCCACGTCGATGCGCTCGATGCCGGCCGCGTCATGCAGGGGCTTGAGCACCAGCGCCAGCTGGATGGTGCAGCAGTCGGGGTTCGCGACGATGCCGCGCTGACCGAAGCCCGCGAGGGCGTGCAGGTTCACCTCCGGTACCACCAGCGGCACGTCCTCCCGGTAGCGGAACTCGCAGGTGTTGTCGATGACGAGGCAGCCGGCCGCCACCGCCCGGGGCGCGTACTCGCGCGACACCTGCGCGCCGGCGCAGAACAGCGCCAGGTCGCAGTGCGTGAAATCGAAGTCCGCCAGCTCCTGCACCGGGTAGCTGCGCCCGCGGAAGCTCGCGCTGCGGCCGAGCGAGCGGTTGCTGGCGAGCGCGTACAGTTGCGAGACCGGAAAGCCGCGCTCCTCGAGGACCGTGATCAGGGTCTCGCCGATGAGCCCGGTGGCGCCGATTACGGCGACTCTGAACTGTCTGTCCATGCGCGTAAGGCGCCCGCCCGATCAGCCGCGCGAGGCCGCGGCGATGTCCGGTGTCGCTGACTTCACGTCCGCGTTCTGCGCGCGCTGGCGCAGGTAGTGGTCCATGAGCACGATGGCGAGCATGGCCTCCGCGATCGGCGTCGCCCGCAGGCCCACGCACGGGTCGTGGCGGCCGGTGGTCACGATCTCGACCGCATTGCCGTGAGTGTCGATGGTGCTGCCGGGCACCTGGATACTGGAGGTGGGCTTGAGCGTGAGGTGCGCGATCACGTCCTGGCCGGAGGAGATGCCGCCCAGCACCCCGCCCGCATGGTTGCTGCGAAAGCCCGTGGGCGTGAGCTCGTCGCGGTGCTCGCTGCCGCGCTGTGCGGCGGCGCGCGTGCCGGCTCCGATCTCCACGGCCTTCACGGCGTTGATGCTCATGAGGGCGTGGGCGATATCCGCGTCCAGTCGGTCGAACACCGGTTCACCCAGTCCCGCGGGCACCCCGCTCGCCACCACCGTGACGCGCGCGCCGATCGAGTCCCCGGCGCCGCGCACCTTCCAGATCAGCTCCTCGAGCTCGGCGATGCGCGCCGGGTCCGGACAGAAGAACGGATTCTGGTAGGCGAATGCGGGATCCACCGGCTCGAGCGAGAGCGAGCCGACCTGACTGAGGTACCCGTAGATGCGCACGCCGAGGCGCGCGGCGAGGTAGCGGCGCGCAATCGCGCCCGCGGCGGTGCGCATCACCGTCTCGCGCGCCGACGAGCGCCCGCCGCCGCGGTAGTCGCGCACGCCGTATTTCTGCTGGTAGGTGTAGTCGGCGTGTCCGGGACGGAAACGATCCTTGATCTTGCCGTAGTCGCGCGAGCGCGCGTCGGTGTTGTCGATGAGGATGCCGATCGGGGTGCCGGTCGTGCGTCCCTCGAACACGCCCGAGAGGATGCGCACCTGGTCGGCTTCGCGGCGCTGACTGACGAAATGCGACGTGCCGCTGCGGCGGCGGTCGACATCCTGCTGTAGATCCGCTTCGCTCAGCGGCAGCCCCGGCGGGCAGCCGTCGACGATGCAGCCCATGGCGGGCCCGTGGCTCTCGCCGAAGGTGGTCACCGTGAACAGCCTGCCGATGGTGTTGCCGGACATGATCGTGTGTTGCGCCAGTGCTGCTGGTGCGCGCCGTCAGCGCGCCGGCAGTTGCTCGCGCGAGAGCAGGAACACCCCGCCCCCGCCGCGCTCGAATTCAAGCCACACGAAGGGCAGGCGGCGGAATGCCCGTCGCACCGCGCTCTCGGTGTTGCCCACCTCGACGATGAGCACTCCGCGCGGCCGCAGATGCCTGCGCGCCTCCCGCAGGATGATCCGTACGGAGTCGAGCCCGGCGCTGCCGGCCGCGAGCGCCACGCGCGGCTCGTGCCGGTACTCCGGCGGCAGCCCCGCAAGCTCGCGTGCGCCCACGTAAGGCGGATTGGAGACGATGATATCGTAGGTTGCGCGCCCGAGCGCGCGGAAGTGATCGGACTTCCTCAGCCTCACCCGGCGCGCGAGGCGATGCCGGCGCACGTTGCGCCGGGCGACTTCGAGCGCGGCATCCGAAATGTCGACCGCGTCGATGCGGGCACGCGGCAGGGCCCGGGCACAGGCGATCGCGATGCAGCCCGAGCCGGTGCCGAGGTCGAGCACCCGGCGCACGCGGCGCACATCGATCCAGGGGCCAAAGCCGCGCTCGATCAGTTCGGCGATGGGCGAGCGCGGCACCAGCACGCGCGCGTCGACGTGCAGAGGCACACCCGCGAACCAGGCGACCCCGGTGAGGTAGGCGGCCGGAATGCGCTCCCTGATGCGCCGGGTCAGCAGCGCGCGCACGCGCGCCTGCGCCGCCAGCCCGACGCGCCGCCCGAAGTCAAGCGCGCCGGCGCCGGACGGCAGGCGCACGGCGTGCAGCACCAGCGCCGCGGCCTCGTCCCACGCGTTGTCGGTACCGTGTCCGAAGTGCACACGCGCGCGCTCGAGCCTGGCGGCGGCGCGCGTGATCAGTGCGCGCAGCGTGACGGCGCGCCGGGCACGCCGCCGCGGACCACGTACGGGGCGCGTGGCTGTATGAAATAATTCCCTCGTGAGCATCGCACCTGCCCGTTTGCTGCTGGCCGCCGCCGCGCTGTGCGCGGCGCTGGGCGGCTACTGGCTGGCGCAACAACTTGACAGGGCGAGCCCGCGGCTGGCAAGCGGCACGTGGCTGCCGCAGGCGAAGGCGCTGGCGCAGTTTCGCCTCACCGACACGAGCGGCCGCCCCTTCACCCGCGCTGACCTCGGCGGCGCTCCGACACTGGTGTTTTTCGGCTTCACCCACTGCCCCGAGGTGTGCCCGACGACGCTGATGAAACTCGCGCAGGTCAGGAAGCGCGCCGCGCTCGGCTCCCTGCGGGTGCTGTTCGTCAGCATCGACCCGCAGCATGACAGCGCGCCGCTCCTCGGCACCTACCTGCACGCGTTCGATCCCGCATTCCTCGGGCTCACCGGCGAGCCCGCCTCGATCCTGGCGCTCGCCGCCGACTTCGGCGTGGCGGTCAACCGCGTGCGGCTGCCCGGGGGCGAATACACCATGGACCACTCCGCGGTGGTGTTCCTGCTGGATGCCCGCGCGCGCATCGCCGCGATTTTCACGCCGCCCCTGGAGGTGCCGGCGCTGGCGGCGGACCTGCGCCGGGCGGCGCCCTATCTATGAGCGATTTATGAGCGCGACTGATGCCAACAGCGTGCGGGCGCGGTTGTTCGTCGCCCTGCAGTACCTGCTGCCGCAGCATTTGCTCTCGCGCCTCGCGTACCTGATCACGCGCAGCCGCGTGCCGCTCATCAAGAACGCACTCATCAGGAGCTTCGTGGACCGCTTCCACCCGGACATGAGCGAGGCCGAGCAGCCCGATCCGCTCAAGTACGAGAGCTTCAACGCCTTCTTCACGCGCGCGCTGCGCGCGCCGGCGCGCCCCTGCGATCCCGACCCGGCGGTGCTCGTCTCCCCGGTCGACGGCAGCGTGAGCCAGATCGGCCGCCTGGACGGCTCCTGGCTGGTGCAGGCCAAGGGCCACGCCTACACGCTCGAGTCGCTGCTGGCGGCGGACCTGTCGTGGCCGCTGCAGTTGCGCGGCGGCGCCTTCGCGACCCTGTATCTTGCGCCGTCCAACTATCACCGCGTGCATATGCCGCTGCCCGGGGTTCTGCGCGCGGCCTGGTACGTGCCCGGGGCTCTGTTCAGCGTCGACGCCGCCACCACCGCCGGGGTCCCCGGCCTCCTGGCCCGCAACGAGCGCGTGGTGTGCGTGTTCGGGCACGAGGCGCTGACCTTCGCCGTGGTGCTGGTGGGAGCCCTGTTGGTGGGCAGCATGGCCACCGTGTGGCACGGCGAGGTGACGCCGCGCGCCCTGCGCGGCTGTGCCGGTCTGCCCCTCGATGCCGCTCGCGCGCCGCTCACTCTGGAAAAGGGCGCGGAGCTCGGCCGCTTCAACATGGGCTCCACCGTCATCCTGCTGCTGGCGCCCGGCGGGGGCGAGTGGCTGCCCGCTCTCGTGCCGGGCAGCAGCGTTCGGGTGGGTCAGGCGCTGGCGCGGCTCACATGACCCGCGGCGGCGACTGGCGGCCGAGTGCTTCACGCGAGCGGCTCAGCGAGCGCGCGGCGCTGCTCGCGCGCACGCGGGAATTCTTCGCCGCCCGTGGTGTGCTCGAGGTCGACACGCCGCTGCTGGTGAATGCGCCCGCGAGTGACGTGCATATACACTGCGCCGCGGTGCAGCTTGGGCCGGTGCCGGCAGCCGGCGCACAGCCGGCGCCCTCCTCGCTGCTGTTCCTGCACGCCTCGCCCGAATACGCCATGAAGCGTCTGCTCGCCGCCGGCAGCGGCGACATCTACCAGATCTGTCACGTGGTGCGCGCCCTGGAGAGCGGCCGGCTGCACAATCCGGAATTCACGCTGATCGAGTGGTACCGTCTCGGGTTCTCGCTGGAGGCGCTCATGGACGAGGTGGAGGCGCTGGTGCGCGAGCTGCTCGGCCGGGTGAGCGCCGAGCGCGCCAGCGAACGCATCAGCTACCGGGACGCCTTCGCCCGCGAGCTCGCGCTCGATCCGTTCACGGCGTCCGACGCCGAGCTGGCGCAGGCGGCGCAGCCGCTCGGGTTCGCGGGCGCGGGCGCCGACCGCGACGTGTGGCTCGAGCTGCTCATGGGTTCGCTCATCGGCCCGCGGCTCGGCCGCGAGGCGCTGACTTTCGTCCACGGCTATCCGGCGACCCAGGCGGCGCTGGCGCGCCTCGATCCGCGCGAGCCGCGCGCGGCGCGGCGCTTCGAGCTGTACTGCGATGGCATCGAGCTCGCCAACGGCTTTCACGAGCTGGCGGCGCCGAACGAGCAGCGGGCGCGCTTCGAGCGCGACAACGCGCAGCGGCGGCGGCTCGGTCTGCCGGTTGTCCCGCCCGATGAGCGGCTGCTCGCCGCGCTCGCCAGCGGCTTTCCGGATTGCGCCGGTGTGGCGCTCGGCTTCGACCGCACGCTGATGCTCGCCACGGGAGCGACGCACATCGAGGAGGTCCTGGCGTTCCCGACCGCGCGGGCGTGAGTGCAATCCACGCATGAGCCACACCGGCAGCCGCTACGACTGGCGGGCGCGCGTGGCGCCAATGACGGCGGCGCGGCTCGCGCCCCGGGGACTCGCGGCCGCTACCGCGGCGTTCAGCATCTGGGGGCTGTTCCCGGTCTACCTGCACCCCCTGAGCGGGGTGCCGGCGCTGCAGGTGATCGCCCACCGCGTGAGCTGGGCGTGCGTGGTTCTCTTCGGGTGGCTGCTGCTGCGGGGCGAGCTCGCAACGGTGTCCGCTACGCTGACCAACGGCCGGCTCCTCGCGCGACTCACGCTCACCGCGCTGCTCATCAGCGCTAACTGGCTGGTGTACGTCTGGAGCGTGACCCACGCGCACATTGTGGACACCAGCCTCGGCTACTACATCAATCCGCTCGTGAACGTGGTGTTGGGAGTGTTGGTGCTGCGCGAGCGGCTGAATCGCGCGCAGTGGACCGCGGTGGCGTTGGCCGCGAGCGCGGTTGCCTATCTCACCGTACTCGCCGGGCGTCCGCCGTGGATCGCCGGCGCGCTGGCGATGAGCTTTTCGCTCTACGGGCTGCAGCGCAAGGTGATCAGTGTGGATGCCCTGCCGGGGCTGGCGACCGAGACGCTGCTGCTGCTGCCGCTGGCGCTGGGCTATCTAGCCTGGTGCCAGGCCGCCGGCAGTGCCGCGCTCACCCTCGAGCGCCCCGGCATCGGCGCGTTGCTGATCGGCAGCGGGCCGGTCACGGCGATTCCGCTGTTCCTGTTCGCCTACGGGGCCCGTGCGCTGCCGTACTCGACGCTCGGGGTGCTGCAGTACATCGCCCCGAGCCTGCAGCTGCTGTGCGGCGTGCTCCTCTATCACGAGAGCTTCCGGCCGGCGCTGGCGGCGGGCTTCGCACTCATCTGGGTGGCGCTGCTGATCTACGCGGCCGATGGCCTGTGGCGCGCGCGCGGTGTGGCGCGCGCCGCGCGCGCCTGAAGCCTACCCCTTGGCGCGCGAGATGTATTCGCCGCTGCGGGTATCGATGCGGATCACTTCGCCCTGGTTGATGAACAACGGCACGCGCACCACCGCGCCGGTCTCGACCTTGGCGGGCTTCTGCCCGCCGGTGGCGGTATCGCCGCGCAGACCCGGGTCGGTGGCGATGATCTTCAGCTCGATGTGCGGTGGGGGCGTCACCACCAGTGGCACGTTGTTCCACAGGGTCACGATGCACACCACGCCGTCCTTGAGCCACTGCGCGTTCTCGCCCACCGCCGACTTGCCGGCGGTGTACTGCTCGAAGCTCTCCGGCACCATGAAATGCCAGAAGTCGCCGTCCTGGTAGAGATACTGCATCTCGGTATCGACCACGTCCGCGGCCTCCAGCGATTCACCGGACCTGAAGGTGCGCTCGATCGTGCGGCCGGTCTTGAGGTTGCGCACCTTGATGCGATTGAACGCCTGACCCTTGCCCGGCTTGACGAACTCGTTCTCGATCACGGTGTAGGGATCGCCGTCGAGCAGGACTTTCAGACCGCCGCGGATCTCGCTGGTCGTGTAGCTGGCCATGATATGTCTCGCGCTCTTGGGGCCGCGGCCGGCGCGGCCGCTCAAAAGGGCCGCGTATGATAGCGGCATCGCCTCACCCCCGCCAGCGCACGAAGCCGCCGGTGAGCGTTTTCCGCGAGCTCGCGCACACTTCGCGCACCCGGAGCGCCGGTTCCCGGGTGCTAGAATCGACCATCATTGCAGGCGCACCCGCAGCGGAGGCTGACTTGACCGAGCAGAACGCCGTTCCGCTCATCGTGCTGAGCTCCGCGCGCGAGCCGGTCGAAGCCGTCAACAGCATCCTGCGGCGCGCGGGCCAACCGGTCCATTGCACCTGGATCCCGGCGCTGCGCGACCTCGCCGACGCGCTCACGCAGCTCAATCCCGAGATGCTCGTGCACGTCGCCGAGAGCCGCGCGGAGTTCGAGGCCGCCATCCGGGTGCGCGACAAGCTCGCGCCCGGGGTGCCGCTGCTGCTGCTGGCGCCGGAGGTCGATGAGGCCGACATCGCGGAAGCGATGGCACTCGGCGCACGCGACGTCGTGACGCTGGCCAACACCGAGCGCCTGCAGGCGGTGATGCTGCGCGAGCTCGAGGTCTTTCGCACCGGGCGCACGCTCGATGCCACGCTGAAATCCGCGCAGGACGCACGCAGCCAGCTCGGCACGGTGCTACACCGCTCCAACGACGCGATCATTCAGGTGCAGGAAGGAATCGTGGTCGACGCGAATCCCGCCTGGCTCGAGCTCATCGGCGTCGAAGGCGGCATCGCCGGCGAACCGGTCATGGACCTGTTCGAGGATTCGACGCACGCGGCGCTGCGCGGGGCGCTGGCGGCGTGTCTGCAGGGACGCTGGAAGGCCGATCACCCGTTGCGGGCCAACGCGCTGCTCGCGGACGGCAGCGTACTGCCGATCGAGATGACGCTCGCGCTCGGGGAGCACGAGGGCGAGCCCTGTGTCAGCCTGATGGTGCCCTCCAGGCCGAGCGAGGAGCGCCGCAGCCCCGAGCGCCCCGCGGCGCCGGCCGAGGGCGGCGCGGGTCTGCTGCCGCGCCCCGCGCTGCTGGAAGCGCTCGCGCGGCGCCTGGCGACCCCGGCCGCGGGCGGCATGCGCTGTCTGGCGCTGATCAGGCTCGACAGGTTCGCGGATGTCGAGCGCCTGGTCGGCGCCACGGCGAGCGAGGACATCCTGGGGGAGTTCGCGCGGCTGCTGAAGGATACCTTGCATCCCAAGGAAGTCGCCGGGCGCTTCGGCGGCGTGCGCTTCATGGTGCTGCTCGAGCGCGGCAACGAGCACGATATCAACGCCTGGGGCGAGCGGCTGCTGGCGCGCATGCAGAAGCAGGTGATGCGCGTGCGCGACAAGGTGGTGTCGGTGACCATCACCCTGGGGCTGTCGGTCGTGCCGCCCGGCCAGGTCAAGGTCGACGCGGTGATTGCCGATGCGCTCGAGTGCGCCCACAAGGGCGCCGCCCGCGGCGGCAATCAGCGCATCATGTCGGAGCGCGCGGACAACGACAGCCGTGTCATGGCCTATGACAAGGTGTGGGTCAAGCACATCAAGGCGGCGCTGATGGAGAACCGCTTCCGGCTGGTGCAGCAGCCGATCGCGAGTCTTCAGGGCGAGCCTCCGGGCATGTTCGACGTGCTGGTGCGCATGATCGACCAGCAGGGCCGGGAAGTGCTGCCGTCGGAGTTCATGGCGGCCGCCGGGCGCAACGATCTGCTCAAGAACATCGACCGCTGGGTCGTCGGCGCGTCGCTGTCGTTCGCGGCGCAGAGGAAGCCCGATTGTCTGTTCGTGCGCCTGTCGAAGGAGACCGTGCGCGATGCGGGGTTTCTCGAGTGGCTCGACAATCACCTGCGCTCGAGCCGCGCCGAGCCGCAGCGGCTGTGTTTCCAGATCACCGAGGAGAGCGCGGCGAGCCACCTGACGCAGGTGAAGGCGCTCACCGCCGTGCTGCGCGCGCGGCGCTTCCGCTTCGCGCTCGAGGGCTTCGGCTCCGGACGCGACAGCGCCGGTATGCTCGAATCACTGCAGCTCGATTTCGTGAAAATCGACGGCACCATCATCCAGGAGCTGGCCGCGGATGCGCAGCTGCAGGCGCGCGTGCGCACGCTGGTCGAAGCCGCACGCAAGCGCAACATCCAGACCATCGCCGAGCGGGTCGAGGACGCCAACACCATGGCCGTGCTGTGGCAGGTGGGCGTGCAGTACATCCAGGGCTACTTCATCAACGAGCCCGAGGAAGTGGTGATGGCCGAGCGCTGAAGTGAGCGCTTCAGAAACTCACGCCCAGGCCCAGGTCGAAGCGCCTGAAGCCCGGGTTGAGCTCAAACCACTGATAGTCACCCTTGAGCACCAGGTGCGCGCCGACGTACAGGTTGGCACCGGCGCTCCAGACCCGGTCCTCGCTCCGGGGCCACAGCGGCGCCAGCCCCGCAGGGATCACAGGCCCCCGGGTACCGGCGTAACTGGCGCCCAGGTTGTAGCGCTCCCAGCGAACGAACGGCGCCGCCCGATACTCGCCCTGCTCCCACAGCCGATAGGCGCCCTGCAGGAAGTATCCGTAAAACGATGCTGGCAACGGGTTCGCAGAGTTCGGATGGGCCGCGTTCAGGGGCCCGGTGTTGCTGATCGAGCCGCGCGCGTACAGGCCCGACAGGTCGAGCTTCGCGGGTGTCCAGCGGGCGTGCGCCTCCCACAGGGTGACGCGCGGATCGCCCGGCGCGCTCGACTCCCCGGTGCTGATCGCGCCCCCGAAGAGCCAGGCGGGGATGCCGTAGTAGCCGAGCGCCGCGTACTGCGACAGGTGGCGGGCGTTTGCCAGCGCCAGCTCCTGGTGCGTCGCCTGCAGTGGTGCCGCGCCGCTGTCGGTGAGCTCGAGCGCGCTCGTGTACGGCGGCAAGGCCGGGGCGAAGTCCCACTTCGACACATCAAAGCCGGTGGTCAGCCCGAAGCTCCAGCCAAATCCCGCCCGGCTGTCGCCGTGCAGACTCAAGCCGCCCTCGCGCCAGGTGCTGGGGATGATCAGGGTCTCGACGAAATTGCGCTGCACGCCGTAGAAGCGCGTGGGCTCGTGATGCTCGTTGAGAAACCCGAAAGGCATCAGGATGAGACCGGCGCGCGCGCTCAGCGCCTCGCTCACACGGCGGTCGACGTAGAACTGCTCGACCTCGAACTCCCCCGCGTCGCTCCCCGAGGCCACCGTGTGCTCGAGTTCGTATTCGGAGTTGAATTCCGTGCGCTCGTCAAAGGAGTACCCGAGGCCGAACACCGCGCGCGCCAGATCCGCCCGTGCCTGCTTTGCATCGCGCGTCGGATCGACGTAGTACATCTCGCCGTAACCCCACAATCGCGCCCCGGCCGCGGGCGGCGCAGCGCCCGCCGTCGAAGGCGTCGTGGGTGTTGGCAGGGCGGATGAGTCTGCGACCGCGGGCGCTGGCACCCCCGGTGCCGCCGTCGTCGAGGGCGCCGCGAGCGTGCCGCTGAGCTGCGCCAGCGAGCGCTCGATCCGCGCGAGCCGCTCGCGCAAGGCGCGATTCTCCTCTCCCAGCTGCGTGAGCTGCGCCTGCACCCGTGCCATCTGCGCCTGCAGGTCGATGTCCCGGGCCTCCGCAGCGGCAGCGATGGCGCACGGCGCCAGGCCGCAAGCCAAGCTTGCAAGCGCCAGGGCGCCGGCTCTTCGGGCAACGCTGTTCGGCATGACTCCCTCACTCCCGTCCCAGGGCTCAGGACAAATGCTAATGCGAATCATTCCTATTAGCAAACAGACGGGTGCTGGCCGAGGTACGGCCTGCGGAGTACCGGGCCCGTGGATTTGGCTCGCGGGCGCTCAGGCTGCGGCGCTTGAGGCCGCTCAGGGCGACGCCGGCAGCGCTTCCAGCCGCTCGATCTGGCGCGGCCAGCCGCGGCGCAGCACCGCACCGCGCTGCGCGCGCTGGCCGAGATAGTCCTGCAGGTCGCGCCAGTCGAGGGTCTTGCGCTGCTCGCCGCAGTAGAGCGCGAGAGTCGCCTTCGGCGGCACGACGGCCACCGCGGTCATGAGCTCCGCGCGCGCCGCGGCCTTCTTCGCCGGGATGTCGTAGAGCTTGTTGCCCTTGCCGCGCGGCATCTCGGGCACCTCCCCCACCGGGAAGGCGAGCAGCTTGCCTTCGCTGCTGACGACGGCGACCAGGCAGTCCGCCGACGGTACCGGCGCGGGCGGGAGCACGTGTGCGTTCTCGGGCACGTTGAGCACGGTCTTGCCGGCACGCCGGTCGGTGATGAGATCCTTCAGTCGCACGGTGAAGCCATAGCCCGCATCGCTCGCGAGCAGCCACAGATCCTCCGGCTCACCCATCATCACGCCGGCGAACTTCGCGCCGTCGGGCGGATCCAGGCGTCCCGACAGCGGCTCACCCTGCCCGCGCGCGGAGGCGAGCGAATGCGCCGGCAGCGTGTAGGTGCGTCCGGTGCTGTCGATGAACACCGCCGGCTGCAGGCTCCGTCCACGGGCGAGGGCCTGAAAGGCGTCGCCGCTCTTGTAGGAGAGCGCGCGCGGCTCGATGTCGTGGCCCTTCGCCGAGCGCACCCAGCCGCCGGTGGACAGCACCACGGTCACCGGCTCGTTGGGGATGAGGCTCGTCTCATCGATCGCCTGGGCCGCCTCGCGCTCGATGATCTTGGTGCGCCGCTCGTCGCCATACGCTTCCGCATCGGCGCGGATCTCGGTGGCGATGAGCTTCCTGAGCTTCGCCTTGCTCTTCAACAGCGCCTCGAGCTCCTCGCGCTCAGCCGCGAGCGTCTTCTGCTCCTCGCGGATTCTCATCTCCTCGAGCCTGGCCAGGTGCCGCAGGCGCGTGTTGAGGATCTCCTCGGTCTGCTCATCGGTGAGCTTGAAGCGCTTCATCAGCAGCGGCTTGGGCTCGTCCTCGCGGCGGATGATACGGATCACCTCGTCCAGATTGAGGAAGGCGATGAGCAGGCCATCGAGGATGTGCAACCGCTTGCCGACCTTGTCCAGGCGGTACTGCAGGCGGCGCGTGACGGTCGTGGTGCGGAATTCGAGCCACTCGCCCAGGATCTCCTTCAGGCCCATCACCCGCGGGCGGCCGTCGAGCGCGATGATGTTGAGATTGACGCGGTAGTTGCGCTCCAGGTCGGTGGTGGCGAACAGGTGGTTCATGAGCTCCACCAGATCGACGCGGTTGGAGCGCGGCACGATGACCAGCCGCGTCGGATTCTCGTGATCGGACTCGTCGCGCAGGTCCTCCACCATCGGCAGCTTCTTGGTGCGCATCTGCTCGGCGATCTGCTCCTGCACGCGCGCCGGCGACACCTGGTAGGGAAACGCCGTGATGATGACGTTGCCGTCCTCGATCTGCCAGGTGGCGCGCGCCTTGAAAGTGCCGACGCCCTTGTCGTAGAACTCCTTCAGGTCCGCGCGCGGGGAAATGATCTCGGCGCCCGTCGGCAGGTCCGGGCCCTTGACGTGCTTCATGAGCGCAGCAAGCGTGGCTTCCGAGTCCTCCAACAGGTGGACTGCGGCCGCGGCGAGCTCGCGCAGGTTATGCGGCGGAATGTCGGTCGCCATGCCGACCGCGATGCCCGACGTGCCATTCAACAGCAGGTTCGGCAGCCGCGCCGGCAGGAACACCGGCTCTTCCAGCGTGCCGTCGAAATTGGCCGTCCAGTCCACCGTGCCGTCGGCGAGTTCCCCGAGCAGCACGTCGGCGTACCTGGTGAGCTTCGCCTCGGTGTAGCGCATCGCGGCGAAGGACTTGGGGTCATCCTGCGAGCCCCAGTTGCCCTGGCCGTCGACGAGCGGATAGCGATAGGCGAAGGGCTGCGCCATCAGCACCATGGCCTCGTAGCAGGCCGTGTCGCCGTGTGGGTGGAACTTGCCGAGGACATCCCCGACGGTGCGCGCGGACTTCTTGTGCTTGGAGACCGCCGACAGCCCGAGCTCGCTCATGGCGTACACGATGCGCCGCTGTACCGGCTTCAACCCGTCGCCGAGTGCCGGCAGCGCGCGATCGAGAATGACGTACATCGAGTAATCGAGGTAGGCCTTCTCGGTGAAGGTGCGCAGCGGTTGGCGCTCGACGCCTTCGAAGTTCAGTTCCTGATTCTCCGGCATGCCTACACCTGCACTTGCGCGAGGTTGCCCTTCTCTTCGAGCCACTCGCGCCGGTCGGCGGCGCGCTTCTTGGCGAGCAGCATGTCCATGAGCTGATCGGTGTTGTCCTTGCCGTCGATGGTGAGCTGCACCAGGCGGCGCGTGCGCGGGTCGATGGTGGTCTCGCGCAGCTGCGTCGGGTTCATCTCCCCCAGTCCCTTGAAGCGGGTGACGGTTGCCTTGGTGCGCGGGCTGTCCTTCTCGATCCTCTTCAGGAGCTGGTCGCGCTCGGCGTCATCGAGCGCGTACAGCACCTGCTTGCCGGCATCGATGCGGTACAGGGGCGGCATGGCCACGTGCACGTGCCCGTGCGCCACCAGCGGGCGGAAGTGCCGCAGGAACAGCGCGCACAGGAGCGTGGCGATGTGCTGCCCGTCGGAGTCCGCATCCGCGAGGATGCACACCTTGTGGTAGCGCAGCTGGGAGAGGTCGCTCGCGCCGGGCTCGATGCCGAGCGCCACGCAGATGTCGTGCACCTCCTGGCTGCCGGTGATCTCGCCCGCATCGAGCTCCCAGGTGTTCAGGATCTTGCCGCGCAGCGGCATGATGGCCTGGAAGTCCTTGTCGCGCGCCTGCTTGGCGGAGCCGCCGGCGGAGTCGCCCTCCACCAGGAAGAGCTCGGAGCGCTTCGGCTCCTGGCTGGTGCAGTCGGCGAGCTTGCCGGGCAAGGCGGGTCCGCCGGTGAGGCGCTTGCGCACCACGCGCTGCGCGGCCTTGGCGCGCTCCTGCGCGTTGGCGATCGCAAACTGCGCGATGCGCTCGCCGGCATCGGGGTGGCGGTTGAGCCACAGCGCCAGGGAGTCGCGCACGAAACCCTCGACCAGCGCGGCGGCATCGCGCGAGCCGAGCCGCTCCTTCATCTGCCCGGCGAACTGCGGCTCGTGAATCTTAACCGACAGCACGTAGTTCGCCTTGTCCCACACGTCCTCGGGGGTCAGCTTGATGCCGCGCGGCACGAGATTGCGGAACTCGCAGAACTCGCGCACCGCCTGCGCGACTCCGGCGCGCAGCCCGTTGACGTGCGTGCCGCCCTCGATGGTTGGGATCAGGTTGACGTAACTCTCACCGATCGAGGTTTCGGCATCCGGCGCCCAGCACAGCGCGTAATCGACCGCGTCGTCATCGCCCGCGCGCGTGCCAGTGATGGCTTCCGCGGGAATGCGCTCGAGCTTGTCCAGCTCCTCGATCAGATAGGCGGCCAGGTCCCCGGTGTAGAACCACTCATCCTGCTCGCCGCCCGCCTCGTTCTTGAAAGTCACCCGCAGGCCCGGGCACAGCACCGCCTTCGCCTTGAGGGTGTGCTTGAGCTGCGGCACGGAGAACTTGTCCGAATCGAAGAACTTCGGATCGGGCCAGAAGCGGATGGTGGTGCCGGTGTTGCGCTGGCCGACGGTGCCGGTCTCCTCGAGCCTGGAGGCGATCTTGCCGTCCTTGAAGCTGATGTTGTATTGCTTGGCGCCGCGCTTGATCCAGCACTCGAGGTGCTTCGACAGCGCATTGACCACCGAGACGCCGACGCCGTGCAGGCCACCGGAGAACTTGTAGTTCTTGTCGGAGAATTTGGCGCCGGCGTGCAGGCGCGTGAGTATGAGTTCGGCGCCACTTACCTTTTCTTTGGGATGGATGTCGACCGGCATGCCGCGGCCGTCATCCTGCACCTGCAGCGAGCCGTCCTTGAAGAGCGTGACGTCGATCTGCTTGCAGTAACCGGCGATCGCCTCATCGACACTGTTGTCGATGACCTCGTGCGCGAGGTGATTGGGCCGTTGCGTGTGGGTGTACATGCCCGGCCGTCGCCGGACGGGCTCGAGGCCGCTCAGGACCTCGATATCGGAGGCGGTGTAGGAGTGGCTCATCCGGCTGCGGGATCATCCGTGGCTGAGCGCGGCGTGCGCGCCGCGCGATCTTAGCAGAGGCGCGCGCCGGCGCCTGCGTCAGGCGAAGTCGGCCAGCAGCCCGAGCCGCATCGCCGCGGGCACCTCGTGCACCACATACCGATAGTGCTCGTGATCGACGCCGGCGGCGAGCGTCGCTCCGGCGCGCAGGCTGGCGATCATGCCCGCAGTCAGCTCGAAGCGCAGAAAATGCACCGCCGAGGTCTTCTCCTCGTTCTCCCGCTCCAGATCCTCGTCGGCAATGGCGAACACACGCGTGTGACCTGCGACCTGCACCCAGCAGGCATCCTCGATCCCCTTCAGGCGCGCCAGCGCCCGCGCGCGCTCTGCGGGTTGCGCAAACTCGATCAGCAGCGTCACCTTCCAGTTGCTGCCGTCCGGGATCAGCGGGTTGTAGGCGCCGAGCTCAGCCGCGATGCCCTGCGGCTCGAAGATCCGCTCGGTACGCAGCATCTCCTGCACCTGGTACTGCACCGTGAGCCGATCCTCGAAGCACCAGGTGACATTCGGCCCGACCGCGAGCTGCCGCTCGCCCTTGTGACGCAGCACCCGTGCGCGAAATGCCGGCCGCTCGCGGGCGTACTGCTCGAGCCCCATCAGGTCCGTGGCCGCAAGCTTGTGCATGTCAGGTGAGTCCGTACGCGATCCGCAGCAGCCGCAGCGGATGCTCCGGCGCACGCGCCCGGGCGAGGCCGCTCGCGATCTGCTGCGCCGCCATCGGGCAGTCGCTGGCGTAGTGATCGGCCTGCGCGCTCTCGACCCGCTGCACCACCGCGCGCCCGATCCGCACCGACGCGGCGCGAAACTCGTGCTTCACGCCGTAGGTGCCGTTGTGCCCCGAGCAGCGCTCGATGGTGTCGACGCTGGTGCCCGGCACGAGCCGCATGAGATCGCGCGTCTTCAGCCCGAGGTTCTGCACCCGCAGGTGACAGGGCACGTGGTAGCTCACCTTGCCGAGGGGCGCCTTGAAGTCGGTGCGCAGCAGCCCCGCCTCGTGGCGCAGCATGAGATATTCGAACGGATCGAACATGCGCGCGGCGACCCGGCGAACCTGCGCATCCTCGGGGTACATGAGCGGCAGCTCCTGCTTGAACATGAGCACGCACGAGGGAATCGGCGCCACCAGGTCGTAGCCGGCGTCCAGCGCCCGCGCCAGCGGCGGGATGTTGAACTCCTTGAGCCTCGCGACCGAGCGCAGGTCGCCGAGCTCGAGCCGCGGCATGCCGCAACAGCGCTCCTGCGCGAGCAGCGTGATCTCGATGCCGTTGTGTGCGAACACCGCGACCAGGTCCTCGGCGAGGGAGGGCTCGTTGCGGTTGCCGTAACAGGTGGTGAACAGCGCCACCCGCCCGGTGGTCGCCGCCGTCGCCTGCGCGGCGCTCGCAGCGCCGGCGCGCGCCGTGGTGCCAAGAGCGGCGAGGCGCCGGCGCGCGCTACGCGCGTGGTACTGCGGCAGCGGCGCCGTGCGGTCGACGCCGAGAGTCTTCTCCAGCAGCGCGCGGCCGGCCGCCGTGCGATTGACCGCGTTCACCAGCTGCGCCACCACCGGAATTCCGGCCAGCCTGCCGACGGTATCGGTGGCCGCGAGTGCGCGCCCGCGCCAAGGTACGCCCGCGGTGCGCGCGCGCACCGCCTTCGCCCGCAGCATCAGGTGCGGAAAGTCGACGTTCCAGGGATGCGGTGGCACGTACGGACACTTGGTCATGAAGCACATGTCGCACAGGTAGCAGTGATCCACGACCTGCCAGAACACCCGCCGCTCGACGCCCGCGACTTCGCCCTGCGCGGAAGCGTCCACCGCGTCGAACAGCGTGGGAAAGGCGTTGCACAGGCTGAAGCAGCGGCGGCAGCCGTGGCAGATGTCGAACACGCGCGCGAGTTCGCTCTCGAGCGCGCTCACGTCGTAGAACGTCGGGTCGCCCCACTGCAGCGGGTGCCGGGCGGGGGCCTCGAGGCTCCCCTCGCGTGCGCTCAAATGCTGTCCAGGGCTTTCTGGAAGCGATTGGCATGCGAGCGCTCGGCCTTGGCGAGCGTCTCGAACCAATCGGCGATTTCTCCGAAGCCCTCCTCGCGCGCAGCTTTCGCCATGCCGGGGTACATGTCGGTGTACTCATGGGTCTCACCGGCGATGGCAGCCTTCAGATTGGCCCGGGTCTCCCCGATGGGCAGCCCCGTGGCCGGGTCCCCCACCGCCTCCAGATACTCGAGGTGTCCGTGGGCGTGGCCGGTCTCGCCTTCCGCGGTGGAGCGAAACACCGCCGAGACGTCGTTGAACCCTTCGACGTCGGCCTTCTGTGCGAAATACAGATAACGCCGGTTGGCCTGCGATTCCCCGGCGAACGCATCCTTGAGATTCTTTTCGGTCTTGCTGCCTTTGAGATTCATGGCTTCCTCGCTTAGACTCGGTCTAACCCAGGCGTGCGACTCTATCGCCGCACCGCAAGT
Source organism: Gammaproteobacteria bacterium (assembly GCA_005878095.1). GTDB lineage: Bacteria > Pseudomonadota > Gammaproteobacteria > Steroidobacterales > Steroidobacteraceae > 13-2-20CM-66-19. The sequence goes on along the minus strand of VBNH01000067.1, from coordinate 9,734 downwards.
GGCGTCAACCCCGCGTTGACCCTCGCACCACGCGCTGTGTAACGTTGCGCGCCCTTGGCTCACCTCCCGCCAAGCCTCGAGGAGTGATGCCCACGTGACGCGCAACAGCAAAGGCCCCGACTTCGAACACGCGCTTGCCGAGCTCGAGGGCCTGGTGGAGCGTCTCGAGCGCGGCGATCTGCCCCTCGATGAGGCGCTGAAGATTTTCGAGCGCGGCGTCGCGCTCGCGCGCCACTGCCAGGCGTCGCTCCAGGCCGCGCAGCAGAAAGTCGAGATCCTGCTGAAGCGCAGTGGCCAGCCCGGCGTCTCGATCGAGCCGTTCGAGGAGGCGGGGGACGAGGCTGCGGGCGCGGCTCCGGACCCGCAGTAATGGACGCGCAGGTGAGCGATGCGCCGCGCATGCGGCTGCCGGCGGCGCGCTGCGCTGTCGGCCGCGCGCGGGCAGCCCGTGTACACTGAGGCGCCGATGAGCCCACCGCCCGACAACTACCCGCTGCTGTGCGCGATCGAGTCGCCGGCGGATCTGCGGCGCCTGCCGGCAGGCAAGCTCCCGGCGCTGGCCGCCGAGCTGCGCGCGTTCCTGATCCACAGCGTCAGCACGCGCGGCGGTCACTTTGCCGCAGGTCTCGGCACGGTGGAGCTCACGATCGCCCTGCACTACGTGTTCGACACGCCGCGCGACCGTCTGGTGTGGGACGTCGGCCATCAGGCATACCCGCACAAGGTGCTGACCGGGCGGCGCGATCGGCTGCACACCATCAAGCAGGACGGGGGCCTGGCGCCCTTTCCGGCGCGCCACGAGAGCGAGTACGACACGTTCGGAGTTGGACACTCGAGCACCTCGATCTCGGCTGCGCTGGGCATGGCGGTGGCGGCGGCGCGCACCGGCGAGGATCGCCGCGTGGTGGCGGTCATCGGCGATGGCGCCATGACGGCGGGCATGGCGTTCGAGGCGCTGAACCACGCCGGCTCACTGCCCGCGGATCTGCTGGTGATCCTCAACGACAACGACATGTCGATCTCGGAGAACGTCGGCGCGCTTTCCAATCACTTCGCGCGTGCGCTCTCCGGCCGCGTGTACGCGCACCTGCGCGAAGGTGGCAAGAAGGTGTTGCGGCAGATGCCCACGGTGTGGGAGCTGGCGCGCCGCTCGGAAGAGCACCTGAAGGGCATGGTGCTGCCCGGCACGTTGTTCGAAGAGATGGGGTTCAACTACATCGGGCCCATGGACGGTCACGACGTCAAGGCGCTGGTCAGCACGCTGCGCAACATCCGCAAGCTGCGCGGACCGCAGTTCCTGCACGTCGTGACCCGCAAGGGCAAGGGCTACGCCCCCGCCGAAGCCGACCCGATCAAGTGGCATGGGCCCGGGCCGTTCGACCCGGTGAGCGGCACGATCCTCAAGGAGAAGAGCGCCGGTCCCACCTACTCGCAGATCTTCGGCCAATGGCTGTGCGACATGGCGGAGCGCGATCCGCGCATCATCGGCGTGACGCCGGCGATGCGCGAGGGCTCTGGGCTGGTGGAGTTCTCCAAACGCTTCCCCGATCGCTACTTCGACGTGGCGATCGCCGAACAGCATGCGGTGACCTTCGCCGCGGGGATGGCCGCGGAGGGCCTCAGGCCGGTGGTCGCGATCTACTCGACGTTCCTGCAGCGCGCCTACGACCAGCTCATCCACGACGTCGCGCTGCAGAACCTGCCGGTGGTGTTTGCGGTGGATCGCGCCGGCCTGGTCGGCAGCGACGGCGCGACTCACCAGGGAAGCTACGATCTGTCCTACCTGCGCTGCATTCCCAACACCGTGGTCATGGCGCCGGCGGACGAGAACGAGTGCCGGCAGATGCTGTATACGGCGAGCACGCTCAACGCGCCGGCAATCGTGCGCTATCCGCGCGGCGCAGGTCCCGGAGCCGCGGTGAGCGCGCAGCTCGGCGCGCTGCCGGTCGGCAAGGCGCAGCTGCGGCGCGAGGGCAAGAGCGGGCTGGCGCTGCTGGCGTTCGGCGCGCTGGTGCCGACGGCGCAGCCGATCGCGGAAGCCCTCGACGCCACGCTCGTGAACATGCGCTTCGTCAAGCCACTCGATGAGGATCTGGTGGTGTCGCTCGCCGCGCGCCATCGCGCGCTCGTGACCATCGAGGAGAACGCCACGCACGGCGGGGCTGGCTCCGCGGTCCTCGAGGTGCTCGCCTCCGAGGCTCTGCAGCTGCCGGTGCTGCAGCTGGGCATTCCCGACCGCTTCATCGAGCACGGCTCGCGCGAGGGCTGCCTGCGCGCCGCCGGGCTCGACGCCGCCGGCCTCGGCGCGAGCATCGAGCGCTGGTGGGCGCTGCAGGCGCCGGAACGCCTGCGCTCCGCCGGCGGGGTGTGACGCCGCCGCCGGTGCCTGCCACCAACAGGGGCTGCGCACGCGGTCCTCGGCCGGTCGCGCCGTACCCAAAAAGAGGTATTCCGCGGCCCTGCCGCGTCCCTAACAATGCAATCATCCGGTTGTTTCCTGTAGGCTTTCGCTCATGACTCCGCCGCTCGCCACCGCCCAGCTCGCGCGCACCGCCGTCACCGAGGTCGAGGACGTGCAGGCGCGCCGCGACACGCGCGAGCTGCCCATCAACCGCGTGGGCGTCAAGGACATCAGCCACCCGGTGCGGGTCAAGGATCGATCCGCGGGTGAGCAGCACACCATCGCCAGTTTCAACATGTACGTGCGCCTGCCGCACAACTTCAAGGGCACGCACATGTCGCGCTTCGTGGAAATCCTGCACGGCGAGCGCGAGATCTCGGTGGAGTCGTTTCGCGGCATGCTGCGTACCATGACCGAGCGTCTCGAGGCCGACACCGGGCACATCGAGATGAGCTTCCCGTTCTTCGTCATGAAGCGCGCGCCGGTCTCCGGCGTCGAGAGCCTGATGGACTACCGCGCCAGCCTCATCGGTGAGCACCGTCGCGGCCACACCGAGATGTGGGTGCGGGTGTCCGTGCCGGTCACCAGCCTGTGCCCGTGCTCGAAGAACATTTCCGACTATGGCGCCCACAACCAGCGCTCGCACGTGACCATCACCGCGAAGCTGCGCAGCCACATGTGGATCGAGGAGCTCATCGAGATCGCCGAGAGCGAGGCCTCGTGCGAGCTGTACGGGATTCTCAAGCGCCCCGACGAGAAGTACGTCACCGAGCGCGCCTACGACAACCCGAAGTTCGTCGAGGACATGGTGCGCGACGTGGCCACCCGGCTGAACCGCGATGCGCGCGTGGCGGCCTACCTGGTGGAATCGGAGAATTTCGAGTCCATTCACAACCACTCGGCCTACGCGCTCATCGAGCACGACAAGGACGCCTGAAGGCTCGGGCGCCTTAGGCACCGCGGGCGGCTCCGCCCCTGGCCCCGGGCGGGCCCGCAGGCGCCGCGCGAGTAAGCGCGCATGAAGATTTCTTAATGCGGCGTTCATTGCGGCGTGAGGTCCGGCCCACTAACTTCTGCGCTGGTCACCCGGCTCGTTCACCCGAAGGAAAGCGCGCATGAACATCATCACCGCATTCACCGCCATCGCCCTCGTGGGTTGCGGCGCCGCCGTTGCCGCCGATCAGCCCGCGGCGCCGTCGGCGACGCCGGTGAAGCATGCCTCGCTCAAGGTCTGCAACAAGCAGGCGGACGCGAAGAAGCTCACCGGGCCGGCGCGCGCGCAGTTCGTCAAGGACTGCCGCGGCGGCAAGAACTCCAGACCCTAGGCGGGCAGCTCGACCAGCACTTTCAGACCCGGGTCGTTGCTCTGCAGCTCGAGCCGCCCGCGGTGCAGGCGCGCGATGGCCGCGACCAGACTCAGGCCCAGGCCGCTGCCTTCCTGCCGGGCGCCCGGCCCGAACCGCACGAACGGCTGCCCGGCGCGCAGCCGGTCCTGGGTGGCGATGCCCGGACCGTTGTCGCTGACGGTGAGCTGCACGCAATCACTCAGGCGCCGCACGGCGACCTCGATGCGCCCGCCCGCGGGCACGTACTTCAGTCCGTTCTCGATGAGATTGGTGAGCAGTTGCGCGAGCAGCTGGCGATTGCCCTGCACGATGGCCGGGGCGTCGCGCCGGCAGCCGAGCGCGAGGCCCTGCGCCGCGGCGAGCGGCTCGAACAGCTCGACCAGCTCGGCGGCGAGACCGGCCACATCCACCGACGCCGCTGAAGCGAGCGGCGCGCCGGATTCGGCGAGTGCGATCTGCAGCAGCGTGGCGAGAGTGCGCTGCAGGTGGTCGACTTCCCGCAATGCCGACTCGATCGACTCGCGCACCGCCGGCTCGGGCGGCGGTGAGCGCAGCAACAGCGCGTCCATGCGGGTGCGCAGCCGGTGCAGCGGCGCGCGCAGGTCGTGCGCGGTGCTGTCGAAGGTCGCGCGCAGCGTCACGGCCTGCTCCTCGAGACGATCGAGCACCCGGTTCACCGACGCCGCCAGCGCGTCGAACTCGTCATTGGCGCCCGCCACCGGCAGCCGCCGCCCGGTCTCACCCGCCATGATGCGCTGGCAGGTGCGGGTCACCTCGCCCACCCGCCGCGCCAGCTTGTAGCTGAACCAGAAACCCGCCAGCGCCGCAGCCAGCGTCGACAGGCCGATGCCCCACAGCGCGGCGAAGCGGAATTTCTCGGCAAAGCGCCGCCCCTGGGAGATATCCGTTCCCACCAGCAGCAGGTCCCCGCCCGGGAGCGTGCGCACCGCGGCGCGCACCGGGTGCACGGCGCGCCGTCCCGGCTCGATGGTGGCGATCTCGAATTCCGGCCAGCGCTCGGCCGGCATGCCATCGAACGGCCAATGGGTCACGTTGCCGGCGATGCGCTCGAAGTTGGCGTCGGCGACCATGTAGACGGCGCCGATGCGGCCCCAGCTCTCGATGCGCAGGTTGATCTCATCGGTGACGCCCGGCACGCCGCTGCGCGCGAACTTCTCCTCGAGGCTCTTGAGCTCGGTGTCGATGATCAGGTCCACCTCGTCGGTGATCAGGCTTTCGGTGAGCAGGTAGGCGCTGCCGAGCGTCACGCTGACCGCGAGCGTCACCAGCAGCGTGTAGCCCACCGACAGGCGGAAGGCCGTGGTATTGATGAGGTCGAGCCGCACGGGCTAGGCGTCGGTGCGCAGCACGTAGCCCGAGCCGCGTACGGTGTGGATCAGCGGGTGGTCGGTGCCGCGATCGATCGCCTGGCGCAGGCGGCTGATGTGTACGTCGATGAGATTGCTCTGCGGGTCGAAGTGCAGATCCCATACCCCCTCGAGCAGCATGGTGCGCGTCACCACCTGTCCGGCGCGGCGCATGAGAAATTCCAGCAGCTTGAGCTCCCGCGCCGTGAGCTCGACCTCGCGCCCGCCGCGCGTCACCCGCCGGGTCAGCAGGTCGAACTCCAGGTCTTCCACCTTCAGGCGCGTGGTGTGGGGCGAGCCGGCGCGGCGGCGCAGCAGCGCTTCGATGCGCGCCAGCAGCTCCGCGAACGCGAACGGCTTGGTGAGATAGTCATCGCCACCGGCCTTGAGCCCGCGGATGCGGTCGTCGACGCTGCCGAGCGCCGACAGCACCAGTACCGGAGTCAGGATGGCCTTGGCCCGCAGCAGCTCGATGATCGCAAGCCCGTCGATGTGCGGCAGCATGCGGTCGGTCACGATGAGGTCGAACTGCCCCTCGGTGGCGCGCGCGAGCCCTTCACGCCCGTCGACGGCATGATCGACACTGTAGCCGCTCTCGCGCAGGCCCTTGACCAGAAAGCGCGCGGCCTCGGCGTCGTCCTCGATGAGCAGTACGTGCACTTCAGCTCGACAGAGTAGGAGCTGGCGCCGGCGCCGCGCAAGAGTCGCTCGAGGGCTTACGAGGCGGGGGCGCGGGGGCGCTCGGCGCCCTGCAGGCGGCCGATGAGCGCGGAGAGGAACACCCGGTTGAAGCGCAGCTGGCAGGCCGCCGATACCTGCTCCAGCAGCGTCGAGCTCACCTTCAGCACCGTCACCGCCGCGGCCGCGCGGATGGTGGCGGTGCGCTTGGCGCCGGGCACGTAGCTCGTCTCCCCGAAGCAGTCGCCGGTATCGAGCGCGCCGACGCGCTGGCTGTGCCGCTCCACCACGCAGTTGCCGCTCACCAGGATGTAGAAGCGATCGTCCATCTCGCCTTCCTTGACGATCTCCTCGCCCCCCGCATAGTCCTGCCAGCTGCTGGCGCGCAGCACTTCCCAGATCTCGGCATGCGAGAACTCGTGGAAGAACTTCAGGCGCCGCAGGACGCCGAACTGCTCCTGGCGGTCGATGCGCGCGTTGGCTTCGCGCAGCCGCTGGTGCACGCGGGTGAGGTCGGCGGCGAAGTCCTGGCCGCTCTTGCAGCGCTTGGCCGGATCCTTCTGCAGCGCCTGCGCCACCACCGTCTCGAGCTCCTCGGGCACGTCCTTGCGCATGGTGTGGATCGGCGGCGCCGTCGCGTACACGATCTGGTGCAGGAGTTTCTGCAGATTGCCGGCGCGGAACGGACGCGCGCCGGTGAGCAATTCGTACATCACCGCGCCGAGTGAATACAGATCGGAGCGGTTGGTGAGCTCGTGACTCTGCACCTGCTCCGGAGACATGTAGGAGGGGCTGCCGGCGATGCCCTCGATGCGCGAGATGTCCGAATCCGACACCAGCGCGATGCCGAAGTCGATGATGCGCACGTCGCTGTCCTGCGTGAGCATGATGTTCGAGGGCTTGACGTCGCGGTGGATCACGCCGCGCGAGTGCGCGTAGTGCAGCGCCTTGGCGCACTTGAACATGATCTCGACGGTGTCGTCGATGCGCAGCAGGTTGTCCGGACGGCAGTAAGCCGCCAGCGTGCGCGCGCCGTGCACGTGCTCGGTGACGATGTAGCAGTGGCCGTTTTCCTCGCCGGCATCGTAGATGGGCAGGATGTGCGGATGCTGCAGCATGCCGACCAGGTGTGCCTCGGAGAGAAACATCTTGCGCGCAATGCGCGCACGCTCCTCGTCGCCGCCGGTTTCCATGTTGTAGACCTTGATGGCGACGTCGCGGCCGTAGTACGCGTCATGCGACAGGTACACGATACCGGTGCTGCCGCGGCCCACCTCCCTGACCACCACGTACTTGCCGATCTTGTCCGGCATGCGTGTCACGGGCCGTGCGGGTGGAACGGATTTTGGTAGCGGGTTTGACATTGGGCGCGGCGCAGGTGCGAGAAGCCGGGTCAGGATACGGTCTCCCCCCGCCGCGCGACTGTGATGCAAGCCTCACGCGCTCCCGCATGAGCCGAGCGCGCGGCAGCGGCGGCGCGCGCGTCGGCTCAGGGCCGCTTCAGGGGAAATGCTGATAACCGGAATGCGAGAACTCCATCACAGTACCGTCGCGCACCACCACCGCGCCCGGGGCGGAGCGCAGCGCGCCGATGCGGCTGTAACCCCAGCTGTGCGGGGGCAGCTCCGCGAGCAGTGCCGGCAGGTTCTCCGCATGCACCGCGAAGCACAGCTCGTAGTCGTCCCCGCCGGTGAGCGCCAGCTCGCGCGCGCGCTCCTCCCCGAGCGTGCGCAGCAGCGTCTCGGACACCGGCACGGCGCCGAAGGAGATCTCGACCCCGGCGCGGCTCGCGTCCGCGAGCTTGCCGGCGTCCCCGAGCAGTCCGTCGGACACGTCGATGCAGGCGCTGGCGTGGCGGCGCAGCCGCTGCCCGAGAGCGATGCGCGGCGTCGGCCGCAGGAAGCGCTCGCGCAGGTACGCAAGCGCCGCGGCGCTCGCGTGCAGGCGCCCCTGCTCGAGAGCCAGTCCCGCGGCCGCATCCCCCGGTGTGCCGGAGACGAACAGCACATCCCCGGCGCGAGCGCCGCAGCGGCGCAGCGCCTCACCCCGCGGCACGTGTCCGAGCAACTGCACCGTCACGCACAAGGGTCCGCGCGTCGTGTCTCCGCCGACCAGCGCCACCTCGTGCGCGCGCGCCAGCGCGCTGAAGCCCGCCGCAAACTCCGCCAGCCAGCCCTCGTCGGCATCCGGCAGCGTGAGCGCGAGCAGCGCCCACGCCGGGCGGGCCCCCATCGCCGCCAGGTCGCTGAGGTTCACGGCGAGCGAGCGGTGGCCGATGGACGCCGGCGGCGAACCGGCGGGGAAGTGCACGCCGGCGACCAGCGTATCGGTTGCCGCGACGAGCTCGGCGTCGGGGGCGACGGCGAGCAGCGCGGCGTCGTCACCTATGCCGGCGAGCACGTCGGGACGCTGCGCTCCGCAGGTGCGGAAGTACCGCTCGATCAGCGCGGATTCCGACAGCGGCATGTGCGCCTGCCCGCCTTAGTGCTCAGCCGGCCGCAACAGGCGCGCGGCGCGATCCAGCACGGCGTTCACGAACTTGTGTCCGTCGGTTGCGCCAAAGCGCCGTGCAAGTCCCACCGCCTCGTTGATGGCGACGCGGTACGGCACCTCCCGGCGGGCGCTGAGCTCGTACAGGCCGATGAGCAGGATGGCGTGCTCGATCGGATCGAGGAGCCGCGGTTCGCGGTCGGCGAGCGAGGCGAGCTGGGTGTCGAGCTCCAGGCGTGTGCGCCATACGCCCTCGATCAGCGCGCGGAAATACTCGCGGTCGGCGCGCGGCATGTCCTCGGCCTCGCCGAACTCCTGCAGCAGCTCCTGCCACGGGCAGGCGTTCAGCTGCCAGCGATACAGCGCCTGCAGCGCCAGCTTGCGCGCCACGGTGCGCGTGCCATGGTGCTCGCGGGCCCGCGGTGCGCTCATCGGCGCGCACCCCTCACAGGCGCGCCATCAGGCCGGCCATCTCGAGCGCGCATTGCATCGCCTCGCCGCCCTTGTTTCCGGCCGTGGTCGCGGCCCGTTCGAGCGCCTGCTCGAGCGAGTTCACGGTCAGCACGCCGAAGGCGATCGGCACGCCGGTCTCGAGGCTGGCGAGCTGAAGTCCCCGCGCGCATTCACCGGCGACATAATCGAAGTGCGGTGTGTCGCCGCGGATCACGCACCCGAGGGCCACGAGGGCATCGTAACGGCCGCTGCCGGCCAGCTTGCGCGCCACCACCGGCAGCTCGAACGCGCCCGGCACGCGCACCACCTGAAGATCTGCGGCCGCGCCGCCGCGCTCGAGCCATGCGCCCGTGGCGCCCTTGAGCAGACTCGTCACGATGACATCGTTGAAGCGCGCCGCCACGATCGCGATCTTGCGCCCGCGGGCACTCACTTCACCCTCGATGAGCTGCGCGGCCGTCACCCCTCTTCCCCGACGTAACCCTCGACCTCCAGGCCGAAGGCGGAGAGGCCGTGCATCTGTTTCGGCGCCGACAGCACCCGCATGCGCTGCACGCCGAGGTCCTTGAGAATCTGCGCCCCGACGCCGAAGGTGCGCAGCACCGCGCCCTCGGCGCGCGCCTGAGCCGCCTCCGGTGCCGCCGCGGCGGGGGCGAGCGTGCGCAGCGAATCGGTGAGCTCGCGGGCAGACTCCTGCTGGCGCAGCACGATGACCACGCCGTCGCCCGCCTCGGCGATGCGCTGCAGGGCCGCCCGCAGCGTCCACGCGCGCGTCGCCCCCTGTATGCCGAACAGGTCGCGCAGGGTGTCGGCGAGGTGCACGCGCACCAGCGGAGTCTGCGGGCCGTCGAGCCGCCCGCGGGCGAGCGCCACGTGCACCTCGAGGCTGGCGCGGTCCCGGTAGGCATACAGACGGAACTCGCCGAGCTCGCTCTGCACGCTGTGCTCGCAGATGCGCTCCACCGAGCGCTCGGTGCGCAGGCGGTGGCGGATCAGATC